>JBKJIV010000052.1:0-64933 GCA_046598365.1 Polaromonas sp. | reverse complement strand
GGCAGCTACCACGCCTCGGTCGACGAGGCCATGCGCAGCGCGGCACGGCTGATGCGAAGCGGCGCGCACATGGTCAAGCTCGAGGGCGGCGGCTGGACCACGGACACGGTGCGTTTTCTGGTCGAGCGCGGCATTCCGGTCTGCGCCCACCTGGGCCTGACGCCGCAAACCGTGCATGCGCTGGGCGGCTACCGCGTGCAGGGCAAATCCGACGAAGCCGCCGCCACGCTGAAAAACCAGGCGCTGGCGCTGCAGCAGGCCGGCGCGGCCATGCTGGTGCTGGAGATGGTGCCGGCCGCCTTGTCGGCGGCGCTGACGACCGAGCTGAACCATTGCGCCACCATAGGCATAGGCGCTGGCGTGGGAACCGCTGGCCAGGTGCTGGTCTTGCACGACATGCTGGGCATGAACCTGGGCAAGATGCCAAAATTTGTGCACAATTTCATGAACGATGCCGGCAGTGTGCGGGGTGCGATGCAAGCTTATGTGGACGCGGTCAAAGAGGGCCGGTTTCCAGTCGATACATTGCACGCCTGGTGAAATAAGGCCCCCACGCGCCCCACTCCGTGTGGTTTGCTGCCCCCCGAGGAGGCGCATTTTTCCTTGGGGCGGCCCGGCGGAAAAACAATCACCGGCCCAGCGCAGCTATCATCTGAGTCATGCGCCAAATCGTTCTTGACACCGAAACCACAGGCCTCTCCGCCGAAAACGGCGACCGCATCATTGAAATTGGGTGCGTTGAACTTCTGGGCCGCAAGCTCACTGGCAACAACAAGCATTTCTACCTGAATCCCGAGCGCGACAGCCATGAAGACGCGCTGAAGGTGCATGGCATCAGCAATGAGTTTTTGCGCGACAAGCCCAAATTCCCGGCCATTGCCGATGAATTGCTCGCGTATCTGCAGGGCGCAGAGATCATCATTCACAACGCGCCGTTTGATGTCAGTTTTCTGAACAAGGAACTGGAGCTGGCGGGGCTTCCGCCTATGAAGCAATGCGTGGCCAAGGTGACCGACAGTTTGATGATGGCCAAGGAGCTGTTTCCGGGCAAGCGTAATTCGCTTGATGCACTGTGCGATCGTCTGGAGGTCGACAATTCCGGCCGCACCCTGCACGGGGCTTTGCTGGATGCTGAATTGCTTGCTGACGTCTACATCAACCTGACGCGTGGACAAAACGCGCTGGTGATGGACGTGGGGTCTGATGCGCCCGATGGCAGCCGCATGATTGCCGTGGATCTGAGCAGGTTTGACCTGCCGCTGCTGCTGGCGAATGAGCAGGAGCTGTTGGCACATGACCAGTTGCTCGCCGACATTGACAAAGCCAGCAAAGGCCGAACCGTGTGGCGGGCCATGCCCGCCAGTGCCTGATATAAACAGCTTATAATCTGAGGCTGCCCAAGCGGGCAAAAAGGGAGATTAGCTCAGGGGTAGAGCACTGCATTCACACTGCAGGGGTCACAAGTTCGAAACTTGTATCTCCCACCAAATACCAACCCCAAGTCGTATCGGCTTGGGGTTTTCTTTTGTCGAGGTCAAACCTGACCCGGCTACTGGGCAGCCCAGCCGCCGTCCATATTCCACGCGACGCCACGGACGTTGTTGCCGGCCGGCGAGCAGAAAAACACGGCCAATGCGCCCAGTTCTTCCGGCGTGGTGAACTGCATGGACGGTTCTTTTTCACCCAGCAATTGCTGCGTCGCCTGCTCATTGGAAATACCGCCGGCCGCTGCTCTCGCGTCGACCTGCTTTTGTACCAGCGGGGTCAACACCCAACCTGGGCAGATGGCGTTGCAGGTAACGCCGTTGGTGGCGTTTTCGAGTGCGGTGACTTTGGTCAAACCGACAATGCCGTGCTTGGCCGCAACATACGCCGATTTTTCAGCCGACCCTACCAGGCCGTGAACCGACGCGAGATTGATGATTCGGCCCCAACCTTTGCCCCCGCCGGCGGCTTTCATGGCTGGCAGGGCCAGACGGGTTGCGTGGAAGGCGCTACTCAGGTTGATGGCGATGACGGCGTCCCAGCGGTCGACCGGAAAGTTTTCGATTTTTGCGACATGCTGAATGCCTGCGTTGTTCACAAGGATGTCCACCTGACCGAATTGAGTGGCGGCAAATTTCATCATCTCTTCGATCTCTGCAGGCTTGCTCATATCAGCACCGTGATAGGCCACCTTCACACCCAGGGCAGCGACTTCTGCCTTGGGCCCTTCGACGTCGCCAAAACCGTTGAGGACGATGTTGGCACCTTGTGCCGCCAGTGCCTTGGCGATTCCCAGGCCGATGCCGCTGGTCGAGCCAGTCACAAGGGCAGTTTTACCTTTTAGCATGAAGTTTCTCCGGATGAATTACGATGCAAATGAAACGCTGACTAGCAGTGCTGACGATTATCAATCCTTGAACCCGGATTACTTTGCAATGACTGAACCTACGCTGAACTACGTATCCTGCCCTGATGCTTCGGGTGGCCACCGCATGGCCTACTGGCAGTGGGGCGACCCTTCCAATCCGCATGTGGTGATGTGTGTTCATGGGCTGTCGCGCCAAGGGCGCGATTTTGACGTGTTGGCCCGATACCTGTGTGACGATGTGCGGGTGATTTGCCCCGATGTGGCTGGCCGCGGAGAAAGCGACTGGCTCAAAGATCCGATGGGTTATCAAATTCCTTTCTATGCAGCAGACATGCTGGTTCTGCTGGGTCAGGTGCACCAACAGTCCCCCATCACAACGCTGGACTGGGTGGGCACCAGCATGGGGGGGCTGATCGGCCTGGCGGTTGCCGGCCAGCCGGGTGTGGGTGAAGGCGGGGCCAGCAACCTGATGCCAACACCGGTGAACAAGCTTGTGCTCAATGACGTGGGCCCTGCCATTGAATGGCAGGCCATTGAGCGTATCAGCGCTTATCTCGGCAAGGCCGGGTATTTCGCATCTACACAGGCGGCGGCAGACGCCATGTGGACCATCTCAAGCAGTTTTGGCCCTCATACGCCCGAGCAGTGGCTTGAGTTATCCCGCCACATGGTTAAACCGGTGCCCGGCGCATCTGATGGCAGTGTCATGCTGCACTACGACCCGGCTATTGCGGTGCCCTTCCGCGCGGCCACGCAAGAGTCGACCAAGCAGGGCGAAGCGGTGTTGTGGCACCTCTATGATCAAGTGCAGGCGACGACATTGGTCTTGCGTGGCGCGCAATCGGACTTGTTAAGCCACGCCACCGCCTTGGCCATGACGCAGCGGGGCCCCAAGGCACGGCTCGTGGAGTTTGAAGGAGTGGGGCATGCACCGACCCTGGTTGCCCCGGATCAGGTCGCTACAGTGGGTGATTTTCTTTTTGTCTAGATGCCGTTCTTAAAAGCATGAAACATACCGGTGCAGGGCGAGTGGCCCTGACCTCAGTTCACCCTGCCAATGCGTCCATCGTGACGGCCACCGCAGACAGTCTGCCGGATCAACCCGACGCGCTGGCGCGCGCTCGCGCGTTTGCCGAGCCATTGATAGCCAGCGAGACGCTGGATACGGGCGAAAACATACTCGCGCACGCGGACGCGGTCGCTGCCATTTTGAAGTCTATCGGCGGATCGGAGGCGATGCAGGCTGCCACCTATCTCGTACATGCCTGCGAGCATCTGAACAAACCGCTGGAGGTAATCACCAAGGCATTTGGCGCCAACTTTGCGGCGCTTGCCATCGAAACGACCAAACTGGTCAATGTGCAAAAGCAGGCCAGGGCCGCCAACGCCAAAGCGCGTCTGTCCGAAGATGCGGCGGCGCAAACCGAAAACGTGCGCAAGATGTTGCTGGCGTTTTCGCGCGATTTACGGGTGGTCATGCTGCGGCTGGCTTCCCGTCTGCAGACCCTGCGTCACTTCGCAGCCATCCGGCAGTCGGCACCGCTTTCGATTGCACGCGAATCGCTGCATGTGTTTGCGCCTCTGGCCAATCGGCTGGGTATCTGGCAAATCAAGTGGGAAATGGAGGATCTGGCTTTCCGTTTTCTGGAGCCCGATACCTATAAAAGTATTGCGCGGCTGCTTGATGAAAAAAGAAAAGAGCGCGAGGGATTCATGGAAGCGCTGCGTGTCCAACTGGAGCGCGATTTAAACCGCAGCGGCATTGCTGCGCTGGTACAGGGCCGGCCCAAGCACATTTACAGCATCGTGAAAAAGATGCGCGGGAAGTCGCTCGATTTTGAGCAGGTGTTCGACATCCGCGCGCTGCGCGTGATTGCGGCAGATGTGAACGGCTGTTATGCCGCTCTCGGTTATGTGCATTCAAATTTCACGCCAGTTTTGGGTGAGTTCGACGACTACATTGCCAAGCCAAAATCCAACGGCTACCAGTCCTTGCATACGGTTGTACGGGACGGACAGCAACGCGCGGTTGAAATACAGATACGTACGCAGGCGATGCACGACCATGCCGAGCATGGTGTCGCTGCGCACTGGGCGTACAAGGAGGCGGGTGCAAAAGGTTATGGCGGTGTCTCTGCCAGCAGCGAGTACGACGCCAAGATTGCAGTGCTCCGGCAATTGCTGGCGTGGGAGCGGGATTTATCCGGCCCGCTGGCAAAAAAGGCGGCTGACGCAAATCAAGGCCTGTTTGAAGACCGCATCTATGTGCTGACGCCTGAAGCCGCCATTGTGGAGTTGCCGCAAGGGGCCACGGCGGTTGATTTTGCCTACAGCGTTCACACCAGTCTCGGGCATCGTTGCCGCGGCGCACGTATCGACGGCGCCATGGTGCCGCTCAATACACCGCTCCAGAACGGTCAGACGGTGGAAGTTATTACAACGAAGGAGGGCGGTCCGTCACGGGACTGGCTTAACCCTGAGCTCGGATTTTTGACCAGCAACAGAGCGCGTTCAAAAGTGCGCGCCTGGTTCAATGTGCTGGCCATGGCTCAGACGGTCGCCCGTGGCCGCGAAGCGGTGGAAAAACTGCTTCAGCGCGAGGGCAAAACGGCGATGAAGCTGGAGGATGTTGCCGCGCAACTCGGCTTTAAAACGGCTGACGATTTGTTTGAAGTGGTGGGCAAGGATGAGTTGTCCCTGCGCACCATTGAAAACATGCTCAAACCTCCTGAGCCGGTGCCGACGCAGGATGACTATGTGCTGGCAAAAAAAGCTCGTCCACCGGACAAGTCCGGTGGACGGGCAGGCAAGGGCGGCGTGCTCGTTGTGGGTATCGCTTCGCTGTTAACACAACTGGCCAAGTGCTGCAAACCAGCGCCACCTGACGCAATTTTGGGCTTTGTCACCAAGGGCAAGGGTGTCGCCATACACCGCAGCGACTGCAGCAACTTTAAAAACATGGCCGGCGGTAGCCCTGACCGCGTGATCGAGGTCCAGTGGAATCAACCGAAGACGAGTGACGGTTCGGTTTATCCCGTGGACGTGGCGATCGAGGCTGCCGACCGGCAGGGCTTGCTGCGTGACATTTCGGAAGTGTTTGCCAAGGAAAAAATGAATGTCATCGGGGTACAGACCCAGTCGCTCAAGGACAACCGCGGCGGCTCGGCCCGGATGACCTTCACGGTAGAAGTGGCCGAGTCAGGCCGGCTCAATCAGGTCATTTCCGTCGTGGCCGAGGTGCCGGGTGTGCGTTCGGCTCGACGACGCTGAAACACGCAAGCTGGGGGCTGAGAGCTAAACGAAGAGAACGAACGTGGGGGCCAGGTTTTTCGCCGGGCCGCCCCAAGAAAAACACGCCCCCTCGGGGGGCAGAGAATTACACGCAGTGAATGAACGTGGGGGCAAATTTTCCGCCGGGCCGCCCCAAGAAAAGCACGCCCCCTTGGGGGGCAGCGAGTTACACGAAGTGAACGAGCGTGGGGGCCAAATATCTCCTGCTACAATGAGGAGGTCGAACAGTCCTTAGGCGCGTAGCTCAGCTGGTTAGAGCACCACCTTGACATGGTGGGGGTCGTTGGTTCGAGTCCAATCGCGCCTACCAATTTTCTTAATTCTTGTTTTCCTCCCGTCGTGACCTCAGGTCCCACAGGGTAAACCAAGTTGATTTTTGGTTGGCATACTTCCTAGAATGGAAGCAAGCCCGTGCACCAGCACCGGCAGTCCTCAAGGAGTTCGCGCAGTGCCGAAAAGCAAGCCCACCAGTTCATCCAGAAGTCAGACATCTGACGCTTCGCAAGCTCAAAGCGCTTCGTCGGGCACCCGGGGTGGGAACGGCAAAGCGGCATCTCCGCGCATCATTAAAAAGTATCCAAATCGGCGCCTTTACGACACCGATACCTCCGCATACATCACGCTGACCGACGTCAAACAACTGGTCATGGACAGTGCTGATTTCGTCGTGCGTGACGCAAAAACAAACGAGGATCTGACCCGCAGCATATTGCTGCAGATCATTCTGGAAGAAGAAACCGGCGGCGCTCCCATGTTTACCGAATCTGTGCTTGGCAACATCATCCGTTTTTACGGCAATGCCATGCAGAGTTTCATGGGGAATTATCTGGAGAAAAACGTCCAGTCATTCATGGACCTGCAGGTGAAAATGTCCGAGCAGTCTCAGGGTTTGTCGCCCGATACGTGGGCCCAATTCATCAACGCCCAATCACCGATGATGCAAGGCATGATGGGCAGCTATGTCGAGCAGTCAAAGACCGTGTTCACCCAGATGCAGGAACAGATGCAAAAACAGAGTGAGCAGATGCTGGCTGCATTGGGCGTCAAACGCTGACAGCGCAAGCAGGCACCTTAGCCCCCGCAAAGTCTGCAGCAGATGGTCTCTGAGACAATAGAGGTCATGAGCCAAGCCCTTTCACTTCCCCCTTCTCCGCCGCTGAACAAAGTCCCACGCGTCGGTTTTGTCAGCTTGGGTTGCCCCAAAGCCCTGACCGATTCCGAACTGATTCTTACCCAGCTCAATGCCGAGGGCTACCAGACCTCCAAGACCTTTGAAGGTGCGGATCTGGTCATCGTTAACACCTGCGGGTTTATTGACGACGCGGTCAAGGAAA
The DNA here is from genome assembly GCA_046598365.1 of Polaromonas sp. Lineage (GTDB taxonomy): Bacteria > Pseudomonadota > Gammaproteobacteria > Burkholderiales > Burkholderiaceae_C > Polaromonas. Next base: position 57,955 of record JBKJIV010000052.1, on the reverse strand, counting down.
GCCTGGACACGATTGGTGAAGCGCTGGCCGAAAACGGTCGCGTCATTGTGACCGGCTGCCTGGGCGCGAAGGCAGGCGAGGGCGGCGGCAATCTGGTCCGGCAGATGCACCCCAGCGTGCTGGCGGTGACTGGCCCCCATGCCACACAGGAGGTGATGGATGCGGTGCATTTGAACCTGCCGAAGCCACACGATCCTTTTGTTGACCTGGTGCCCAACTCCTTTGGCATCGCCGGCATCAAGCTCACGCCCAGGCACTACGCGTACCTGAAAATCAGCGAGGGGTGTAACCACCGCTGTACGTTTTGCATCATTCCGTCGATGCGCGGCGATCTTGTATCGCGTCCCATCGGCGATGTTCTCAGCGAGGCGCGCGCCCTGTTTGAAGGCGGCGTCAAAGAGTTGCTGGTCATTAGCCAGGACACCTCGGCCTATGGTGTGGACGTTAAATACCGCACGGGTTTTTGGGATGGCAAACCGGTGAAGACACGGATGCTGGAGCTGGTGCAGACCCTGGGCGAGATTGCAGAGCCTTATGGCGCCTGGGTACGCCTGCATTATGTTTATCCCTACCCCAGCGTGGATGAAGTGATTCCGTTGATGGCCACCGGCAAGGTCTTGCCTTATCTGGATGTGCCATTGCAGCACAGCCACCCCGACGTTCTCAAACGCATGAAGCGGCCCGCCAGCGGTGAGAAAAATCTGGAGCGTATCGCGCGCTGGCGAGAAATGTGTCCGGAGATAGTCATCCGCAGCACCTTCATCGCCGGGTTTCCCGGAGAGTCCGAAGCCGAGTTCGCAGACCTGCTTGATTTCATGCGCGAAGCGAAAATTGACAGAGCAGGTTGCTTTGCCTACAGCCCGGTTGATGGCGCCAAGGCCAACGATATTCCCGGCATGCTGCCATTTGAAGTGCGTGAAGAACGCCGCGCACGGTTCATGGCAGTGGCCGAAGCGGTGTCCAGCGCCAAGCTGCAGCAACGCGTGGGGGCGACCATGCAGGTGCTGGTGGATTCGGCGCCGGGGATGGGAAGAAAAGGCGGTCTGGGTCGCAGTTATGCCGACGCGCCAGAAATTGACGGCAGTGTGAAATTATTGCCGCCAGAGAAAATCAGCAAGACGCTGAAGGTAGGCGAGTTTACAAAGGCCCGGATCGTTGGCACGCAAGGCCATGATCTGGTGGCCTTGCCGATTTGAGTAAAGCTGCGACGCTGAAAAAGCGTTGAAAAAGCAAAAAGGCTACTGGATCGACAGTAGCCTTTGTTTTGTCAGCTTTTGCTGACTTGGGTGTATCTGGTGCCCGGGAGAGAACTCGAATCTCCACATCTTGCGATACACGGACCTGAACCGTGCGCGTCTACCAATTCCGCCACCCGGGCACAACTAGCAGTGTACCATTACAGAATCGTTTTTCAGTCGCTGACCTTAAAAAATTCGATAGCGCTGCAGGATATAACCCCATACATGGACGAAAAATCGGGTGTGCGTTGATCCGACCCAACGCCGTCTTTTTTTGATGCCTGACAACCAACCAACATGACGAATCGGCAGCTTCAATCTTTGGCTCTGCCATTCATTTCGATTTAACCATCTCAAGAAAGAGATCACTTATTAAAGCAACTACAAACACCGGCGGCCAAAGTGCCGGACTGCTCGCCGAATTTGAGGGAACCGTTTCTGGCCATCGCGATGGCCACGGCTTCGTGCTGCGCGACGACGGCGAAGCCGACATTTACCTGCCCCCCAACGAGATGCGCGCGGTACTGCACAAAGACCGCGTCAAGGCGCGTATCGTGCGGCACGATCGCAAGAACCGGCCAGAAGGTCGCGTGACCGAGATCATCGAGCGATCGGCAAACCCCATCATTGGCCGACTGCTGCAGGAAAGTGGCGTCTGGCTGGTGGCGCCAGAAGACAAGCGTTACGGACAGGATGTGCTGATTCCCAAAGGCGCCATCAGTTCTGCCAAGACCGGGCAGATTGTGGTGGTCGAGCTGACCGAGCCGCCGGCCCTGTTTGGCCAACCCGTCGGGCGCGTCAAGGAAATACTGGGCGAAATTGACGACCCAGGCATGGAGATCGAAATAGCGGTACGCAAATACGGCGTGCCGCATGAGTTCAGCGATGCCGCGCTGGCTCTGGCCCGCACATTGCCCGATGCAGTGCGTCCCGGCGACAAGAAACACCGCGTGGATCTGAGCGACGTGGCGTTGGTAACCATTGACGGCGAGGATGCCAGGGACTTTGACGACGCGGTTTATTGCGAGCCGGCCAAAGTAGGGCGGGGCAAGGGTTGGCGCCTTCTGGTGGCCATTGCTGATGTCAGTCACTACGTGGAAACCGGTAGCGCGATTGATGTGGACGCCTATGACAGGGCCACCAGCGTGTACTTCCCGCGCCGCGTGATTCCCATGCTGCCTGAAAAACTGTCCAATGGCCTGTGCTCGCTTAATCCGAATGTCGAGCGCTTGTGCATGGTGTGCGACATGCTGGTCAATGCCAAAGGTGAAGTTCACGCCTACCAGTTTTATCCTGCCGTCATGTTCAGCCATGCGCGGTTTACCTATACCGAGGTCGCGGCTATCCTGGCCAACACGCGCGGACCAGAAGCCGCGCAGCGCAAGGCCTTGGTGCCGCATTTGCTGGACCTTCACGACGTGTACCAGGCATTGCTCAAGGAGCGCAGCGTGCGCGGTGCGGTGGATTTTGAAACCACCGAGACGCAAATTGTTTGTGACGACGCTGGACGCATTGAAAAAATTGTTCCGCGTACCCGTAATGTGGCGCACCGCCTGATTGAGGAGGCCATGTTGGCCGCGAACGTCTGTTCGGCCGACTACATTTCTCAGAGCAAGCATGTGGGTTTGTTCCGTGTGCACGAAGGCCCCACGCCTGAGAAAAAAGACATGCTGCGCAATTACCTGAAGGCCATTGGCCTGGGCATGAGCATCAGCGACGATCCGACGCCGGGTGAATTCCAGCAGATTGCCGTGGCCACCAAGGACAGGCCTGACGCGCAGCAAATTCATTCCATGCTACTGCGATCGATGCAGCAGGCCATCTACACACCGATGAACAGCGGTCACTTTGGTTTGGCCTACGAAGCCTACACCCACTTCACCAGCCCGATCCGGCGTTACCCGGATCTGCTGGTGCATCGCGTCATCAAGGCGGTGCTGAATCAGACCAAATACCAGTTGCCGACTTTGCCGACTCCCGGAGAGGCCGAAGCCAAGTTGTCCAAACGACTTGCATCCCGGGTGAAAGACCCGACGCAAAAGCCGAAAAAGGCAAGCGCCGATCAGTTGGCCTGGCAGGCGGCCGGGTTGCATTGCAGCGCCAATGAGCGCCGCGCTGATGAAGCCAGCCGTGATGTGGAAGCGTGGCTCAAATGCAAGTACATGCGTGAGCATCTGGGCGAAGAGTTTGGCGGTGTGGTCACGGCCGCCACAGGCTTCGGCATTTTCGTCACGTTGGATGCGATGTACGTCGAGGGCTTGGTCCATATCACTGAGCTGGGCGGCGAATATTTTCGCTTTGACGAGGCACGACAAGAGTTGCGCGGCGAGCGCACCGGCATTCGTTACGCCATTGGCACGCGCGTGCGGGTCCAGGTGAGCAGGGTTGACCTGGACGGACGCAAGATCGATTTCCGTCTGGTGCGTGAGGGAGAAGAGCTGCTTACCCGCGCGATGAAAGACAAAGCTGGCGGACGCGTCGCTGATCTCCCCACGCAGGACCGGGATTCCGCGCGAACTGTGGGTGAGAAGCGAGGCGACAAGCGCGGCGGCAAGCGAACTGAGCAGCGCGCCAGCGTTCGAGGGAGTAGCGCCACCGGAGGCAGGTCCGCCAAGTCCCCCATTCAGGCGCTCAAGGCGGCGGTTAAAAAATCAGCAGCCGGTCCCGGGCGCAAGCAAAGTAAAAAACCCAGGCGTTAGTCAGAACCATGCTGATTCGCATCCTGTCCTTCCTGCTCGAAACGGTCTTTTTCGTGCTGATTGGCTCGGCATTGCTGCGGGCCTGGATGAACTGGCTGCGCATCAACATGAGCGCGCAGCCCGGCTACTTTGTGATGGCGGTGACGGACTGGCTCGTCAAGCCGCTGCGACGTGTTTTGCCCAAGGCGGTGGCGCAATCGCGCGTGGATTGGGCCAGCCTGTTGGCGGCGTTATTGCTGGCGCTGGCTTACGCGTTGCTGTGGGCTGTTCTGTTCGGCATCCTGTCTGATGGGCTGCCGGCCTTATCCGAGTTTGGCCCAGGCTTGCTGCCCGGTGTGCTTCTGTTTGCCATCAAGATGCTGGTGCGTGTGGCTTTGCAAACGGCGTTTATGGTGGTGCTCGTGTATGCCATCCTGTCCTGGGTGCAACCGGGCTCGGTGATGCTGGGCTTGCTGGGGCGGCTTGCCGATCCGATGTTGGCACCATTGCGACGCGTCATCCCGGCGATCGGTGGGCTGGATCTGTCAGCGCTGGTGTTGCTGCTACTGCTTCAAATTGGCTTGATGATTCTGGGCTAGCAGGGACGCCGTTAGCGGCACGCCGGGTCGGCATGTGTTCCAGTCGTCAGCCATCTGGCCATGCCAGAACACCGCGCTGCACGCGGACTCAAAAGCGGATTTTCTGCTGGCCATCGCTGCGCCCAGCATGCCGGCCAGCACGTCGCCCGTGCCTGCCGTGGCCAAGCGCGCATTGCCGCCGCTATTGATCACAGGGGTCTGGTTGGGCGCGGCGATGATCGTGCCCGAACCTTTGAGAACGACCACACACTGAAACTGCTTGGCCAAGTGCTGGGCCGCCTGCAGGCGGTTGCCTTGCACAGCAGCCGTGTTGCTACCCGACAGCCGCGCAGCCTCCAGCGGATGCGGCGTCAGTACCGTGTGGTATCCGCGGCTCTGGCGTGCAATCAGCTGGGCTTGTAGCTGCGTGTCCCGCGCGATGGCGTTAAGTGCGTCGGCATCCAGCACGGCGGCAACGGCACTCGAGAGAACACGGGGTAGAACGCCGGCCACTGCGTCGCCGCCCCCGCAGCCGCAGACCACGACCTGTGCCTTCAGATCGATCGCCTCGGGCGTCCGAAACATCAGCTCGGGTTGCTGCGGGTCAACCGTGAGAGTTGCCGCGCCAAGCAGCGCAACATACACGCGACCCGCGCCAGAATGCAGGGCTGCGCGGCCTGCAAGCAAGGCGGCACCCGCCATCTGGGTGTCAGCGGCGCATTCCCCACCAAGAATGGCGACGTCGCCAAAGCTGCCTTTGTGACTGATGTGCGGTGACTGACGGCGGCCGGGCTCGCCCGCGCGGTCCCGTCCCCACAACCATGCGTCGGGTGCCTGGCTTGGGACTGGTGTAACGCCCAGGTCGTCCCACCAGAGCTCGCCAGAGCGATCCCGGCCTTGGGCTGTGAGTAAACCCGGCTTGATTGTCAACAGGCTCAAGGTAAATCGGTTGCCAGCCCTTTGTTGACTGGGGGCATTGGCTGTCAAGTCAGGAGTAAACAAACAAACGCCGGTATCCGCATCGAGCCCGCTCGGGATATCTATGGCCAGAACCGGTTGCTGCGTGGCCTTCAGCATGGCCAGCCACTGGCCAAGCCGGTGAGAGTTGGCGCCGTCTGAGCGAGGTGTGGCTCCCATACCCAGCAGGGCGTCGATGGCGAAGTCGAAATCTGCCGGCGCAACGCTTGCAAACGGAACACCGGCGGCTCGTGCGCGATTGAGCGACGCCAGGGCGTCTGGCGGAACTTTGGCTGGATTGTCGGCACCCAGCCACGTCACCACCACGGATTTCCCCCACCGGTGGAGATGCATCGCCGCTTCCAGACCGTCGCCGCCGTTGTTGCCGGGCCCGCAGGCGATCCACATGTGCTGCGCGTGCGGTGCCAACGCCAGACTCAAACGCGCTGTGGCCAGCCCGGCGCGTTGCATCAGGGTGTGCGGGGCCAGCAACATGCTGGCTTGTTGCTCCAGTTGGCGTGTGGAGGCGACGCCGTGAAGGGGAAGGGTGAAAAGCCCTGAGACTGCTTGCATGGGCCGATTGTGAAGGGTTCAGACCAGCAGCCGGTCCACACCCAGACCTTCCAGGTCGATTTCCGGGCTTTTACCCACCAGGAGGTCGGCTACAGCGCGTGCGCTTCCGCAGCTCAATGCCCAGCCGCTGGAGCCATGACCAATGTTGAGCCAAAGCCCGGGGATGCCACTGGCGCCCAGGATGGGTGGACCGTCTGGCAGCATTGGCCGCGCTCCTTTCCACTCCTGCACGCTCGCGCCCGTGTTCGAGGTCTGCGCCGCTCCGGGAAACCAGTCTTGCAGTACTTTGTAAAGGGTCTGGATGGACTCCGCGCGTTTGACGGCCAGGGAACCGCCAATCTCGGCACTGCCCGCTACACGCACCCGGTTGCCCAGACGGGAAATCGCCACCTTGTAGCGTTCATCCATCAACGCACTGCGCGGTGCGTTCAGAGGCTCGCGGATGGGCGCACTGACGGAGTAGCCATACACGGCGGCCATCGGCACCTTGATGCCGAGCGGCCTGAGCAGCTGCGATGAATCCACCCCCGCGCACAAGACCACGGCGTCGAAGCTTCTTGGCGCTGCTTCGCCTGATATTAAAAAACCATTTGCCTGCCCCTTGTCGATATGGGTCACTGCCTTGTTGAACTCAAAGTTGACGCCCAGGCGTTGGGCTTCGTTTTTAAGCAGCAGCGCAAATTGCCGACAGTTAGCCACTTCGTCGTCCGGCAGGTGAATGGCGCCCAGAAAAGGCGTCTCGGGGTTCAGCGCAGGCTCTATTCGACGCGCCTCGTCGGTACCGATTTGTCTGAACTTCACACCAGCTTCGCGCAGCACCTGCAGGCTAGGTTCAACCATTCGTGCGTCTTTTTCCGCCCGCAGCAAGACCATGTAGCCCACATTTCGGTCGTATTCCAGTTCGTGGTCGGCCGTGATTTTATGCAGGCGCTCACGGCTGTAAAAGGCCAGGCGCTGCATGCGTGCCCGGTTGAGCAGGTAGGTGTCCAGCCTACAGGCGCGCCACCATTTCCACATCCAGCGCAAATCGCTCACGGAGAGGGGCAGGGCGACTTTGACGGAGGCATGGCGACTGAACAAATGGCTCAGCACTTTGCCTGGCATGCCCGGCGCGGCCCATGGCGTGACGTAGCCAGGGGCCACAACCCCGGCGTTGGCAAAACTGCTTTCCTCTGCCGCTGCACCGCGGCGCTCGAAAACGCTCACCTCATGGCCGTCCATGGCCAGTTCCCATGCGGTGGTGATGCCCACAATGCCAGCCCCGATCACGGCAACCCTCATGCTGGGAAGTCCGAAAAAGGGAGGGTCGAAAGGCGGCGAGCGGTGACGGTCATGGTTGATTGATCAAATGGGGATTCTGCCCATCACGTATGCATGTGGGTTGTGATGGATTTTCTAACATCTCTGCGGGCAGGTGAGCGTAAGGCTTTGGCTCGACTGTGCTTCCCGGTGACCATGAAGGGAGGGTTTCCTCGAGGGGATGTTATACTCAGCGGGTTGTACGAGAGGCAATCCCGCCGCAGTGCAATAAATCGCAAATCAGCCATTCAAGGTGTTGCTTGGTACTGTTCAAACAGTTTCCTGGCGATAAGCGCTGATTTTAGACACAACCTTTGGAGAAATCTTATGTCAGTAAGCATGCGTGAAATGCTGGAAGCCGGCGTCCATTTCGGACATCAAACCCGCTTCTGGAACCCCAAGATGGCCCCTTACATCTTTGGCCACCGCAACCGTATCCACATCATCAACCTCGAAAAATCGCTGCCGATGTTCGAGGAAGCGATGAAGTTCGTCAAAACCCTGTCCGCCAATCGCGGCACGATCCTGATGGTGGGCACCAAGCGCCAGGCCCGCGAACTGGTCTCTGCCGAAGCCAAACGCGCCGGCGTGCCCTTTGTCGACCAGCGCTGGCTCGGCGGCATGTTGACCAACTTCAAGACGGTCAAAACCTCGATCAAGCGCCTGAAAGAAATGAAGGCCCAGCAGGAAGTCGGCCTCGACACCCTGAGCAAAAAAGAGCAGCTCACCTTCAAACGTGAGATGGAAAAGCTGGAAAAAGACATTGGCGGCATTCAGGACATGAATGCGCTGCCGGACGCGATTTTCGTAATCGACGTCGGCTTCCACAAGATTGCAATACTCGAAGCCAAGAAGCTGGGCATTCCGCTGATTGGTGTGGTTGATTCCAACCATTCGCCCATCGGTATTGACTATGTCATTCCCGGCAACGACGACTCTTCCAAAGCTGTGGCACTGTATGCCCGCGGCATTGCGGACGCGATCATCGAAGGCCGTGCCAATGCGAGCAATGAGGTCGTCAAGATGGTCCAGCCTGAAAGCTCCGACGAATTCGTCGAAGTGGAAAACGCAGCTGCCTGATTGTTCTGGCCCTGCGCCTGACGCGAAAAAGGGGCTCGCGTAGCCCCTTTTTTACAGCCTTACCCAAGGCCCTACGTATTTATTTGAAGTCAACACGACACACGGAGAACTGAAGATGGCAATCACAGCAAGCATGGTCGCAGAGTTGCGCGCAAAAACCGACGCCCCGATGATGGAGTGTAAAAAGGCGCTGACAGAGGCCGAAGGCAATTTCGAAAAAGCCGAGGAAATCCTGCGCGTCAAGCTCGGCAACAAGGCCGGCAAGGCCGCTTCCCGAATTACCGCAGAAGGCGTGATTGCCTATCACAGCGAAGGCGCAGCAGGCGCCCTGGTCGAGGTCAATTGCGAAACCGATTTCGTGACGAAGAACGACAGCTTTCTGGCTTTCACCCAAGCCGTTGCTGAAGGCATCGTCAAAAACAAGCCGGCTGATGTCGCCGCGGTTGGCGCCATGCCGTTCTCGCTGGACGGGTTCGGCCCGACGATCGAAGATGTGCGCAAGGGCCTGATCGGCAAGATTGGCGAGAACATGAGCGTGCGCCGTTTCCAGCGTTTTGAAGGCGGCAAGCTTGCTTCCTACCTGCACGGAACGCGTATCGGTGTTGTGGTTGAGTATGACGGCGAGGAAGTTCCGGCCAAAGATGTTGCCATGCATGTGGCTGCGATGAAACCGGTGTCCCTGTCCAGCGACCAGGTGCCGGCCGAGTTGGTTGCGAAGGAGCGCTCTGTCGCTGCTGCCAAGGCTGCAGAAGACGCCGCCGTGGCCACCGCTGCAGGCAAGCCTGTGCAGTCCGCTGAAATTGTTGCCAAACGTATTGAAGGCGGTGTCCAGAAATACCTCAAAGAGGTGTCTCTGTTCAACCAGCCTTTCGTCAAGAACGACAAGCAGACCGTTGAGCAGATGCTCAAGGAAAAAGGCACGACCGTCAAGGCGTTCACCCTGTATGTTGTTGGCGAAGGCATCGAGAAAAAAGTGGACGATTTTGCGGCTGAAGTGGCCGCTCAGGTAGCTGCGGCCAAAGCGGCCTGATTAGCCCTGCCGACCCGAAAGGCCGCTAAACTTACGCCCATAAAAACGACAGGAACCCCCTCATGGCAGCCTACAAGCGAATCTTGTTGAAACTTTCAGGTGAAGCCTTGATGGGGGACGATGCTTTTGGCATCAACCGCGCGACGATTGTGCGCATGGTCGAGGAAATTGCAGAAATCACGCGCATGGGCGTGGAGGTGGCGGTTGTTATCGGCGGCGGTAATATTTTCCGCGGTGTGGCGGGCGGCTCGGTGGGCATGGATCGCGCGACCGCAGATTACATGGGTATGCTGGCTACGGTGATGAATGCGCTGGCCCTTGGCGACACCATGGACAAGGCCGGGCTGACGCCGCGCGTCATGTCTGCGATTGGCATTGAGCGGATTGTGGAGCCCTACGTCCGTCCCAAGGCATTGCAATACCTGGAAGAGGGTAAGGTCGTCATTTTTGCGGCGGGTACTGGCAATCCATTCTTCACTACCGACACTGCAGCCGCCTTGCGCGGTGCCGAGATCGGTGCCGAGATCGTTCTGAAGGCCACCAAGGTTGATGGTGTGTACACCGCGGATCCGAAAAAGGATCCGACTGCAACCCGCTATACCAACATTACCTTCGATGAAGCCATGGGCAAACACCTTGAAGTGATGGATGCCACCGCGTTTGCCTTGTGTCGTGATCAGAAGTTGCCCATCAAGATTTTCAGCATTTTCAAGCACGGTGCGCTCAAGCGCGTCGTGCAGGGTGAAGACGAAGGAACACTGGTTCACGTCTGAGTACGAGGCGGCTCGCCCTGGCCGTCAGAACAAAATCCATTGGAGATTTCAATCATGAGCATTGTGGATATCAAAAACAACGCCGAGCAGAAAATGCAGCAATCGGTGGAATCGTTCAAACATGCATTGACCAAAATTCGCACCGGTCGCGCGAATCCCGGCCTGCTGGACACGGTGCTGGTGGACTACTACGGCGCCATGGTGCCGATCAGTCAGGTGGCCAACGTGTCCTTGCTCGATGCCCGCACCATCAGTGTGTCGCCGTGGGAAAAAGGCATGGGCGCCAAAATTGAAAAAGCCATTCGTGACTCCGATCTGGGACTCAATCCGGCAACTCAGGGTGACCTGATTCGTGTGCCCATGCCCTCCATGACCGAAGAGCGACGCAAGGAACTGACCAAGGTTGTCAGAGGCGAAGGAGAGCACGCAAAGGTCGCTATCCGCAACCTGCGTCGTGATGCCAACGATGGCGTGAAGAAACTCGTCAAGGACAAACTGGCGTCAGAAGACGACGAGCGCCGGTCCCACGACGAAGTGCAGAAGTTTACGGATCGTTTCATTGCCGAAGTTGACAAACTTGTCGCCGGCAAAGAGCAAGACATCATGGCGGTGTGATCAGTCCCACGCGGCGGGATTGTTGATCTATGGCCACCTCTAACGCCAACGCTGTTCCGCACCACATCGCCATCGTGATGGATGGCAACGGCCGTTGGGCCACCCGCCGCTTCCTGCCGCGTATCGCCGGCCACCAGCAAGGGGTAGGCTCGCTCAACCGCTGCGTTCAGGCTTGTATTGCACGTGGCGTCGGGGTGTTGACCGTTTTTGCTTTTTCTTCTGAAAACTGGAATCGGCCGCCGGACGAAGTTTCAGGTTTGCTGGAATTACTGGCCTCGTCATTGGCAAGAGAGGTTCCGTCGCTCAAGGCCAACGGTGTACAACTTCATTTTGTGGGTGACCGGCAACGTTTGTCCGACAAGTTCAAGGCGGGCCTGGCTCAGGCTGAAGCTGCTACGGCTGGTAACGAGCGCCTGATTCTCAATGTGTGTTTTAACTATGGTGGTCGTTGGGATATTGCCCAGGCTGCGCGTAAACTTTCATCAGAGGGTCGTGAGATCACGGAGATGGCACTGGACCGAGCGCTGGCCCTGGCTCATGTGCCTGATCCCGACTTGTTGATCCGGACGGGCGGGGAAATGCGCATCAGCAACTTCCTGCTCTGGCAGGCAGCATATTCCGAGCTGCATTTTTCAGACAAGTTGTGGCCTGATTTCGATGATGCCGCGTTGGACGCGGCCATTGACGTGTTCCGCACCCGAGAGCGCCGTTTTGGAAAGACTTCGGCTCAGATCGATTCCGCCAGCAAGAATTCCACCATGAAAGCAGCCTGATGCTCAAACAACGCGTGATCACTGCTCTTGTGTTGCTTGCAATTCTTCTGCCAGCACTTTTCTATCCCGCGCCCCTGCCATTTGGTCTGGTTGCGTTGGTGCTGATTGCCGCGGGTGCCTGGGAGTGGGCGCGCCTGAACGGCTACGGCTCGCTGAGCGCGCTTTTCACCGGCTTTTGTTGTGTGGTGCTTTGTGTCATGTCTTGGGACCTCGGGTTGCTGGACCGCCCTTTGCCAATGTTATGGCGTCTGGCCGGAGCGTCCTGGGTGCTGGCAGGTGCCTGGTTGCTTCGAGGTGGGGTGGCCGGTTGGCCGCGAATTCCAAAACTGGTGCGCCTTACAGGCGGTGTTCTTGCATTGTGGGTCGCCTGGCTCGCTGTGGTACAGGCGAGGATCATGGGTATCGAGTTTTTGCTCTCGGTGCTGCTGCTGATTTGGGTCGCCGACATTGGTGCGTATTTCGCCGGCAAGGCCTTGGGCGGTCGTTTTAGCAAAGGCAAACTGGCACCTGCTATCAGCCCGGGTAAAAGCTGGGAGGGCGTCTGGGGTGGTATGGCGGGCGTTCTCGTGATGTGCCTCGTGTGGCTTGCGCTCGACACAACTGGACAAAGTTTTTATGCGCGTCTCGCGGCTGCCCAGGGCGTGGCTGTGACCTTGATCGCCATGGTGTTTCTGACCGCGATGAGCGTAGTGGGTGATTTGGTGGAATCACTGATCAAGCGCAGCGCTGGTGCGAAAGATTCCAGCGGCTTGCTCCCGGGGCACGGGGGTGTACTGGATCGCGTCGACGCCTTGCTGCCGGTATTTCCGTTGGCAATGATGCTTCTGACCGTTTAGCAAGAACCTGGCACGAACCGCTCAATGGCATTGATGAAACAACGCGTCACCGTATTGGGGTCGACCGGATCGGTAGGCGTCAACACGCTGGATGTGATTGCAGCTCACCCTGAGCGATTTGAAGTCTTTGCGTTGAGTGCTGCAACCCAGACGGATTTGATGTTGGCGCAGTGTATGCGCTTCAAACCACGCTATGCGGTGATGGCCAGTGCTTCACATGCTGCCGTTTTGGCGCAAAAGTTGAAATCAAATGGGCTTTCTACCGATGTCTTGACCGCAGGCGATGCGCTTGAAACGATCGCCTCCGACGATAGGGTCGACGTTGTCATGGCTGCCATTGTGGGTGCGGCCGGGCTCGGCCCCTGCATGGCAGCTGCGCGGGCTGGCAAAAAACTCCTGCTGGCGAACAAGGAGGCGCTGGTGGTGGGTGGCGATGTTTTCATGCAGGCTGTGCGCGACGGCGGTGCACAGCTGCTGCCCATCGACAGTGAGCATTCGGCTATTTTCCAGTCGTTACCGGAAGACCCTGGCGTGTGGATAGAGCGCATCGACAAAATCATCTTGACTGCATCCGGCGGCCCTTTTCGCAACCGTGCGGCAAATACCCTGCGCGATGTGACACCCGACGAAGCCTGCGCCCATCCCAATTGGGTGATGGGGCGGAAAATTTCGGTGGATTCAGCCACCATGATGAACAAGGCGCTGGAGGTGATAGAGGCGCGTTACCTGTTCGGCCTGAATCCGGATCAAATCGAAGTGGTGATTCATCCGCAAAGCATTATTCACTCCATGGTGCAGTACCGCGATACATCGGTGGTTGCCCAGTTGGGCACGCCCGATATGCGGGTGCCCATTGCCTTTGGCCTGGCGTGGCCGGACCGGATTGCGTCAGGCGCGCAAGCACTCGACTTCAAGGCTTTGGCGCCCATGACGTTCTCGGCGCCTGACAACGAACATTTTCCTGGCTTGCCACTGGCGTGGGAGGTCCTCCATGCGCCAACCGGCACCACCGCAGTGCTTAACGCAGCGAATGAGGTCGGCGTTGCCGCTTTTCTTGAAAAACGAATCCGGTTTGACCAGATTCATCATGTCAACCGTGCAACTTTGGATGCCGTGACGGTCTCAGAAGTGCATGGCCTGGAGGATCTGTTGGCAATCGACGCTCGTACGCGCTCGGTGGCTTCGCACATCATCGGGAATTTGAAGCCTTGACGGGAGTTTTGCCATGTTGACATTGCTTGCCTTTGTTGTTGCGTTGGGGGTCCTGATTGCGGTGCATGAATACGGTCACTACCGCGTGGCCGTGGCTTGCGGTGTGAAGGTTTTGAAATTTTCGGTGGGTTTTGGCAAGCCGGTCTACACATGGCGCCTGAAAAACAAGCCAACAGAGTTCTCCATCGGGATGTTGCCATTGGGTGGCTACGTCAAGATGCTTGATGAAAGGGAAGGACCTGTTGATCCGGCCGAACGTCACCTTGCATTCAACAACCGGCCTTTGGGGGCTCGTGCTGCTGTGGTGGCCGCTGGACCCGCTGCCAATTTGCTGCTGGCCATCGTCCTCTATGCCATTGTCAATTGGAGTGGCTTGCAGGAGCCGAGGGCTATTCTGGCCAGTCCGGTGGCTGGCTCGATTGCTGAGCGGGCCGGCCTTCAGGGCGGAGAGAGTGTGTTGCAAGCTGCTTTGGGTGACGACGAGCTGCAGGACGTCCGCTCGTTTGAAGACTTGCGTTGGCGTTTGACGCGAGCCGCTCTCAGCGGCAATGACGTGCGGCTAAGCGTCGTCACGGGTGAGGCAGGTTCTGCACCTGCTCGCAATGTTCTGCTCCCGTTGGGGCAACTCAATGCGGCGGATGCTGATGCTCAGCTTTTTCGCAAAATCGGCATTCTCGGACCCTGGACGCAGGCGGTGATTGGGGAGCTGATGGCGGGCAGCCCTGCAGAAAAAGCTGGTCTGCGCAACGGCGACGTGGTCCTGCGCATCGGTAATCAGCAGATCGTGGACGGGCAGCAACTGAGGGAGACCATTCGGTCTTCTGGCACGGCAGTGAAATCAGGGGAGCAGTCCGGTGCGCAAACTTGGCAGATCTTGCGGGCGGGGCAGGCAATGACGCTCGCTGTTACACCAGAGATCAAACAGGACGGAGTGCAATCCGTCGGCAGGATAGGGGCCTATGTAGGTGCCCCTCCCGCGTTGGTTATGGTGCGCTACGGACCTATCGATGGACTCTGGAGGGGGGCTGTTCGCACGTGGGAAGTCTCAGTGCTGACGCTGAAAATGATGGGTAAAATGCTGGTCGGTGAAGCTTCCCTGAAGAATCTGAGCGGCCCCTTGACCATCGCCGACTACGCTGGCAAGTCTGCAAGCTTGGGGTGGTCCACCTACCTGTTGTTTCTCGCCCTGATCAGCGTCAGTCTCGGGGTTCTGAATTTACTGCCGTTGCCCGTTTTGGATGGCGGGCACCTGATGTATTATCTTTGGGAGGCTGTAACCGGTAAAAGTGTGTCTGACGTATGGATGGACCGGCTGCAGCGCGGTGGCGTTGCCATCTTGCTGGGCATGATGTCTGTTGCCCTGTTTAACGATGTCTCCCGGCTTCTGGGTTAATTCCGAACTTTCATGCAAAAACAAATAAATCGATTCAAGGTTCGCACCGTATCCGCGATTGTGGCCAGTTTCCTTATCGCGCACTCAGCATGGGCTGTAGATCCGTTTACTGTTCGTGATATCCGGGTGGAGGGGTTGCAGCGCGTGGAACCCGGGACTATTTTTGCGTCTCTCCCTTTTCGCGTGGGCGAGACCTACGATGATGAAAAAGGCGCAAGCGCTATTCGCGCCCTTTTTGGTTTGGGCCTATTCAAGGATGTACGCCTTGAGGTCAGCGGCAATGTACTGGTTGTGATCGTTGAAGAGCGTCCAACGATTGCCGAGGTGGACTTTGTGGGAACCAAGGAGTTTGAAAAGGATGTGCTGACAAAGGCTTTGCGTGACATCGGACTCACGGAGGGCCGGGCTTTTGATAAAGCGCTGGCTGATAAGGCA
This sequence comes from Polaromonas sp., assembly GCA_046598365.1. Taxonomy (GTDB): domain Bacteria; phylum Pseudomonadota; class Gammaproteobacteria; order Burkholderiales; family Burkholderiaceae_C; genus Polaromonas. The sequence continues at coordinate 42,485 of JBKJIV010000052.1, read as the reverse complement.
GAGCAGGAGCTCAAGCGGCAGTACATCAACCGCAGCCTGTATGGCGCGGAGGTTGTCACGACCGTGACGCCTATCGAGCGAAACAGGGTGAACCTGAATTTCAGTGTGACCGAGGGTGACGTTGCCAAGATCAAGGAGATCCGGATTGTTGGCAACAAGGTGTTCAGTGAGTCCACGCTGCGCAACCTGTTTGATCTGAACACCGGTGGCTGGCTCAGTTGGTATACCAAATCAGATCGCTATTCCCGCACCAAGCTCAATGCCGACATTGAAACACTGCGGTCTTACTACCTGAACCGCGGCTACCTTGAGTTCAAGGTCGACTCTACCCAGGTCGCGATTTCTCCGAACAAGCAGGACATCTCGGTGACCATTAACATCACCGAAGGGGAGCGCTTCATCGTCTCTGGCGTCAAGCTCGAAGGCAATTTTCTTGAGCGCGATGAAGAGTTCAAGACGCTTGTAGCTATCAAGCCTGGAGAGGCGTACAACGCTGAGCAGGTTGCCCAAACCATCAAGGCGTTTACCGAGTACTACGGCAGCTTCGGTTTTGCCTTCGCCAAAGTCGACGGCAAAACGGAAATTGATCGCGTCAACAACCGCGTGGCTTTTGTTTTACAGGGTGATCCATCCCGCCGGGCCTATGTGCGACGCATCAATATCAGCGGCAACAACCGGACGCGGGACGAAGTGGTGCGGCGGGAGTTCAGGCAATTTGAATCGTCCTGGTACGACGGTGACAAGATCAAACTGTCCCGTGACCGAGTTGATCGTTTGGGTTATTTCACCGAAGTCAATATTGACACTCAGGAAGTTCCGGGTGTGCAGGATCAGGTTGATCTGAATGTCGCGTTGATCGAAAAGCCGACTGGAAATTTGCAGCTTGGCGCCGGGTATTCCAGCGCCGAGAAGCTGGGCCTGACCCTCGGTTTCAAGCAGGAAAATGCGTTTGGTACGGGCAATTACCTTGGTTTGGAGCTCAACACCGGTAAATTCAACCGCCAGTTTGTTCTCAGTACAGTTGACCCCTATTTCACTGCTGACGGCATCTCCCGTACGTTCGACCTTTATTCGCGCACTTCGCGACCTTTCAGCAGCCAGGGTGGGTCCTATGCCATTAAAACAACCGGTACCAGCGTTCGCTTTGGTGTGCCATTTAGCGAGGTTGATACCGTCTACTTCGGCGCGGGCGTTGAGCAAATTGCCATATCCGGAAGTAGTCTCCCGCTGGTCTATCGGGACTACGTTCGCACGTTTGGTGCGAAAAGCAACTCCTTTCCCCTGACCATTGGATGGTCGCGCGACGAGCGCGACAGCGCCTTGGTTCCGACCACTGGACGGTATCAACGCGTTTACGGCGACTGGGGTATTGCCGGGGACGCCAGGTTTCTGCGCAGCAATTACCAAGTGCAACAGTACATCCCTTTGAACAAGCAATTCACCATTGCCTTCAACGGCGAGTTGGGCTGGGGTAAGGGGTTGAGTGGCCAGCCATTCCCCGTCTTCAAGAATTCCTACTCCGGAGGCCTTGGCTCGGTCCGCGGTTTTGAGCCCGGCACCTTAGGCCCACGCGATAGTGAGGGCAATTCGATCGGAGGCCCGAAAAAAATCACCTTGAATGCTGAAATTCTCGCCCCATTCCCCGGCGCTGGCAATGATCGCACGCTACGGATGTTTGGATTTGTAGATGCAGGCAACGTGTTCGGTGAAAAGCAGAAGTACAGTTTCGGTGAGTTGCGCTCCTCGGTCGGTGTGGGCGTCAGTTGGATTTCGCCCCTGGGGCCTCTGCGGCTGGCTTATGCCAACCCCCTAAGCAAGAAGCCAGGAGATAAAATTCAAAGATTGCAATTCCAGGTGGGTACATCGTTCTAATGAAATATTCATACAAATTTCTTGTTGCTGGTCTGCTGGCCGCTGTTGCTTTTGCGGCAAGCGCACAGGAGTTCAGAATCGGCGTCGTCAATATTGATAGGATCTTTCGCGAAGCCAACAGCGCAAAGGCCGCACAGGCCAAGCTGGAGCAGGAATTCGGAAAGCGGGAGAAAGAAATTGGCGATCTCGGAACCCAGCTCAAAGCGCTTTCTGACAAGTTCGAACGCGAGGCGCCAACTTTGGCTGAACCTCAACGCACCAGTCGGCAAAAGCAGCTCGTCGATCAGGATAGGGATTTCCAGCGCAAACGCCGGGAATTTCAGGAAGATCTCAATGCGCGAAAAAACGAAGAATTGCAGCAGGTGATTGAGCGCGCAAATAAAGTCGTGAAAACGGTTGCTGAGACTGAAAAATACGACCTGGTGTTGCAGGAGGCTGTTTACGCCAACCCCAAACACGACATCACCGATAAAGTCATCAAAGCGCTTAACGCCAGCCGATAAGTCCTATTCCGTAGCAGGCGAAGTGTGACGCTCAGACTTGGGGACATCGTTGCATCGCTGGGTGCTGAGTTCGACGCCAGGCTGATAGGTGATCCGGAGCTGCAAATTGAAGGTCTTGGCACCATCGATTCCGCCTCTGCTTCAGAGCTGACCTTTCTCAGCCATCCCAAGTATCAAAGCAAATTAGCTCAATGCGCCGCAGCCTGTGTGGTTGTAGGCCCAAGCGCTGCAGAATCCGCGCGTCTGCGCGGCGCCTGCATCATCGTTGACGACCCCTATTTTTACTTTGCACGCGTGACCCAAGTCTGGAAGCGGCATCATCAGCCTCCCTCAGTGGGTGGTGTGCATCCAAGCGCAGTGGTCGATCCTCTGGCCCGTATTGCCGTTGATGTTGCCATTGGAGCTTTTGCCTGCATTGGAGCCAACTCCGTGCTGGCGGCCGGCGTGCAAATTGGTGCGCATTGTGTGATTGGAAGTGAGGTGGTCATTGGCGCCGGAACCCGACTGGCACCCCGTGTGACAGTGAGCGATGGGTGTGTTCTTGGAGAACGCTGCATCGTCCATCCGGGGGCAGTCATTGGGGCCGATGGATTTGGTTTTGCCCCGCATGCGGGGCGCTGGGAAAAAATCGAACAATTGGGCGGGGTGCGCATTGGCAACGATGTGGAAGTTGGCGCCAATACGTGCATTGATCGCGGTTCCCTGCAGGATACAGTCATCGAAGACGGCGTGAAGCTCGACAACCTGATTCAGATTGGTCACAACGTGCATATCGGAAAGCACTCTGCCTTGGCCGGCTGTGTTGGCGTAGCGGGCAGCGCCACAATAGGTGCGCATTGCACAGTGGGAGGCGGCGCTGTCGTGTTGGGGCACCTGAGCCTGTCCGATCATGTGCATATTTCAGCCGCCTCGGTGGTGACCCGCTCCATTGCCAAGCCAGGCCATTACACCGGTCTTTTTCCCATCGACGACAATGCGCAGTGGGAAAAGAATGCCGCTACCCTCAAGCAGCTTCACCGCTTGCGCGAGCGGCTCAAGGTGCTGGAACAATCGGCTGAAAACGCCATAGCAAAGATGCAAAAAAAATCATGATGGACATTCACCAAATTCTGAAAAAGCTGCCCCACCGCTACCCCTTTTTGCTGGTAGACCGAGTGCTGGAGCTTGAAAAGGGTAAACGCATTAAGGCTTTGAAGAACGTCACGATGAACGAGCCCTTTTTTACGGGACACTTCCCGCATCGCCCGGTGATGCCAGGCGTGCTGATGCTGGAAGCCATGGCGCAAGCGGCGGCCTTGCTTGCATTCGATCTGCAAGGCGTCACGCCCGACGATAAAACGGTGTACTACTTTGCCGGCATTGATGGTGCTCGCTTCAAGCGACCCGTGGAGCCAGGCGATCAACTGATCATGGAAGTGACGCTGGAGCGCTTGAAGGCCGGCGTTTTCAAATTCAAAGGTGTAGCGCACGTAGCAGAAAACCTGGTTTGTGAAGCCGAGTTGATGTGCACCATGCGCACCATTGCCTGATGAACCCGTTGGACTATTTCACGTGACAGGCGTTCACTCTACGGCCATCGTCGATCCCAAGGCCCAGCTCGACGGCAGCGTCAGTGTGGGCCCGTACTCGGTTATCGGGCCTCATGTCAAGGTTGGTGCGGGCACCACGATAGGTGCACATTGCGTGATCGAAGGCCACACCACCATTGGGCAGGACAACCGCATTTTTCAGTTCAACTCATTGGGTGCGATTCCGCAAGATAAAAAGTATGCCGGTGAACCGTGCGAACTGGTGATTGGCGACCGTAACACCATCCGTGAGTTCTGCACCTTCAATATTGGATCGCCTGGAGATGTGGGTGTCACCCGGGTCGGCAGCGACAACTGGATCATGGCGTATGTGCACCTGGCACACGATTGCCAGGTAGGTGACCACACCATCTTCGCAAACAACGCACAACTGGCTGGGCACGTCCATGTAGGTGATTGGGTCATCCTTGGCGGGTTTACGGTCGTGCACCAGTTCGTGCGGCTGGGTGCCCACAGCATGACGTCGATGTGCGCCTTGCTGTTTGCAGACTTGCCACCTTTTGTGATGTGTCAGGGGCAGCCAGCCGAGGCCCGATCGATGAACTTTGAAGGACTGCGCCGCCGTGGGTTTTCACCCGAACGCATCGCCGTCGTCAAGGGGATGCACAGGGCCTTGTACCGCGATGGTTTGACACTGGATCAGGCAAGGTCGCGCATCTCTGAGCTCGCACTTGAACACCCTGAGGCAGAGCTCGATGTCCAGATGATGTCATCCTTTTTGGCCAACACTTCGCCGCAACGCGGCATCGTGCGATAGGTTTCGATGTCGGCCGAAACCAGCGCTCTGCCGGTCCGTAGGGCGGCTGGCGGCCAGGCAGATCCTTCGTTCGGTATCGTGGCTGGCGAAACTTCCGGCGACCTCTTGGCTGCTCTGCTTCTTGATGGCATGCGTGCGCGCTGGCCAGGTCTCAGCGCTGGTGGCATAGGCGGGCCCCAGATGGCGAGTCGTAATTTTGATGCATGGTGGCCCAGCGAAAAACTGGCGGTGCGTGGCTACGTGGAAGTGCTGCGACATTACCGTGAGATCGTGAGTATTCGCGATCAAATCAAGAAAAAACTGCTGCTGCAACGCCCTGATCTTTTTATCGGTGTCGACGCACCCGATTTCAACCTCGATCTGGAAGCCGACATCAAGGCCGCTGGCATCAAGACGGTTCATTTCGTCAGTCCCTCAGTCTGGGCCTGGCGAGCGGATCGCGTCGAAAAAATCCGGCGCAGCGTAGATCACGTGCTGTGCATTTTTCCGTTTGAGCCTGCCTTGCTTTCGCGCCACGGCATTGATGCCACCTATGTTGGTCATCCTTTGGCCAGCGTGATCCCCATGCAGCCTGACAAGGCGGCAGCGCGGCGGGCGCTGGGTTTGCAACCAGACGATCTGGTGTTGGCCATCCTGCCGGGCAGTCGTCGGTCTGAAATCCAGTATCTGGCTGCAAGATTTTTTCACGCGTCTGCCCTTGTGAGGCGGACGCATCCTGCTATCAAACTCGTAGTGCCTGCGATTCCGGCCCTGCGCGTCGCCATTGAGCAAGCGGCGTGCGATGCAGGTTTGCAAGATGTCGTGCAGATCATCGCCGGGCAGTCCCACACGGCATTGGCGGCTTGTGACGTCACTTTGATTGCCAGTGGTACTGCAACACTGGAGGCAGCACTGTTCAAGCGCCCCATGGTCATCGCCTACAACATGAACTGGCTCTCCTGGCAGATCATGCGCCGCAAGAAGCTTCAGCCCTGGGTCGGTCTGCCCAACATCCTGTGTCGTGATTTTGTCGTGCCTGAGTTGCTGCAGGACGCTGCCACGCCGCAAGCGCTGGCCAAAGCCGTGTTGCAGTGGATAGATGCGAAAATATCCGCACCGGAAAAAATCGCAGCGGTTGAACAGCAATTTACAAAGTTGCATAAAGAACTGCAGCGCGATACCGCCAGAATAGCCACCGATGCCATCCAAAAAATTCTTGAAAGCTGAACAGGTCACCCTGTCTTGGGACACGCCTGGCTTGTGGGCGGGAGTGGATGAGGCTGGCCGCGGACCCTTGATGGGGCCGGTTGTGGCGGCAGCCGTCATTCTGGATGATCTCCACCCCATCAAAGGACTCGCGGACTCCAAAATCCTGACGGCGTCGCGGCGGGAAAAGCTCTATGACGAGATCCGCGGCAAGGCGCTTTGCTGCTCTATTGCATTGGCCACTGCCGAGGAGATTGATACCCTCAATATTCTGCAGGCCACGATGCTGGCGATGCGCCGCGCTGTGGAAGGCCTGCGCTTGAAACCTGTCAAGGTGCTGGTCGATGGCAACCGCCTGCCGACCTTGAGCATCCTTGCTGAAGCCATTGTCAAGGGTGATGCCTTGGTCCCCGCTATTTCTGCCGCGTCCATTCTGGCCAAGGTGTACCGCGACCGCTGGTGCGAGCAGTTCCATCTGGAGTACCCTCAGTACGGTTTTGCCGGTCACAAGGGTTATGGCACCGCCGAACACCTGGCGGCGTTGCGTGAGCATGGTGCGTGTCCGCAGCACCGGAAGTCCTTCAGTCCGGTGGCGGAGTTGCTGCGTTGAACGGGGCATTGCCCACCTTTGTCACCTCGCGCGACAACGCCTTACTCAAGGACTTGCGCAAGCTCTCGCGGGACAGCACGGCCTACCGCAAGCTGGGGCGCGTCTGGCTGGAAGGTGACCACTTATGCCGCGCGGCGCTGGCCCGCGGTTTGAAACCGCGAACGGCCGTCTTTGCTGAATCATTTTGGTCTTTGGCCCAGGGAGAGTGGGCGCAAGCAGCTATTAAAAACATCGTCATCGCGGACGGGCTGCTCTCCGAAATCAGTAGCCTGGAGTCTCCAGCCCGGATGGGGTTTGTGATGGAGATTCCTGCGCAGCAGGCTTTGCTGCTGTCCGTCTCATCACTGATTCTGGACCGGGTACAGGATGCGGGCAACGTCGGCTCCATGCTGCGTAGCGCTGCCGCGTTTGGGTTTACCCAGGTCATTGCACTCAAAGGCACGGCGGCCTTGTGGTCGCCCAAGGTTCTGCGGGCCGGTATGGGCGCGCACTTTTCATTGCGGTTGGTCGAAGGCCTCTCTGCCGACGCGCTGGACGCACTCACGGTCCCCATCATCGTCACAAGCTCGCACCACGGCGGGTTTCTGCACCAGCAACCCTTGCCCGCTCCGTGTGCATGGGCCATGGGGCATGAAGGGCAGGGTGTTGGAGATGAGTTGATGGCCAAGGCCAGTATGAAGGTACGCATCGACCAGCCTGGCGGTGAGGAGTCGCTGAATGTGGCGGCCGCCGCCGCGATTTGCCTGCACGCCAGCTCACAACCCAACCGGCAGAATTGAAGCTCGGGCCGGCAGGTTAGCCGGTGGGACAAGACAGTCCGGCAGACATGCTGAAAATGCATAGGGGCGTAAAGGCCTCGGGCTATAATCAAGGGCTTTTCAAAACACAGCTTCGCCCGAGCGCATACAAAGCCAACACCCTCACAAAAGCAAACCGCAAGAGTCTTACCGAGACGTTTCTTGTGCACGCTTGGGCGAACCGTAACCAATCCGGAGAACCCAGTGCTTTTGTCTCTACAGGGATCACTAAAAACAAGCCCTCACGCCATCCTGGCGCTTGCAGACGGCACCGTATTTGTCGGCAATTCCATCGGAGCCCCGGGCTCCACCGTTGGAGAGGTGGTATTCAACACCGCCATGACGGGCTACCAGGAAATCCTGACCGACCCCAGCTATTGCCAGCAGATCGTGACGCTGACGTATCCGCATATCGGCAATTACGGCGTCAATACCGAGGACGTGGAAGCATCCAAAGTCCACGCTGCGGGCCTGATCATCAAAGACCTGCCGTTGCTGGCCTCCAATTTCCGTATGTCAGTGCCCTTATCCGATTACCTGGTCCAGGAAAAAACGGTGGCCATTGCAGGCATTGATACACGGCAGTTAACTCGCCATCTGCGTACCCACGGCGCCCAAAATGGCTGCATCATGGCGCTCGCTACTGGCGAAGAAGTCACTCAGGCCACCAAAGACAAAGCCGTGGCTGCTGCGCAAGCCGCGCCCACCATGACCGGGCTGGACCTGGCCAAAGTCGTGTCAGTGGAGCAGACCTATGAGTGGACTCAGACCGAATGGAAGCTGGGCTCCGGTTACGGCGTGCAGATCACGCCAAAATTTCATGTCGTCGCCTATGACTTCGGCGTCAAGAAAAACATTTTGCGCATGATCGCCGAACGAGGCGCCCGCATTACCGTTGTGCCAGCTCAAACATCGGCCGCAGACGTGCTCAAACTGAAACCCGATGGGATCTTTTTGGCCAATGGCCCGGGTGACCCCGAGCCATGCGACTACGCTATTGCGGCCGTGCGCGAATTGATCGACACCGGCATCCCGACATTTGGCATTTGCCTGGGTCACCAGATCATGGCGCTGGCCAGCGGTGCCAAAACCTTCAAGATGAAGTTTGGCCATCATGGTGCCAATCACCCGGTCAAAGACCTCGACAACGGCCGCGTCAGCATCACCAGCCAAAACCACGGCTTTGCGGTTGACGAAAAAACGCTGCCTGCCAATGTGCGCGCCACCCACGTCAGCCTGTTTGACGGCACGCTGCAGGGCCTGGCCCGCACCGACAAGCCGGCGTTCTGCTTCCAGGGTCACCCGGAAGCCTCTCCTGGCCCCCACGATATTTCGTATTTGTTCGACCGCTTCACAGCACTGATGGAGCAACACAAACATGCCTAAGCGTACAGACATCAAAAGCATCCTCATCATCGGGGCCGGCCCCATCATCATCGGTCAGGCCTGCGAGTTTGACTACTCCGGCGTACAGGCTTGCAAAGCCTTGCGCGAAGAGGGCTACAAGGTCATCCTGATCAACAGCAACCCGGCGACCATCATGACTGACCCGGCCACGGCCGACGTCACCTACATCGAGCCCATCACCTGGCAGACGGTAGAAAAAATCATCGCCAAAGAGCGTCCTGACGCCATCCTGCCAACCATGGGCGGGCAGACCGCGCTGAATTGCGCGCTGGACCTCTGGCACAACGGCGTGCTTGACAAATACAAGGTTGAACTGATTGGTGCCACCCCTGAGGCCATTGACAAGGCCGAAGACCGCCTGAAGTTCAAAGACGCGATGACCAAAATTGGTCTGGGTTCTGCGCGTTCGGGTATTGCCCACAGCATGGAGGAAGCCTGGACCGTGCAAAAGACGCTCGGCTTTCCGACGGTGATCCGCCCCAGCTTCACGCTGGGCGGCACGGGTGGCGGCATCGCCTACAACTCGGAAGAGTTTGAAGCAATCTGCAAGCGCGGCCTGGAAGCCTCGCCGACCAACGAACTGCTGATTGAAGAATCACTGCTTGGCTGGAAAGAGTACGAGATGGAAGTCGTGCGCGACAAGGCCGACAACTGCATCATCGTTTGCTCGATTGAAAACCTGGACCCCATGGGTGTGCACACCGGTGACTCGATCACCGTGGCGCCGGCCCAGACCCTGACTGACAAGGAATACCAGATCCTGCGTAATGCAAGTCTGGCTGTTCTGCGTGAGATCGGTGTAGATACCGGTGGCTCCAACGTACAGTTTTCGATCAATCCGGTCGATGGCCGCATGGTGGTGATCGAGATGAACCCGCGCGTCTCGCGTTCCTCGGCATTGGCCTCCAAGGCCACGGGTTTCCCGATCGCCAAGGTGGCGGCCAAACTGGCCATTGGCTACACGCTGGACGAGTTGCGCAACGACATCACAGGCGGCGCGACGCCCGCGAGTTTTGAGCCCAGCATTGACTACGTGGTCACCAAGATTCCACGCTTTGCCTTTGAAAAATTCCCGACTGCTGATTCACGCCTCACGACCCAGATGAAGTCAGTGGGCGAGGTCATGGCCATGGGCCGTACTTTCCAGGAATCCTTTCAGAAAGCTTTGCGCGGCCTTGAAGTAGGCGTGGATGGCATGAACGAAAAAACCCAGGACCGCGAGGTTCTCGAAAAAGAACTGGGCGCTCCCGGTCCTGACCGCATCTGGTACGTGGGCGACGCCTTTGCCATGGGCATGAGCGTGGAAGAGGTTTTTGCACTCACCAAAATTGATCCGTGGTTTTTGGTACAGATCGAGCAAATCGTCAAGATCGAGCTGGAGCTCGAAACCACCTCGCTCGACAAAATTGACGCCGTCACTTTACGTGCGCTCAAACAAAAAGGTTTCTCTGATCGTCGATTGGCTAAGCAGCTCAAGACTACTGACACGGCCATCCGGGAAAAGCGCCGTGCGTTGGGCGTGCGGCCGGTTTACAAACGGGTGGACACCTGCGCTGCCGAGTTTGCGACCAACACCGCCTACATGTATTCGACCTACGAGGCAGAGGGTAGCGAATGCGAAGCCGCGCCGACCGGCAACAAAAAAATCATGGTGCTGGGTGGCGGACCCAACCGTATTGGCCAGGGCATTGAGTTTGACTACTGCTGCGTGCACGCCGCACTCGCCATGCGTGAGGATGGCTACGAAACCATCATGGTGAACTGCAATCCGGAAACAGTATCCACTGACTATGACACGAGCGACCGTCTGTACTTTGAGCCGCTGACCCTCGAAGACGTTCTGGAAATTGTCGACAAGGAAAAACCGCTCGGTGTGATCGTTCAGTACGGCGGCCAGACCCCTTTGAAGCTGGCACTGGATCTGGAGAAAAATGGTGTACCCATCATTGGCACTTCGCCCGACATGATTGATGCGGCGGAAGACCGCGAGCGTTTCCAGAAATTGCTGCACGAGCTCAAACTGCGCCAGCCGCCCAACGCCACGGCTCGTACCGAACCCGAAGCGCTCGAAAAAGCTGCCGCACTGGGATACCCGCTGGTGGTGCGCCCCAGCTACGTGCTGGGCGGCCGCGCCATGGAAATCGTGCATGAGCAGCGCGACCTTGAGCGCTACATGCGTGAAGCAGTCAAGGTCAGCCACGATTCGCCAGTGCTGCTGGACCGCTTTCTCAATGACGCGATCGAATGTGACGTCGATTGCATCCGTGATTCTGCAGGGGTGACCTTCATCGGTGGCGTCATGGAGCACATCGAGCAAGCGGGCGTACACAGCGGCGACTCTGCCTGTTCGCTGCCGCCGTACTCGTTGAGCGCAGAAACAGTGACCGAGATCAAACGCCAGACCGCGGCCATGGCGAAAGCGCTGAACGTGGTTGGACTGATGAACGTGCAGTTTGCGATCCAGCATGTGGATGGCAAAGACGTGATCTACGTGCTTGAGGTGAACCCGCGCGCCTCCCGGACAGTCCCTTTTGTCAGCAAGGCAACGGGGATTCAACTGGCCAAGGTCGCAGCGCGTTGCATGGTCGGGCAGACGCTGGCCTCGCAGGGCATCACACAGGAAGTGACGCCTCCGTATTTCAGCGTCAAAGAGGCCGTATTTCCCTTCGTCAAGTTTCCCGGTGTGGACACCATTCTTGGCCCCGAGATGAAGTCTACCGGTGAGGTCATGGGCGTGGGCAAAACCTTTGGCGAAGCGTTCGTGAAGTCCCAGCTTGGCGCAGGCACCAAATTGCCGACGTCGGGCAAAGTCTTTCTGACGGTCAAGAATAATGACAAGCTGCGCGCTGTTGAAGTGGCTCGCGCCCTGATTGCACTCAAGTTTGATCTCGTCGCCACAAAGGGAACCGCAGCGGCTATCACGGGGGCGGGCATTGCCTGCGGCGTCGTGAACAAGGTCACCGAAGGCAGGCCTCACGTCGTGGACATGATCAAGAACAACGAGATTGCGCTGGTCATCAACACCGTGGAAGAACGCCGCAACGCGATTGCCGATTCACGGCAAATTCGCACGTCGTCGCTGCTGGCCCGGGTCACGACCTTCACCACGATTGCTGGGGCCGAAGCGGCCGTTGAGGGCATGAAGCACCTGGACAACCTTGGCGTGATTTCGGTGCAGGAAATGCACGCCCAGCTGCAAGCAGCGTGATGGCCTGAATATCGCTTTCTCCAATAAAAAAGAGCCGCGAGGCTCTTTTTTATTGGAGGGCGTCACCCGTCAAGCGAACCAGCTCACCTTGCCCGTGCTCAGGTCGTGCATGGCCGAAACGACTTTGACTCTGCCTTCCTTGACCAGTTTGGCAATCACTTCGCTCTTGCCTGTGATCATTTTCATGGCGTCCTGCGCGTTTTGATCAGCTAATTGCTGCACCAGCTTTTTGTCTTTGGAGCTGGGTACACCGGTGTATTTAAGTTTGCTCATTGACGGCTTGATATTGGCGAGCATGGCAGTGAGATTGCCCAGCTTCACATCGTCAACTGCGCCCTTGATGGCGCCACATTCAGTGTGACCGAGCACCACAATGAGTTTGGCGCCCGCAGCCGCAGTGGCAAATTCCAGGCTGCCAAGAATGTCGGTGTTGACAAAATTGCCAGCGATACGTGCGGCAAAAATATCTCCCAAACGCTGGTCGAAAACGAATTCGGGCGGCACGCGGCTGTCGATGCAGCCCACAATGACGGCGATGGGCGATTGCTGCGTTGCGGTTTCCTTGACTTGCTTGCGCAGGTCGCAATTGCGCGTCGTGCCGCTGACAAAACGATCGTTACCGTCTTTGAGCATTTTCAATGCGGCGCCTGGGGTCACAGCGTTTTGGGTCGCCGATGTGAACACCTCGCAACTTTGCTGTGCTTGCACACCTGTAGCAATCGCTGCGGCTGAAATGGTTCCGATGGATTGAAGCGCAAGACGGCGTGACAGCATGAAAGACTTTCGTTGGGAATTGAATGGTCTGGGGAGTGGTAAGCCGCGCCGGATACGAGTGCCGAATTGAACTGTATACGACAAGCGAGTTCAGGGATTGAGTAAATGTCTCCAGGCGGCGTCACGCCGACTCTCCGGACTGACTTGGCCATTTTTCCGGCGATAATTGAGCAAACTCACACCGCCGCGCAGATAAGCCCGGCGGTTTCGCTTTTGCAGGACTCCAATCATGGCCACACTTCCCATCACCAAAAAAGGCGCAGAAAAGCTCAAGGCCGAACTGCACCAGCTCAAGACCGTGGATCGTCCATGGGTCATCAATTCGATTTCTGAAGCGCGTGCCCAGGGCGACCTTAGTGAAAACGCCGAGTACGACGCCGCCAAAGACCGTCAAGGTTTCATCGAAGGCCGGATCCAGGAAATTGAAGGCAAGCTTTCTGCTGCGCAAATCATTGACCCAACCGCAGTCGACGCTGGCGGCAAAGTCGTCTTCGGATCGACCATCGAGTTGCAGGATGAAGATTCCGGCGACAAGGTCACTTATCAGATCGTGGGTGAGGACGAGGCCGACATCAAGCTGGGCCGGGTCAATATCGGTTCGCCCATCGCACGCGCACTGATCGGCAAAGCTGAAGGTGACACGGCGGAAGTGCAGGCGCCGGGTGGCATCAAGCGCTATGAAATCATTGCGGTGATGTATATCTGATCCGGCCACATGAAGCCGCGTCTGAGCGTTCTGCTTGCGGCCCTGTGGTGGGGTAGTTTGACGAGTCTCGGATTCCTGGTCGTTCCACTTCTTTTCACGCACATGAGCGGCCCTGCGGCGGCCGGCGCAATCGCCGCAAAACTGTTCACGGCCCAAACGTGGTTGAGCGTGGGGTGCACCATGCTCCTGCTCATGGCATTGAACCAAAAAGAGGTATCTGCCCCATCGTTACATGTGCAGTCTGCTATTAAATTTGTAGTGGCCGGGCTTTTTCTGGCCGTGCTGGTGGAGTTTGGCGTGGCGACGCGTATTGTGAGCGCGCGTGCTGACGGCGGCGACCTCAAGCTTTGGCATGGCTTGGGCAGCGCGATGTACCTGCTCCAGTGGGCTTGCGCTGGAATGACCTTGTGGCGACTGGCAGGGCTTACGCGCGGATCCTGATCCTGGCATGCAAGGACTCGCGGGCGAACTGACGAGTTGCTGACAGCACATACCCGCTGCGGGAATTCCCGATTCACGCATATATCCGGCAACCCCTAGGCTATGGGGGTACCCAGGAGCACATGCATGTTGATACTCACCAAATTCCATCGGCCTTCCCCTGTTGGCCGTACTTTCAGATTTCTTGTTGCCTCCGTGTTCTTTTCAGGCGCAGCAGCAGTTTGTGCGCAGGGCGCCGCAGCGCCCCCCACTGGCAATCCATTGAAGATCGGGATCATCGGCCCTCTGACTGGAGCGTCGGCTGATTTCGGTGTTCCGATGTTCAATGGCGTGCAGCAGGCAGTTGATGAAATCAATGCCGTAGGCGGGTATCTGGGTCGCAAGATCGAATTGGTAAAAAAGGATGACCAAGCCAATCCCGACATCGGGCTGAAGATGGCGCAGGAGCTCATTGCGGAAAAGGTTTCTGCAACCATAGGTTTTTGCAATACCGGCGTGGCGGCGAAATCGCTTGACGTGTTTCAGAGCAATCAAATGCCGCTGATCATTCCTTGCGCAACCGGGTCCCCTCTGACGGCCAAGTTTCCAGCGGCTGAAAGCTACATTTTTCGTACCTCGGCCAAGGATGCCATTCAGGCACCGTTTGTGGTGGATGACATCGTCAAGCGCGGCTGGAACAAGGTTGCCGTTTTTGCAGACACCACGGGTTACGGCGAAGCAGGGCTCAAGGATGTTGAGGTCGCCCTGACTGCCAAAAAATTGCTGCCGGTGTATGTCACGCGTTTCAAGCTGGGTGTGACCGACCTCACCGAAGAATTGAAAGCCGCGCGAATTGCCGGTGCCAATGTTGTATTCAGCTATACCGTGGGCCCTGAAAACGCAGTCATCGCGCGCGGCCGCCAGGCTCTCGGCTGGAAGGTACCGCAGGTGGGCGCTTGGCCTTTGTCGTTCCCGTCGTTCGTTGAGGGCGGCAAAGAGGCGGCTGATGGCGCGCTGATGGCGCAGACCTTTATTGCCGAGCCCAGCAACGAGCGCCGCGCCTCATTTTTGACGGGTTACGCCCGGAAATTCAATGTGAAGAAAATTCCGGTTCCGATGGCCGCAGCGCAGGGCTACGACGCCATGTACATCCTGGTCTATGCATTGCTGGGGATCCGTGACGGCAACCTGAGTGGACCGGCCATCAAGACAGCGCTGGAGAGCAAAAACCGGACTTATTACGGTGTTGTTGCAACCTACGACCAGCCCTTCAGCAAACAGGACAAGGATGCGATCTCGGCCAACATGCTGGTGATGGGGCAGGTCAAAAATGGTGCTGTAACGTTCGCGTATCCGGAAGACGCCAAGCGCAACCTGTTCGTTCAACGGAAGCAGTAAACAACCAACACGCCCGTGACAGCGATGCCGGGTGACCCGACCTACACGCGTTCCGCAGCTTCCAGCGTGTTGACCAGCAGCATGGTGATCGTCATGGGGCCCACGCCGCCGGGCACCGGTGTGATCCAGCCAGCGACATCCTTGACGCCTGCAAAATCCACATCACCGCACAGTTTGCCTTCGTCATTGCGGTTCATGCCGACATCAATCACAACGGCGCCTGGCTTGACCATGTCGGCGGTCACGATATTTCGTTTGCCCACTGCTGCCACCACCACGTCAGCCTGAAGCGTCAGCGCCTTGAGGTCTTTTGTTCCGCTGTGGCAGATGCTGACGGTTGCATTTTTTTGCAACAGCATCAGCGCCATCGGTTTGCCAACGATGTTGCTGCGGCCAATCACCACGGCGTGTTTGCCCTTTAGGTCGTAGCCTTTCCCGTCGTTGAGGCTTTCCAGCATCTTCATGCAGCCATACGGGGTGCATGGCCAAAAGCCAGGCTGACCCACCATCAGCGCGCCAGCACTTGCTACATGAAATCCGTCAACGTCCTTTGCAGGCGAAATGGCCTCTATGACTTTTTGTGCATCGATGTGGGGGGGCAGGGGGAGTTGCACCAGAATGCCGTGGACGCTTGCGTCGTTGTTCAGCGCCTCTACGCGAGCCAGCAAATCGCTTTCGCTGAGTGAAGCAGGGTATTGCTCGAGCACCGAGTGCAAACCGCTGTCCTCACAAGCCTTGACCTTGTTGCGCACATAAACCTGACTGGCCGGATTTTCGCCGACCAGCACCACGGCCAGGCCGGGCACAATGCCGCGTGTGCGCAGGGCGGCAGCCCGTTTGGCGACATCACCGCGGAGTTGTTTGGACAGGGCGTTGCCATCAATGAGTTGTGCAGTCATAAAAATCGATGCTTAAGTAAAAATGCCCGCTAGTCCTTGAACCACGGGCATTGTCAGCTATGAAAAGGGTATTAGCCGGAGGCGCTTCAGGCCTTGGGTGCGCTGGAGCCCAGTGCGATTTTCAGCAGATCAGCCACGGTGTTGGCATTGAGCTTTTCCATGATGTTGGCGCGGTGCGCTTCCACCGTCTTGATGCTGATGCCCAGGTCATCAGCAATTTGTTTGTTCAAGCGGCCCGCAACAATGCGCTCGAGCACCTGCGCTTCGCGCGAGGTCAGCTTGGCCAGCAGGGCGTCGCGACTGGCAGATTGCTGGTGTTCGCTGAAGGTGTCTTTGGCCTGGTCCAGCATGCGCTCGACAAGGCTGACCAGCGCTTCTTCCTGAAAAGGTTTCTGGATGAAATCCATGGCGCCTTTTTTCATCGTGTTCACAGCCATGGGTACGTCGCCGTGGCCGGTGATGAAAACGATAGGCAAGGGTGACTTGCGCTCCACCAGACGGTCTTGCAGCTCAAGCCCGGTCATGCCACCCATGCGGATGTCAACAATCAGGCAAGCCACCTCCCGGGGGTCGTAGCGGCTCAGAAAAGTTTCGGCCGAGTCGTAGCAACGCACCCGGTAATCTTTGCCCTCAAGCAACCACTGTAGCGAGTCGCGCACGCCTTCATCGTCGTCGACGACATACACGGTACCTTTTTTCGGAATCAAGCTCATGCCAAACCTTTGTGTAGACGGTGTCAGGAACCTTAAATGCCAGCCCGGGTGGGCGTGGCTTCCGCAGCCGCAGTGGCCGGTAGAAGCAGGGGTGTCACGGGAATCCAGAAGGTAAACCGGCACCCCACTATTTCGTCCCCATTGTAGAGGTTCTCTGCCTGCATCCTTCCTTGGTGCGACTCGACAATGCTTCGGCACAGCTTCAGGCCAATGCCCATGCCTTCGGCCTTGGTGGAATAAAAGGCTTCATAGAGCCGGCCCATCACTTCTGGCGACAAGCCCTTGCCAGAATCCATGACTGAAAATTCCACCACGCTCTGGTCTTCGATGTATTTGGGCACCACGCGCAATTCAACACTGCGGCGGGCGGCAGGCCTGCGCGCCTGCGCAATGGATTCGGCGCCGTTTTTCATCAGATTGATCAACACCTGCTCAATCAGAATCGGATCAACCATGATCTGTGGCAAGCGCGCGGCAATGTAGTGGCTCAGTCGCACGTTGTGGCGGCGCAGTTCGATGTCGGCGAGTTCCATGGCGTTGCTGACCATGGTGGCCACATCGGCCGAACTGCGATTGGGCTCGCTGCGTTTGACGAAGGACCGTATGCGCTGAATGATTTGGCCGGCACGATGCGCCTGTTTGGCGGTTTTTTCAAGTGCCACCAGCAGGTCTTCGTTGCTGATCTGTTGCCCCTTGATGCGCGAAACCATGCCGTTGCAATAGTTGTTGATCGCCGTCAGCGGCTGGTTCAATTCGTGCGCCACACTCGAAGCCATTTCACCCATGGTGATCAGGCGGCTGGCTGATTGGGCCCGCTCCGCCTGCTGGGCTGCCTGCTCCTCGGCATGGCGTCGTGGGGTGATGTCGCTGGCGATGACCATTTGCGCCAGCCTGCCGTCAACCCATGTCAGGTAACGTGATCGCACTTCCAGCCACTTGCCCAGGTCAGGTACAAAAATCTCGGCATTTTCAGTCTGCGCTGTAGTGAGTGTGTCCGTCGGGAAACCGGCAAGTCCGTCAACCGGATCGATGGAGTCGTCGGTCGGAGGAATTGCCGGTACCCCCGCTTGCGCAATGAGGTTCATATGGCCAGAGACTTCCGCGCCGAACCAGGCACGGTAAAGCTTGTTCGCAAACAGGAGCTCTTCGCTGCCGAGTGGCGCAACCGACACCGCTGCATCCAGCCCCTCAAGCACAGTGGTGAAGCGCTCGTAGGAGGCCGACAGTTCCTCCCGAATGCGTTTGGGCTCAGTGATGTCGGTCATCGACGTCATCCAGCCGGTTTGCTGGCCACGTGGATCAATCAGGGGCGAGACGTACATGCGCCCATCAAAGATGGCGCCACTTTTGCGTTTGACGCGAACTTCGAAGCCACCCGGCGTGGTGCGACCGTGCAGTTCGTCGTCCAGCCGGGCTGCAAGCGATTCACGGTCCTGTTCAGGCCAATAGGGAAACGGGGCGGTCCTACCAACGAGTTCAGCTTCGCTCCAGCCGGTCATCTGGCAAAACGCGGGGTTGACGTAAGTGATTCGCCCCTGCAGATCCAGTGCGCGCATGCCTGTCAGCATGGAGTTTTCCATGGCGCGGCGAAAATTGGTTTCCGTGACCAACGCTTCCTGCGCCTGCATGCGGCGGCGCGTGTGGCGCCAGGTGCCCAACAGCATCCAGACCGTCATGGCGCTCAGTGCGCTGACCAGCCAGAAAAAACCACTTCCCACAACGCCCAGGGACGCGCGGTAGCCCTGAGCCTTCAGCAGCAAGCCATTGCCGACCGGCGACACCGGGATTTCGTATTCCTGGGCTTCATCGGACCAGGGCAGGAATTTGGCAGCCGTATTTCGCGGGGGTGGCAGGCTGCCAGCCAGCAACTTGCCCTGATCGTCAAGCAGTGCCACGGCGTATTTGGCGCTGACTTCTGTGGGTACGCCAAAGCGCAGCAGGCCGTCAAACGAATACTCGCCAAGAATGACACCGCTAAATTTTCCCTGATCGTCAAGTGGCACATGCAGTTGCAGGCTGGGGGCGTTGTAGCTGGCGTCGTCTTTCACTGTCAGGGGTCGCGAGTAGACCGGCTGGCGTAAATCGCGAGCCAGGCCGAAGGTGCCCTCGGTTTCTCCCGGCCTGAGCTGTTCGCCAGCGGCCCGTATCTGAGTGGCATTGGCGCTGGGTGAGATGTAGGCGGACCTGACCTTGCGGCGCGCGTCCACCCATGTCACCGCCATCAGTTCGGGGTATTGGTTGACCAGCGATTCGGCTTGCGCGATAAATTCGTCGGCATCGACTTCCTTGTTGGACACATCGCGTCCGAGCCGCATCAACTGCTCCTGTCGCTCCAGCAGTCGAAGCCTGAGGCGTTGCTGGGCGTATTCCACGTCGCGCTTGACGGCTTGCTGCTCGCGGTCAATTTCTTCCAGCCGGAGGTAGCCGAAAGCAGCAATCACCGCAGCGAGAAACAGAACAACCGAGAGCAGGGGGCCCAAGGTGACAAAACGGTCTTGCCGCGTGGGCGATTGTTTACGCCACCACCGACGCCAACGGCCCAACGGCGCACGGTGGGGCGGAGCGGCTGGAGGCAGAGGCACGGTTGGTTGCATGGTTGCCGTCCAGTTTAAGGGACTTGGGTGTTTGCTTTGTGCAGCGATGGGGAGCCGGGTTTGGGAGATCAGTCGCTAAGGCCGATAACTGCCATCTAAATTTCTTAATGTGAAATGTAGAAGCACTATTTGAAATTGTTGGAAATTTGTGGGAAACTAGAGACTTGAATCTAAATTACGTTAACGTGATGAAGACGCTCGGAATCCACAAGCTCACAAATCAGCACCAGCAGGAGACAACACCATGGCTGCAAATCCGGAACAGGCACCTGTCGACACTTTGGCCAACGCTGCCAATGAGGCGCAGGACAAGGACTCACAGGAAACACGGGAGTGGCTGGACGCCCTGACCGCTGTCATCGAAAGTGAGGGTCCTGAGCGCGCCCACTTTTTGCTCGAGCAACTGCTTGAGCATGCGCGCCAGAGCAGCATCGACATGCCGTTTTCGGCAACCACCGGGTATGTGAACACGCTGGAATCGAGCCAGGAAGAGCGTTGCCCCGGCAACCTTGAAATTGAAGAACGCCTGCGCGCCTACATGCGCTGGAACGCCATGGCCATGGTTGTCAAGGCGAACCGGCATCACCCGGAAGATGGCGGCGACCTTGGCGGCCACATCAGCTCTTTTGCTTCGCTGGCCAATATGTTTGGTACGGGTTTCAATCACTTCTGGCACGCCGAAAGCAATGAACCCGGCAAAGAACATGGCGGCGACTGTCTCTACATTCAGGGCCACAGTTCGCCCGGCATTTATGCGCGTGCGTTCATGGAAGGCCGGCTGACTGAAGAGCAACTGCTCAATTTCCGTCAAGAGGTTGAAGGCAAAGGCCTGTCGAGTTACCCGCATCCCAAACTCATGCCGGAGTTCTGGCAGTTCCCCACGGTGTCCATGGGTCTGGGACCGTTGATGGGTATTTACCAGGCGCGTTTTCTGAAGTACCTGCACGCACGCGGCATTGCCAATACCGAGAACCGCAAGGTTTGGGTGTTCTGCGGCGATGGCGAAATGGACGAGGTCGAGTCGCTGGGCGCCATTGGCGTGGCAGCGCGCGAGAACCTGGACAACCTGATATTTGTCATCAATTGCAATCTGCAGCGTCTGGACGGTCCGGTGCGCGGCAACGGCAAGATCATTCAGGAGCTGGAAGGCGAATTTCGCGGTGCGGGCTGGAACGTCATCAAGCTGATCTGGGGCAACTACTGGGACCCGCTGCTGGCGCGCGACAAAGATGGAGCGCTGCGCAAGGTCATGATGGACACACTCGACGGCGACTACCAGGCCATGAAAGCCAACGACGGCGCGTATGTGCGCAAGCATTTCTTTGGCAAGGATCCCCGCACCCTGGAAATGGTCTCCAAGATGAGCGACGACGACATCTGGCGCCTGCAGCGCGGTGGTCACGATCCCCAAAAGGTCTATGCGGCCTACCATTCGGCCGTCAACCACAAGGGTCAACCCACGGTGCTGTTGATCAAGACCGTCAAAGGTTTCGGCATGGGCAAAAGTGGTGAAGGCAAGAACACGGCGCACCAGACCAAGAAGCTCACGGACGAAGACATCAAGACCTTCCGTGACCGGTTCAATATTCCGATTTCAGACGCACAAATTCCCGATTTGCCTTTTTACAAACCGGCGGACGATACGCCGGAGATGAAATACCTGCACGAGCGGCGCAAGGCACTGGGTGGTTATTTGCCGCACCGCCGCGTCAAGGCCGATGAGCAGTTCACCGTGCCTTCGCTCGAAACTTTCAAGTCGGTGCTGGAGCCGACCGCGGAAGGGCGCGAGATTTCAACCACGCAGGCCTATGTACGCTTTTTGACGACGCTGCTGCGCGACAAGGCACTCGGTCCGCGCACGGTGCCCATCCTGGTGGATGAGGCTCGCACCTTCGGCATGGAAGGTCTGTTTCGTCAGATTGGCATCTACAACCATGAAGGGCAGCTGTACACCCCGCAAGACCGCGAGCAGGTCAGCTACTACAAGGAAGACAAGGCCGGCCAGATCCTGCAGGAAGGCATCAACGAAGCAGGCGGCATGGCCAGCTGGATCGCGGCAGCGACTTCGTACTCGACGAACAACCGCATCATGGTGCCGTTCTACATCTATTACTCGATGTTCGGACTGCAGCGTGTGGGTGACCTGTGCTGGGCTGCTGGCGACATGCAGGCCCGCGGTTTCCTCTTGGGCGGGACCTCTGGCCGCACCACCCTGAACGGCGAAGGCCTGCAGCACGAAGATGGCCACAGCCACATCATGGCCGGAACCATACCGAATTGCATCTCCTACGACCCAACCTTTGCGCACGAGGTCGCAGTCATTCTTCACCACGGCCTCAAGCGCATGGTGGAAAAGCAGGACAACGTGTATTTCTACATCACGCTGCTCAATGAAAACTACGCGATGCCGGGCCTGACTGCTGGGACCGAAGAGCAGATCATCAAAGGCATGTACCTGTGCAAAGAAGGCGCAAAGCTGACGCCGCGTGTTCAGTTGCTCGGCTCCGGCACCATCCTGCGCGAGTCGATCGCGGCCCAGGAACTCCTGGAAAAAGAATGGGGCGTCGCCGCCAACGTCTGGAGCTGCCCAAGCTTTAATGAACTCACCCGCGAAGGACAGGACTGCGAGCGCTACAACCTGCTGCACCCGCTTGAGAAGGCGCGCGCATCCTTCGTCAGTCAGCAGCTGGAAAAACACACCGGCCCGGTGGTTGCCTCCACCGACTACATGAAAGCCTATGCGGAGCAGATTCGTCCCTTTATTCCCAAAGGGCGTACCTTCAAAGTTTTGGGCACAGACGGTTTCGGTCGCAGTGACTTCCGCTATAAGCTGCGCGAGCACTTTGAGATCAACCGCCACTACATCGTCGTCGCTGCGCTGAAGGCACTGAGCGAAGAGGGAACCGTGCCGGTGGCCAAGGTTGCCGAGGCCATCAAAAAATACGGCATCAATGCCGACAAGATCAACCCGCTCTACGCTTGAGACCCACACGCAGAACGAACTGGAGACAACAACATGGCATTGGTAGACATTCAAGTCCCTGACATTGGGGATTTCGACGAGGTTTCGGTGATTGAGCTGCTGGTCAAGCCGGGAGACACGATTGCCGCCGACCAGAGCCTGCTGACGGTGGAAAGCGACAAGGCGTCGATGGAGATTCCGTCCTCGTCCGCGGGTGTGGTCAAAGAGCTCAGGGTCAAGCTGGGTGACAAGGTCAAGCAGGGCTCGGTGGTGCTGGTGCTGGAAACCGGCGGCGCAGCTGCCGCACCCGCTGCAGCCCCGGTGCAAGAGCAAAAACAAGTTGCAGCACCAGCAGCACCTGCAGTACCAGCAGCAGCAACGCAAGCTGCTGCTAAATCAGTAGCCACTCCAGCGGCCGCCGTCGCCGGTCCGGTCGAAGTTCGTGTCCCCGATATTGGCGACTTCAAGGACGTCGCTGTGATCGAGGTGCTGGTCAAGGTTGGCGACAGCGTCAAGGCTGAACAGTCGCTGGTGACTGTGGAGTCTGACAAGGCGTCGATGGAAATTCCATCCTCGTCCGCGGGCGTTGTCAAGGAGCTCAAGGTCAAGCTCGGCGACAAAATCAACATTGGCGATTTGCTCCTTGTTCTGGATGGCGTCACGGCTTCGGCGGCCGCCCCTGCCGCAGCTGCACCTGCTCCCGCTGCCGCTGCCGCTGCCGCTGCCGCAGCGGCGCCTGCTGTCAGCTCGGCAAGCACGGCTGCTGTGGAGCGAGTCGTTCCCACTGCCGCTTTGCCAGCACACGAGCCCAGCGTTCAAGCCGGAAACCTGCCCCACGCTTCGCCCTCGGTACGCAAGTTCGCCCGCGAGCTGGGTGTGCCGCTGACCGAAGTCAAAGGCAACGGTCCCAAGGGCCGCATCACGCTGGACGATGTGCAGGGCTTTACCAAGTCCGTCATGGCCGGAGACCTGCGCACGGCAGCGCAGGCGGCCAAGGCACCGGCGCCCGCTAGCGGTGGCGCGGGGCTTGGCTTGTTGCCCTGGCCCAAGGTCGATTTTGCAAAATTCGGCCCGGTCGAGCGCAAGGACATGTCACGCATCAAGAAGATCAGTGGCGCCAATCTGCACCGCAACTGGGTGATGATTCCCCACGTCTGCAATCACGACGATGCCGACATCACCGAGCTGGAAGCCTTCCGCGTTTTGACCAACAAGGAAAACGAGAAATCGGGCGTCAAGGTCACCATGCTGGCTTTCCTCATCAAGGCCTGCGTGGCCGCGCTGAAGAAGTTTCCAGAGTTCAATGCTTCGCTGGATGGCGAGCAACTGGTGCTCAAGCAGTACTACAACGTCGCCTTTGCCGCTGACACGCCAAATGGTTTGGTGGTGCCGGTGATCAAGGATGCTGACAAAAAAGGCATCGTCCAGATTTCTCAGGAGATGGGCGAACTTGCTAAAAAGGCGCGCGACGGCAAACTCAGCCCGGCTGATATGCAGGGGGCGTGCTTCACCATTTCATCGCTGGGCGGAATTGGCGGGCGTTATTTCACACCCATCATCAACGCGCCCGAGGTGGCGATTTTGGGTGTGTGCAAGTCCACGACCGAAGCGGTGTGGGACGGCAAGGCCTTCCAGCCGCGCTTGATGCTACCGCTCAGCCTGAGCTGGGATCACCGGGTCATCGATGGGGCCGCAGCAGCGCGGTTTAACGCCTATCTGGGACAAATTCTGGGTGATTTCCGCAGGGTTCTCCTGTGAGTCATCAAGCCGACAAATCAAGCTGAGTAGCGGAGACAAAAAACATGGCATTGATAGACATACGGATTCCGGACATTGGTGACTTCGACGAAGTGACAGTGATTGAATTGCTGGTTAAAGCCGGTGACACCGTCGCGGTCGACCAGAGCCTGATGACGGTCGAAAGCGACAAGGCTTCGATGGAAATTCCGTCCAGCCATGCAGGCGTGGTCAACGCGCTCAAGGTCAAACTGGGCGACAAGGTCAAGCAGGGCACGGTTGTGCTGGCGCTGGAGGCCGAGGGGGCTGCTGCGGCTGCCCCTGCTACCAGTCCTGAGCAAAAGCAACCCGTTGCCCCCTCGGCACCGGCACAAGACGCGACTAAAGCCGTTGCACCTGCGGCGGCAGCTTTTACCGGAAGTGCCAACCTGGACTGCGATTTGCTGGTGCTCGGAGCCGGCCCCGGCGGGTATTCGGCGGCCTTCCGTGCAGCAGACTTGGGGCTGAAAGTCATACTGGTCGAGCGTTATGCCACGCTGGGCGGTGTCTGTCTGAACGTCGGCTGTATTCCATCCAAAGCCTTGCTGCATGTTGCCGCAGTGATGGACGAGGTCAAGCACTTTGATAGCCTGGGCGTGAGCTTTGGTGAGCCGAAACTCGACATTGGCAAGCTGCGCACCCATAAGGAAAAAGTCGTCGGTAAATTGACCGGCGGGCTTGCCGCCATGGCCAAGATGCGCAAGGTCACGGTGGTGCGCGGTTACGGCAACTTTGTCGGGACCAACCATCTTGAGGTCGAAGAAACCTCCGGTGCTGCGCAGGAAAAAAACGGCAAAAAGCAGACCATTGCTTTCAAGAACTGCATCATCGCGGCGGGTTCGCAGGCCGTGCGCCTGCCGTTTATGCCCGAAGACCCGCGCGTTGTTGATTCGACGGGCGCGCTCAACCTGAAAGAAGTCCCCAAGCGCATGCTGATCCTGGGCGGCGGCATCATCGGGCTGGAGATGGGCACGGTCTACAGCACGCTGGGCGCGCGCCTCGATGTGGTGGAAATGATGGACGGATTGATGCAGGGCGCTGACCGCGACCTGGTCAAGATCTGGCAAAAAATGAACGCCCCACGTTTTGACAACATCATGCTCAAGACCAAAACGGTCGGCGCCAAGGCAACGGCCAAAGGCATTGAGGTGACGTTTGAGGGTGAGGGTGCACCAAAGCCGCAAACCTACGACCTGGTCTTGCAAGCGGTTGGCCGCACCCCCAACGGCAAAAAGATTTCTGCCGACAAGGCTGGCATCAGTGTGACCGACCGCGGCTTCATCCCGGTCGATATCCAGATGCGCACCAACGTGCCGCACATCTTTGCGATTGGCGACATCGTGGGCCAGCCCATGCTGGCGCACAAGGCCGTGCACGAGGCGCACGTGGCAGCTGAAGTGATTGCCGGCGAGTTGCAGGGCAACAAGGAACTGGCCAGCGCCGCCTTCAATGCCCGGGTGATCCCGAGCGTGGCCTATACCGACCCGGAAATTGCCTGGGTAGGCCTGACGGAAGACCAGGCCAAGGCACAGGGCATCAAGGTCAAGAAGGGCTTGTTCCCGTGGAATGCCTCAGGCCGAGCGATAGCCAACGGCCGCGACGAAGGTGTCACCAAGTTGCTGTTTGACGACTCCCCCGAAGCGCATGGCCACGGCAAGATTCTCGGCGGCGGTATGGTCGGCACCCACGCGGGCGACATGATTGGTGAGGTGGCGCTGGCCATTGAGATGGGCGCGGATGCCGTGGACATCGGCAAGACCATCCACCCGCATCCGACGTTGGGCGAGAGCATCGGCATGGCGGCGGAAGTGGCACATGGCAGTTGCACGGATTTGCCGCCGGCGCGCAAGTAGACCCGTTTCCAAGGCACCCCAGCTGAGCCCGATCCGGCAATGGATCGGGCTTTGTGCTTCAGCGCCCGGACGTTCTTGGCGGTGGCTATACTGGCCATCGCTGTAGGATTTTTGAGCTGCAGCCCTTAATTTTACTGAGGAAGCTGCTACGGAAGTTGTAGCGCCCAGCTCGATCATCGGCACTGCCCCTGTGGTGGGTTCGCCGCTGCCCAGGTTAGCCGCAGTGCGCGGCCGGGTCATTGCGGCCGCAGGGCGGCGACGACGAAATGGGCGGCCAGTAAAAAACGATGACCGCTTGAGAATAGAAAAGCCCGAATTTACGCATGCAAGATTTATCGCAATTGCGCTTCGAGCGCGTCACAAATCGGTAGCATGGCCGCATGCACCTGCGCCATTTGCTCTGGCGTGATGGTCCTGGCCATGATCTTGACGACCTTGGCTTGCGCCAATTTGCCCTTTTCAGCGATCAACTGGCCATCAGGTTCCAGATAGAGGCATTTGGCGCGTGCGTCCTGAGGGTGGTGGTCGCGCCGCAGCCAGCCGCGTTCCTGCATGCTGGTCAGCAGGCCCGACATATGGCTTTTGGCGACAAAGCAACGCGCCACCAAAGCTTGCTGGCTCAAGCCCGGTTCGCGCAGCAAATTGGCCAGAATTTCATACTCGGCATTGCGCAAACCGATCTCTGCCAGCTCCCGCGCCAGGACAGCATCACACAAGTTGTAGGCGCGCACGACAGAAAGCCATGAGCGGACGGCATCTGCATGGGGGGCATGGGGCGTGGCTGGAGCTGTGGTGTTTTTAGCCATGATCAGACTGCGAGTTTACCGCTCGCGATGTATTTGGTTCGTTTAAGAACTATAATGTTCGATATCGAACTAAATAAAGGTCTTCCATGAATTTGTACTTGCGCTTGATCTGGGCGATTTTGCGGGCTTGGCGACTGCCGCGCATCACGCCCGGCGAAACCATCACGCGCCAATTGCGCGTGCTGCCCAATGACATCGACATCAATGGCCACATGAACAATGGCCGCTACCACACCATCGTCGATCTGATGCTGATTGAATACTTCCTTCGTTCTGGTTATGCCCAAGCCTTGGTCAAAGCGGGCTGGCGGCCGATGGCAGGAGGGTCCTTCGTCAGCTACCGCAAGGGCTTGGAGCCGTTTCAGCGCTACACCTTGAGCTTTACTTTGGAGGCGGCGGACGAGATCTGGAACTACATGCGCTACGAGTTTCGCCGGCAGGACGGCGTCCTATGCGCCGTAGGCTACATGAAGGGTGCTGCGGTGGGGCGGCAGGGGCTCGTTCCCAACGCGGTGTCGTATGCGAAAGCAGGTCGTTCGTTCGTAGCCCAACCCCTGCCGCCTTGCGTCGCGAAATGGGTAGAGGCGGAAGCCGCGCTGATGCAAACCGTCTGAGCTGGCCTCAGCGCTGAGGCATGTCTTTCGCGTCAGCCCCCAAGCTCACGGTGGCATCTGGCGCAACGCGGGTTGCGTAGCCTGACAGGCTTCCCAGGCGCTGCGCATCTGGGCAGGCGCCCGGGTTCGCGCGTGGCGCGGTTGGCGCGCTCGCGCGTCTGAGGTGAGGGTGAACCAATGATCGATCCGATTAACCCGCTGGTATTTTCAATCGCCCTCGCGCATCGGGCGCTGCGCGCGGAGAAAAATTGTCACTTGTGCATCATTGGAAAGAGCAGCGACCGTGAGCGCACTGAGCCTCCGCATGATCAAATTTTCAGCTCTGACGCATGCACTTGCGCAAGGTATCACGAGCGCCGGAGCCTTCCTTCCAGCTCATCCGGAACACTTCTTTGCCCTCAATGCTGATCGCAAATTCCTGCTTGTCTGACATTCCGTCAAGGGCGGCACTCATGCTGGGTACGGCGAATGTGAGGGTCCCGTAACCACGCATCGCAGGGCTGGACTGGGCATTGAAAATTCTGACGGTTGAAGGAGACCCCCCTGACTGCGTCAGTGTGGCCGAAATCTCCCTGAAACGATCTGGTTGGGGAATGTCTTTACCGATGAAGGTGAGCAGGCCACCCTCCCAACTCTTGTCGACCCCGTTCAAGGTGATGGATCCGTGCAGGTTGGTATATGTGGCAGCGCAAAATTCGCCCGGGGCGGCTGACGTCTTTGCCTGATAGTGCTCCCAGTAGCCATTGACGTGCCGCATGAGGACAGGGTCTTTGCGAAGTTCCTTCAGCTTTGGAGCGTCCCGACGTGCTTGTTCAAGTTCCCGGTTGTACTGTTCAAGGGCACGTTTCTGTTCTGGCGTAACGGCTTCGTAGCCACGCAGGTAGTAGGTGGGACCGT
Organism: Polaromonas sp.; assembly: GCA_046598365.1. Classification (GTDB taxonomy): domain Bacteria; phylum Pseudomonadota; class Gammaproteobacteria; order Burkholderiales; family Burkholderiaceae_C; genus Polaromonas. The sequence goes on along the minus strand of JBKJIV010000052.1, from coordinate 14,145 downwards.
CACGAGTTGACGCACTAATGCGCCTCTGAACATCCCTGTGGAAGGCTTGCGCAGAAAGTGCACTCATGGATTCACTATAGGACTGAGCGTGGGCAAGGGGCCCACCGGTTCCGAAAACGAGTGCAAGCGCGAGACCTAAAAAGGACTTCGGTTTGCAGAGTGCAGATATCCGTTGCATGTTGACTTTCGTGGAGTGACGTCCTGTATTGCCGCTGTGCCCGGGGTTCGGAAGGGTCTCTTCCCTCGGTCGTTAAACTGTATCTGGAGGCCGTCCAGAAACACACCCTACTTGAGGAGGGTTCACCTCAAGCGACCGATTCCCCATACTGCGCAGGTCCCATTCATCAAGAGGCTTTACGCATGAACATCAGTAAATTGAAACCCGCCGCCTGTAAGAGCGCCATGGCATTGTTGGCTTTGGGCTTGTGTGGTTGTGCAGCGACTATCAGTCAAGACGGGCTTGAGCAACGCACCTCGGCGGCGATCGGGCGCCAGGTCGGTACCTTCACCATCGCGAAAACCGGCGAAGAAACGGGCGGGCGCATCAACTACACCGCCCGGACCAAGGATGGCGTCACCTATCAGTGCTACATGTATTCCGCCACCGGCTTCCAGAAGGCCATGTCGTTCGGGCAGACGCCACATTCGGACGCTATTTGCACACAGATGGGACGGGGGAGTGCGCCTTTGGCAGCCGACAGCAAGCCGGCACCCAATTGCAACCCCTTGCTCAAGGCCGCCGGCCGGTGTTAAGCGGAGCAAGGTAGGTAAGTCTGAAACCGCCGGGCGCTCCCGCAGTGCCGGGGGCACCCGGGCTTCCTAAGCAATTCACGATGCCATGCGCCGTGATGGGAGCAAACCCCGCCTCTACAGTGCGCCCACCCTGATCACCACGCTGCCAGCATGACCTGCGCGGTCTGCATACCGGTGTGCTTCGATCGCCTCTTCGAACGGGAACACGCGCGCGATGATCGGGTGAAAACGGCCTTGACTAACCAGATCGCCGAGGTGTTCAAGATGATCCGGTCGCTCTTCCGCGGTGCCCACAATGACGCGCCGTCCCGTGCGGACAGGCAACAGCATCGCCCGGCACATTTCCGCCATTCCCGCCTGGAGGCGGATGAGGCGGCCACCGGGCTTGAGTACACCCAGGCAGCGCTCAATGCTTTGGTTGCAGGCCACATCAAACACAATGTCAAACTGCGCAGCCAGCCCGGCGAAGTCCTCTTGTTCGTAGTCGATCACTCGCGCAGCACCCAACGAACGTACTTGATCAAGGTGAGCTGCACTGCAGACCCCGGTGACCTCGGCGCCCATGACGTAGGCCAGTTGAACTGCAGGCATGCCGACGCCACCAGAAGCACCGTTAATCAGAATTTTTTCGCCCGCACGAAGGGCAGCACGGTGCAAGAAATAAAGTGCCGTGCCGCCGCCGAAAGAAAGTGTGGCGGCGCCTTCAAACGACAAGTGTTCCGGCTTGTGAGCCATGGCGCCCCGGGCAGACATACACACATACTCAGCATGACCACCCATTCGAAAGCCGCTGATACCGAATACCGCATCGCCAGGCGCGAAACCTTTTGCACGGGCTCCTACTGCCTGCACCACCCCCGCAAATTCTGCCCCCAGAACGGGCTGCCTCGGCCCATGCCATCCCAGCGCCAACCGTCCCAGCGTGCGAAAGCCCTGCGGCATGTCCATGCTGCGCACGCGCCGGTCGCCGGATGTGATCGTGGTCGCCAGCACGCGGATGAGGACTTGCTCTTTCCCGGGTGAAGGGCGCGGAAGTTCCGCAAACTTCAGCACGTCAGGGGGGCCATATTGTTCGCACACAAGCGCGGTCATGTGGCCGTCAACCGAATCAAGTTTCACCAATTTCCCCTATATGACAGACGACAGCAGAAATTTAGTGTGGCTGCGGAGATGGTTGTGTCAGTACGCCGAGGCGAATCACTAGCGCGCATGACCTGCCAAAAACTCAGACGCCGACAGTACGACCTGATCGGGTTGCTCCAGTTGCGGCCAGTGGCCCACGCCATCGAGGCGAACCAAGTCAGGGTTGGGTACGAGTTCACTGTACCGGTCTGCCATGTGCCTGCCTGAATTCGGATCACTCAAGCCGTTGATAAAGCGCACGGGGATTGTCCCATGCAGCAGTGGCGCGACCAGCCTGTCCCTGAGCGCAAGCCGCTCCTGCCAGAAACGCCCCACCCGGTGTGTAACACGAAGCCCATCGTTGTACGTGACCAATGCCCAAAAGTCGTCCAGCAAGGTTTTGTGGGGTGGCGCCGCTGCGCCGAACAATGGCGCCAGCGAACGCTCCAACGCAGACCGAGACATTCGCGAGGCGATGACATGGCCCAGTGGCGACGACAGCAGGCGCAAGACAAAGCGCGGGCGATACGTTTCCGGGAACAGCCCGCCATTGAGCATGACCACTGCATCAATTTTTGCCAGCGGCGCACCCTCCATGCGTCTTGCCAGCATTTCCTGCGCAACGCTCACGCCCAGATCATGTGCCATCAGGCACAAGCGCTCAAGGCCCATTGCACTGATCAGCCACTCGTGCAGGTCGGCGTGTTCATGAATGGAATAGGTCAAATCAGCAGGTTTGGACGACAGACCCATCCCCAGCATGTCGGCTGCGATCACGGTGTAGTGTTGTGAGAGGCTCGGCCAGATCCTGTGCCAGTCGTAGGACGCCGTCGGGTAGCCGTGGATCAGCAGCAGAGCGGGTCCCGAACCCTGTACCCGCACAAACACGTCCTGTTCCTGATACCGCATGAGCTTGCCCTGCGAGAGCCATTCGCGCACGCCTGGCGTGAGACCCTCGCTTATCATCGCAACAGCATCCCCGCCGCAGTCAATTGGGCAAGCAGGCTGATGACGTGTGCCAGTTGCCGAAGACGCAACCAGCGCCGAAACATGGCCAAGGGATGCATGACCCGCGCCACAATGAAAACCAGACCCAACCAGGCAAGCGGTGCGGCCTCACTGCTTGCCTGGCTTTGCAGCGCCAACATCAACGCAACAAAAAGCAAGGACTGCTCCAGTGAATTGCCATGGGCCCGGATGGCCACGGCCAGATCACGGTGTCCGTCATTGCCATAGCTAACCCCGTGTTTCAGGCGCAGCCGGGACACGTTCAACGAGAGCACGGTGAGCAGCGAGGCCAGCAGTGCCAGGACGTGCGGGACGGTGAGATTCATTGAATTGGCTCCTTCATCAAACAAGAAAAACATTATCAGAGGGAGCGTCGAGCAGAGGAACCCTACCGAAGTGGGGAGCAGCAGGCATGGACACCCGACTTGAGTAGGGTGTGTGCCACCTCCAGAACGGCGGGACGGATGCTACGATTTCACGCAGCACGTGTATTTTTATGCCCACCCCTCAGCCCCACCCTTACGCGATCATTCTGGACGACCATCCCATGGTCGGGCGCGGCCTTGCGCAGTATCTGCAATCGGTCCGGCCTGAACTGAACGTTCGTGCCGTCACCAGCTGGAATGAATTGCTGGCGCTCGTGCAGGTTCAAGGTTGCCCCCGATTGCTGGTAGCCGATTTATGGCTGGCCGAGGGCAACAGCCTGCCCATGTTGGCGCAGTGGCACGCGCAATACCCGGACGCTACATGGTTGGCCATCAGCGCCGACGATGATCCGGCGACCGCTCAGCGGGTTCGCGCTGCCGGGGCACGGGGCTTCGTGCACAAGCAGGCCACCCCGGACGTGTTTGGCCGGGCGATCATCACGGTGCTCGATGGTGGGCAGTGGTTTGAAGTGGTGCAGGTCCCGAGCGCCAAGGAGCCTCCCAAGCGGGAATGGCAGGTGACGCCCGGCGAGCTCGGGCTGACGCCCAGGCAGGGAGAGATATTGGCCCTGCTGCTTCGCGGACTGTCCAACAAACGTATTGCCCTAGACTTGAATATCAGCGAGAGCACCGTCAAAGAGCACGTCACCGCCATTTTGGAGCGCCTGCGCGTGCGCTCCAGGGTGGAAGCCATCATGGCGCTGCAGGGTCGTCAGGTGGTTGCTTCGGGAGGGGCATGAGCACGCCGGGGCGGCTGCGTCGGGCCGCCGCTGCGCTTCGTCCTGTTGGCATGGCTAACCTCAGTGTCCGAGGGCAGGCGCAATTGCTCGACACAGGCTTTGGGCGCCTGCGGTCCAGCGTCTACGTGATGCCAGTGGTCGCGCTGCCCTTGCTTGCCTACCTGGGCTGGCGTACAGAAGCCGTGCCCGTGCTGGTGTGGGGACTGGGTTACGCCTTGCTAACCGTCGTGGTTCACCGGCTGGCATGCCTCTATATCGATGATCAGAGCCATCTTGCGCCTGATGCCTTGTTGCAACGATGGCTCACGCGGGTGCAAACGCTGGCCTGGCTGCACGGGGCCGGCGTGAGCTTCCTGGCGATCACGGTCGCACCAGACGCCTCCCTGGAATTCCGGATGCTGCTTTACATGGTTATTGCGTACATCGTTTCCACCAACACAGTCAACCTGACGCAGACCATTGGGATTTTTCTCCGGTTTTTTGCCCTCAGCTGGCATGTGCCGCTGTTGTTGATGTACTGGGTGTTTCCCCCATCTTTGCACGTCATGATCCCCCTGGGCTTGCTCTACAGCCTGGTCATCTATCGGCATGCGCTGACATCGCACCGGTTCGCCATCGAGCAAGTGCAGTTGAAGGAGCACAGTGAGCTGCTGGCCGAGCAGTTTCGCGCGGCCAAAGAGCAGGCAGAGGTGGCATTGCAGGACAAGAATCTTTTTTTGACCACCGCGAGCCATGACCTGCGCCAGCCGATTCACGCCATGTCCATGCTGGTCGAGGCCATTGCGTTGCGCAATCAGCAAGCGTCCGTTTTTCCCTTGCTGGTGGATCTGAAGCACTCCATGGCTTCCATGAACCAGATGTTCAATTCCTTGCTGGATTTGTCAAGGCTGGAAGCAGGGGCGCTGCCGCAGCGGGCCACGCCGGTAGCGCTTCACACACTGGTTCACGACACAGTTACCCTGTTCCGCGAGCAGGCCAGTCAACGCGGCCTGGCACTGCGCATGCACGTGCCGCCACATGAAACTATCGTGTGGGCCGATCCTGCGCTGGTGCGCCAGGCCTTGGTTAACCTGGTGCACAACGCCCTGCGCTATACGCAGCGTGGGGGCGTTCTCATTGGACTGCGGCGCCGCGCAGGCGACTGGCAACTCGAAGTGTGGGATACCGGGATCGGTATTGCCGCGCAGGACAGCGACCAGATTTTTTCACCCTATTTCCGCAATGAGCATTCGTGGCGCATCGACAGTGCGGGTCATGGCCTGGGGCTGGCTGTCGTGGCCAGGTGCGCGAGGCTGATCGGAGCCACACTGGGATTTCACTCTCGCATGGGACAAGGCTCCCGCTTCTGGCTGCGCATTCCCGCGCATCAGCTGGAACCAGCTGAAGTCCAGACGCCTGCGGCAGCATCGGCGTCGGTTGCTGTGCGCATGGAAACTCTGGGCGGACGCTGTCTGGTGCTGGACGACGATCCCCAGGTGATCGGTGCCTGGAAGGCTCTGCTTGATGGGTGGGGCGTGGAGGGTCGATACGCCACGACTGCCGAGGAAGCCATGCAACACCTGGATACGGGCGCCGCACCGGAAGCGATCTTCTGCGACCAGCGTCTGCGCTCGGGCGAAAGCGGGTTTGACGTCTTGCGAGCGCTGCTCGCCCGCTGCCCCACGGCCAGTGGCGCCATGGTGAGTGGCGAAATCAACTCTCCAGAGTTGCAGGATGCGGAGGACGAAGGCTACCTGGTCCTGCGCAAGCCGCTGGACACCGGTCAACTTCGCGCCATCCTGGAAGCATGGCTGGGCAATGCGCGTACTGCTGAAAAATAGCGATGCACGCCGAAGCGGTGGCATGGCCGCAGAATTGGGCCTCGGCAGTTGTACCGATCTGCCGGCTGTTTTCAAGTAATTTGAAGCCAAGAGCGCCTTGAGCCCGTATTTGACAAGGACTGACAGCTATGAATTCAGTAGGGATCTGTCAAGGGCAGGGTAGCCGTCAGCGTTTGTCGACTAAGGCACAGCGATGCAGTCTGGCATCCCGCCGCATAGGTAGGAGTCCCGTGAGAATCCAGAAACTGGCGCGCTGGCGAAGAAACTTGGCAAGCTGGCGGAGGCGCTTACCGTAATGGCCTCCTAACATTTGCACCTCGATCAACCATCAACCAAGAGGTGCAGAATGACGACAAATGCAAACGCCGTTGTAGCGCAAATTACGGGCCAACTCAGGCAAGCATGGAACGCCGCAGACGGCGCCGCCTACGCGAGCGGCTTCACTGCCGACGCCAGCTTCGTCGATATCCGTGGCGGTTTTCATCAATCGCGCGCAGAGATCGGCGCGGGACACCAGAAAATCTTCGATACCTTTTACCGGGGAAGCACGCTCGACGCTACGGTGCAACTTGTCCGGGATCTGGGCGATGTCGTTTTAGCCCAAGTTCGTCTCGACCTGCATGCACCCCATGCGACGCTTCCGCCCAACGATGGGTCAATAGCGACGCTCGTTTTGCTCAGGGACGAGGGTGAGTGGCGCATTGCTCACTTTCAAAATACGCTGCGATTGCAGGCTAGCGTCGCAGCAGCGTGGGGTGCGCGGCAATGAACCTCATCGCCACATATGATCGCGCAGCTGACCATTGGGAAAAGAAAATTCGCCACCTGGGATATGAAGCTGCCTATGCCACATTTTTTCGCCGCCGTGCGATGCGCGTCGGGCGGGTGCTTGACGTGGGGACCGGCTCCGGTGCCTTCGCGGGCGCCTGGATTGCGGCCGGGGGCAGCCGTACGATGACCCTGCTCGATTCGTCGCCCGCGATGCTGGCGCACGCCGAACGCGGGATTCGCAGTCGCGGAGTGTCGCCGGAGGTGGTCCATCTGTCGATGCAGGACTATTGGCCGAGCCAACCCTTCGGTGCCGTATTGGCGGCCCACGTGCTGGAGCACAGCTCAGATCCGCAGGAGACTTTGCGCCGTTTTGCTGACTGGCTCGAACCTGGCGGCCGCCTTTTTTTGGTGGCATCCAAGCCGCATTGGTGTAACTGGTTGATCTGGCTGCGCTTTCGACATCGCTGGTTCAGGTCGGACGAAGTGGTTCGATTAGCTCGCGCCGCCGGGCTCGCTTTGGCGGACACTCATGTTTTCGATCATGGCCCGCCCAGCCGAACCAGTCTGGCTTTTCAATTCATCAAAACAATGTAAGGAGTCGATTCATGTTTATTGCGCATGTGCAGTTTTCTGTCGCGTCACCCAATCGGCAGCAAGCCCTCGACACTCTGAAGGCCGAAATTCCTGTGGTGCGGGCGATGCCGGGTTGCAAGCTATTTTTGCCTTTTGCCGATGCCATAGGCGAGGGTGGCCTCGGCGTGATTCATGAGTGGGACGCCGCGGAGGACTTCGCGGCTTATGTTGCATCGACCGCCTTTGCCACTTTAGGGCAAGTGCTGCGCCCGCTCATGACCGCTGCGCCGGTGAGCCGCAGATTCAACGCCGCCCCAGTCGAAACTCTCACCCATTGAAATGAAACCTGAAGCCTACTGTCTGCATAAGACGTTTGAACCCGCCGGGCCATCCGAGTTTCGGATGGACTATCACTACCTGTTGTACGCGGTTGAAGGCACGATGCGTCTTGAGTCGCGGCAAAAGCGCTGGACGTTGCCGCCCTGCCGGGCGGCACTGATTGCCGCCGGTGAGACGATCCAAGTTTCTATCCTGTCGCGGCTGACATCGGCATCCGTCTTGTTTGCACCCAACTTCATGACGGTGCCTCTACAGCCCCTTTCGGTCTTTGATATATCGCCTTTGGCGAGTGAACTGATTGCTGAATCAAGGGCTTGGGATAGTGGAAGTGGCGCCCTTTCGCCTTATGCCCGCCAGGTATTTGGCTTACTGTCTGAGGTGGCGCTGCGCTTGGCAGCAACACCGAGCCCCTGTGCCATGCCGGTGCCTTCCAGTCCGGCTTTGGCACGAGCACTCGCGTTGACGCAAGAGCGGGCTGCAGGCAATCCGGCGTTCAGTGAAATTGCGGTTGAAACGGGTCAATCTCCCCGCGCTCTGGCGCGACGCTTCACAGAAGAAATGGGCATGAGCTGGGGCGAGGCGCTGCGCCGCATCAGAATCATCCGCGCAGTAGAGGAGCTGGCCATCACAGCCAAGCCTGTAACCCAGATTGCGCTTGATGTCGGCTACAACTCCATTTCGGCTTTCAATGAGGCATTCAGAAATTTGATGGGAAGAAACCCCAGTCAATATCGCGCCACCTTCAAGCGATAAGCGCTTTTCGACCAGAAATTCGACGCCGCATTTTGGCTTCGCTTGCGCTGGACCTATTTTCTTCAAAGCCTTGTTTAGCGCTTTGGGGGCTCGAAGGTCTTGTAAATCGAGTGTCACTCACGGCTTGGCCGCAACTTCGACGGTTCCTTTCATCGTGGGGTGCAGGCCGCAGATATAACCGAAGCTGCCGGGCTGCTCGAACTGCAGGGTTGCGGTCTGGCCCTTGAGCATCACGTCGCTGCGTTTGCCCTGCGGGCCGGTCAGCGTGATCTGGTGCGGCGTTTCGTCCGCATTGACCCATGTCACCGCTTGCCCTGTGCTCACTTTGATCGCGCCCGGCCCGAAACTGAAGCCCTCGATTGCCACGTCGCCCGGACCGCTTTTTTTCGCCACCGTGGCCACGACTGGAAACTTACCCGACAGTTTGGCCAAGTTGGTGAGGTAGTCGTCTTTCGCGAAGGGCAGGTGGCACTGGTAGCACGATGTCAGGTTGGCCTTGTCGTTGACCTTGCCCTCGGGCCAAAACGACTGGTAGATCCAGTCGCCATTGCGCAGGTCCGCAGGAATGTCCTGGCCCCAGCCGGCTTTCTTCTGCATGGAATTAACAGCCACCAGCTTGTCCTTGATGAAGCGCCCGTTAGCATCCCGCAGGGGTTTGCCGTCGGGGTCAAGCTTGGCCATGTACGCAGCCAGGGTGAGGATGGTGCCATCGGGAATTGGTTTGCCGTCACGTGCGGCCTTCACCGCTTCGGCGCTGCCATAGAACTCGCGAAACTGCTTGGTGTCATACCGGTCCACGGTGGCGTACAGCACGCCCTTTTGCCAGTCCTCCGGAAACGCCAGGCGGTTGGGTCCCCCCGGCACCACCGCTTGCCCGGTTGCGTTGAAGGCGCCGGTGCAAGCTGCCAGGGCAGCAAGTACCAGGCTGGTGTTGGCAAGTATTTTGCGCATTGGAATTCTCCTTTGGATCGTGGTTAGCGGATACAGAACATGGGCAAACGGGTTGAGGATCACAGAAATAATTGAGTCGGTGTTATTGGGCAAGTGCTGAACCAGCCGCCCTAAGTGCTTCTTCAAGGTCGAACCCCCGGTGTTTCTATCGCCATGCCTCTGGCTCGCGCGGCCAGGTACAGCTCCAGTTCCACCAGCTCCTGCGCGCCGTAGGCAAACGGTTCAGCGCGTACGCCGCTCATGCAGCCGCGCAGCCTGCGCTGCAGCGAGCCCAACGTCTGCCACTCCAGCCGGTAGACCGGGTAGCCTGTTGGATGGGCTTGCGGAATCAGGCTGCTGCCGAGCCGCCCGCCGGCGTTGTTGTCATGGCATTGCGCGCAAGACAGGTTGAGCTGCCCCATGCGTTGCATGAAGCGCTGTTCACCCTGTTTGCGAAAAGGTGCGAGTCGCTCGTCGTTTGGCGGCGCCAGCGGCAAACCGCGTGATTGAAAGGCTACATACGTCTCCAGGCCGAGCAGCTCCTGGCTTTCCGTGCGCAAGGGCATCGCCTGCTGATGATGCTGGCGGCACTGGTTGATGCGCTGGCCGAGTGTGATGGGCCGGGACAATCGCTCGTCAAAGGCCGGGTAACGCGCTGCGACGCCGCGCATGCTGCTGCTTGCTGCGGCGTGGCACGCCACGCAGGCCTTGCCGCTTGGGCCGGCGGGCTGGCTCCACAGGCTTTCCCCCTCCTTGACCCACAACATCGCGGGGTTGAGGGCATCGTCCTTTTGCATGGTCTGGGTGGACGGCCCCATGAACTCGAAGCCTGAGCGGCGTGTGTCGATGCCAGCCGGGGTTTGCGCGAAGGCGGCTGACACTGTGACCAGGAAGGCCAGCATGATCAGCCCCGCGCGCCATAACGCTTTCATGCGGTAACGCTGAGACGGAGGTTTTCTGTCTGCGAGAACCCGTTATCACCTTCCCAGGTCAGGGCCAGTGTTCCACTTTCGGTGGCGACGGTGTGAAAGGCCAGGTAGGGATTGGCCGCGACGGCAGAAAACAGTTCGGCGCTGAAAACCAGCTCGCCGTTGTAGCGGCAGCTTAGCCGCCGAAGTATGTCGCGCGGCACGATCTTGCCGTTATCGCCGGGGCGAAAACCGGTTTCCATCGGATGAGCAATGGTGGTGCGGATCTCGATCACCTCGCCGCGTTTGGCGGTGGAGGGCGCGTTGATGAGGGTGCGTGCCATCAGGGGTCGCCTTCGATACAAGCGGCGAGTGTGACGATCACGTTGACTGTGTGCGACCAGAAACTACCGTCGCTCAACTGGGCGACAGCGACCAGTTGCTGCGAGGTTGCAAGGCGAACCCGGGTGCTGACACTGGCCTTGCCGGCGCGCGGGCCCAGCGTGAACTTCGCTACTTCGCGCTGCGGATTTTTCTCGTTGAAGACGGCAATCGCCCTGACATGCTCATCTGCCGTCATCGGGCTGTCTACCGTCACGGTCAGGGGTACGACGTTGCCGTTGTCCACCAGTTCTGCAATGTCCAGCCTGACCTTGCCGCGCTTCACCGGAGCGCCGCCGGTATAAGCGGTCACGACAGCCGCCAAATCATCGCTGGCTGCGGCAGCCGGGGCTATTTGTACCCAGACACCAAATGACGCACCGCCGGCCAGCAGGCGCCGCCGGGTCAGGCGCAGTGAGGTCGAAGGGGAGGCTGCCAGGCGATTCATGTTTCGCGTCAATCGCGCAGGGTGCGCAGGAAGGCCACCACGTCTTCAATTTGTTGCGCCGCCAGCAGGGGCTGGCCCTGCCAGGCGGCGCCCACGCGGTTCAGGTCGTTGGTCTGGTAATAGGCCGGCATGAGGGTTTGCGGGTTGAGGCGGCGTGCATCGACCATCCGCAGGCGCAACTGTCCCTCGGACCATCGCGAGCCCGTGCCCGCCAGGTCGGGCGCGAGGTTGCCTTGAAAGCGTTCCTCAGGAAGTGGTCCGGTATGGCACAGCAGGCACAGGCCAGTTTGTCGGTTGGCGACAATTGCACGGCCGCGTGCCGCGTCACCGGGCACGCCGGTCAGGGACGCGGGAATGGCATCGCCCACGATGTGGATGGGCGGCAGGCCGGCAGGCGTCTGCGCGGGTGCAAGTGCGGGCAGGAGCATTGCCGCAGCAAACACCAGTGTTGACGGCCCCGCCGCTTGCTTCATGCCTTGAGGCTGTGGTTCTTCAACGGCAGATCGCGGATGCGTTTGCCAGTGGCCGCAAAAATGGCGTTGAGCACGGCCGGTGCGGCCACTGCAATCGTCGGCTCACCCACGCCGCCCCAGAAGCCGCCCGAGGCGACGATGACGGTTTCAACGGCGGGCATGTGCTGCATCTGCACCACCGGGTAGGTGCTGAAGTTGTCCTGCTCGATACGGCCGTCCTTTTGCGTGCATTCACCGAACAGCGCGGCTGACAGGCCATAGGCGAAGGAGCCTTCGACCTGGGCCTCGATTTGTTGCGGATTGACGGCATACCCTGGGTCCGTGGCGGCCACGATGCGGTGAATTTTCAGCGCGCCTTCCTTGTCCACCGAAACCTCGGCGCAGGCCGCTACATAGCTGCCAAACCCCATGGTCTGGGCCAACCCGCGGTAGACCTTCTGGCCGCGCACGTCGGGCGGCGGCACGTCCCAGCGCACGCGATCGGCCACCGCGTTCAGCACCGCCAGGTGTTTGGGGTGGCTGGCCATCAGTTTGCGCCGAAGCGCCAATGGGTCCTGCTGGGTTGCCGATGCGATTTCGTCGATAAAGCTTTCAAGATAGATCGCGTTTTGATTGAGGTTGACACCGCGCCAGAAGCCTGGCGGCACGCTGGGGTTGCGCATCGCATGGTCAATCAGCAGGTTGGGAAAGCTGTAGCCGATGGAAGCTTCCGGACCAGGTGCATTCAAGCCCTGAAACTGAACCGGATCCAATCCGTTGCGGATATTCTGCGGAAACACACCGGCCAGAATGGACTGGCCCGAAATGCGCATGTGCAGCGCCGTGACATTGCCTTGCGCGTCCAGCCCGGCTTGCAGCTTGCACTGCGTCACCGGATGGTAGCGGCCGTGCAGCATGTCTTCCTCGCGCGACCAGAGCAGCTTGACCGGTATGCCCGGCATTTGTTTGGCAATGTCGACCGCTTGTCGCACCCAGTCGTGCACCGCACCACGCCGGCCATAACCGCCGCCCAAGTGGATTTTGTAGACCTCGCATTTGGCAGGCGGCAAGCCCGCTGCTTCCGCTGCCGCTGCCAGCGCCGCCTCACCGTTCTGGGTGGGCGTCCAGACCTCGCAACGCTCGGGCGTCCAACGCGCAGTGGCGTTCATGGGTTCCATGGTGGCGTGGTTCTGGTGCGGGTAGGAGTAAACCGCCTCAATGCGCCTTGCCGCCGCTGCCAGTGCAGCTTTGGCGTCGCCATTCTGGTTGCCAATCACCGCATCGGGTGCGTCCAGACCCGCTTTGAGCATCTGCGCCACGCTGGCGCTGGAGTTGGCAACGTTCGGGCCGTTGTCCCATTCGATGGGCAGGGCGTCCAGCGCGGTTTTGGCACGCCACCAGGTGTCAGCCACCACCGCAACCGCGCTGTCACCCACGCGCAATATTTTTTTGACACCCGGGCGTTTTGCAATGGCCGCTGCATTAAAACTTTTAACTTTGCCGCCAAAGACAGGGCAGTCCTTGATGGCCGCATTCAGCATGCCGGGCATGGTCAGGTCGGCGCCGTAAATCTGTTTCCCGGTGACTTTGTCCACAGTGTCCAGACGCGCGAGACGCTTGCCGACCAGCTTCCAGTCTTTCGGATCCTTAAGTGTGACCTGAGCCGGTGGCGTCAGCTTCGCGGCTTCGGTTGCCACCTTGCCATAGGTGGTGGTTCGGCCGCTGGGTGTGTGGGTGATGACGCTGTCTGCCGCCCGGCATTCGGCAGCGGGCACTTTCCAGTCGTCGGCCGCCGCCTGCACCAGCATCATGCGGGCGGTAGCACCGCCTTTGCGAACATAGTCGTGCGACTCACGTATGCCGCGGCTGCCGCCGGTTGAGAAATTGCCCCAGGCCCGGTTGCGCGCCAGGTTCTGGCCCGGTGTTGGGTACTCGGTGGTGACTTTTGCCCAGTTGCATTCCAGCTCTTCGGCGACAAGCTGAGCCAACCCAGTAAGGGTACCCTGGCCCATTTCAGAACGGGCAATGCGTATCACCACCGTGTCGTCAGGCCGCACCACCACCCAGGCATTGATCTCGGGGGTGACGGCAGTTTGCGCAGCGGCGCTGCCAGCAAAAGGGATATGAAAACCGATGACCAGGCCGGCCGACGCGCCGGCAGCCAGAAAGCCGCGTCGATTGACGCTGATATTTGTGACGGCGCTCATGTTGTGCTCCCATCGGTGTGCTGGATCGACAGGGCGGCGCTCTTGGTGTTGCCGCCCTGGGCCACCACCTTGATGGCGGCGCGGATGCGGTTGTAGGTGCCGCAGCGGCATATGTTGGTCATGGCCTGGTCGATGTCAGCGTCGGTTGGGTTGGGCTTGGCCTTGAGCAGGGCCGCCGCCGCCATCACCATGCCGCTCTGGCAGTAGCCGCATTGCGGTACATCGAGTTGTGCCCAGGCTTTTTGCACTGGATGCGAGCCATCGGGTGACAAGCCCTCAATGGTGATGATTTTGTCGCTGGCCTTGACGGTTGAGACCGGCCGCACGCAACTGCGGGTCGGCACACCATTGATGTGAACGGTGCAGGCACCGCAGGCCGCGATGCCGCAACCGTACTTGGTACCGGTAAGCCCGAGTTGCTCCCGCAAGGCCCACAGCAGCGGGGTGTCTCCCTCCACCGCAAAATCACGGACTTTGCCGTTGACGTTCAGTTTTGCCATGCTTGCGCTCCTGTT
>JBKJIV010000042.1:0-14399 GCA_046598365.1 Polaromonas sp. | reverse complement strand
AGTGCCATCATGGACCCCTACATCAAGGCGGCCAACTCCATGCCGCGTGTGATCCTGGCCCCGATTTTTGCCATGTGGTTTGGCCTGGGCATCTGGAGCAAGGTGGCGCTGGCCGTCACGCTGGTATTTTTCATTGTGTTTTTCAACGTCTACCAGGGCGTCAAAGAGGTCAGCCCGGTGGTACTCAACAATGCGCGCATGCTCGGTGCCAACCAGCGGCAATTACTGCGTACCGTGTACCTGCCGAGTGCTACCAGCTGGGTGTTTTCCAGCCTGCATACTTCTGTGGGTCTGGCGTTCGTCGGTGCGGTGGTTGGCGAGTACCTGGGTTCTGCGCGCGGTGTCGGTTATTTGATTCTGCAGGCCGAGGGCACGTTTGATGTGAACACCGTGTTTGCCGGGATTGTGGTGTTGACCACGTTTGCGCTGGTGCTTGATGGCATTGTGGGACGGGTCGAGAAAAAGCTCATGAAATGGCAACCGCGAAGCGGAGAAACCGAGAAGCTGTGACGGCCGGAGATGTGGCGTTGTTCACTAGCTGCTCCGTCCTACAGACGCCCGGCGAACCCGAGCGTACATTCAAAGCTCTTCGTCCCTACTGCCTGTAGCACCGATACCGCGCCAGGCAAGGGCGGTCTCATGACAAGGAAATACCATGAATCTCTCGCTCCACCTCGGCCCCATCGTCTCACTGATTGCCGGCATCCTGATTCTGATCATGCCCCGGCTTCTGAATTACATCGTTGCGGTGTACCTGATTGTCATTGGGCTGATCGGTTTGTTTGGAAGCGGCTCGTTGCGCTTGTAAAACCCAATAAACGCGCGCTGCTTTTCAGCGCTTGCCAAGCGCAATGACGAGCAGCGCCTGCTGCTGCTCTGGCGTACGCGTTGCAATCAGCTTGAGCAGGCCAAATCGGTCGAGTGCATTGATGCCGTTGTTCTTCGCGAACTCGCTGGCGTTCTCTGTGAAGCTTGATCCCGTGGCATAGGTCGTGCGCTTGAGGCCCCGCGCGGTCATCAAGGTAAGCAGTGGCTGGACGTCGCGAACCAACAGCGTCTGGCCTGGCCATAACCTGCAAACCGCCACCGACACCGGACTGTCCTTGCCCTGCTGCGCGTTGCGTGAATGAAGCCAGAGGGTCACGCCGCCGGCTGCTCCGTGAGACTGGGCGCGGATTTCCAGGCCGCTCTGGGCAAACAATGCTTCACACATGGCGTCAAATTGGTGCGGCGTGATGTAGTCAAAGATTTCCGCCGTCCAGCCCGGCTGCAACGGCGGGCGTGCAGCGGGTTTGTTGACCGGCGCCGCCGGTGCGACCGGGCGGCGCGGCGCAGCGGCCGCGGGAAAGTCCACCAACTTGTCTATGGCAAAGGGCGTTCCTTCGGGGGCTGCCGCCTTGCCAGGTGGTGGCAACCGGGGAGGGCCTTCCCCTCTGCCTGCCTTGGCCCACGGCGGTTCATAGGCAAGGGGGTCGACATAAATTCCGGAAATGACCCGGTAGGTCATAGAGCCGCCCGCCAAGACGACACCGATCAGCAGCAGGACCCCACCTATGGGAAGCATGTCCCTATTTTTAAACGACAGCAGCAACAAAACGAAGCCAGCAATCAGGGCCAGCATGCCAAGCGGAAAAAAAATGCTACCTTGTGACTTGGTCTGGACTGGTTTGCGAGAGCTGCTGGCGACCATGTGACGTGCAATCCGATCGGCTATTATTTTGATAGCTGGTTATGCAGAATGGACAACGACAGTCAGCGCTTTTTGATCTTGACCACGGCTTTGCCGCTGTTACGCGGTACCGCCTTGACGGCGCCGCGCGTCTGAGCCCGCACCGGGCTGCTAGCGCGTATGGGCAGGAACAGCACCACTTGCTGACCCAGTTTGAAGCCGGCCGTGGCGCTGACTTTGTTCCATTCAGCCACGCTGGCGACGCTTTGGCCATAACGTTTGGCAATACTGGCTACGGTTTCACCCTTGCGCGCCTTGACTGTGCTGCGGCGGGTGACTATTTCCGGTGCCAGCATCATCTGCGCGTTGTCGGCCACATCGCTGGCCACATCGCTGTCCATTTTTGCGTTGCGCGACACCAGCAAGGTCGAGCCCGCCTTGATCAGCATGCGTGGCGGGATGTTGTTGACCCCGCGCAGGGCCTCCTCGCTCATGCCGACGCGCCGGGCGGCATCACCGACACTCAGTGTGGCCGGTGCCGTCCAGGCGGTCCAGCTGGCGTACTGGCCCTGGGTGTAAGCCTCAAAGTTGCGTTGAAACACCTTGGCGTTGTCCCAGGGCAGCAGGATGTGCGGCGTACCGGCGGCCAAAATAACCGGGCGATGGGCAGAAGGATTGAGCGCCTTGAAGTTGGCCAGCTCCACATCGGCCAGTCTGGCGGCCAGCGCCACGTCGATGTCGCGCGTGATCTGCACCTGCTGAAAGTAGGGGTGGTTTTCGATCAGCGGCAGCTCGGCCCGGAAAGCCTGCGGAGTGGCCACAATGTTTTTGACGGCCTGCAGCTTGGGTACATACAGCCGCGTTTCGTCTGGCATGCGCAGGTCGGTGTAGCTGGTGCCGAGGCCTTCCTTTTTATTTCTGGCGATGGCACGGCCCACACTGCCTTCGCCCCAGTTGTAGGCGGCCAGCGCCAGATGCCAGTCGCCAAACATGCCGTGCAGCTTTTGCAGGTAGTCCAGGGCGGCACGCGTCGAAGCCAGCACGTCGCGTCGGTCATCGCGAAAGGCGTTCTGTTTGAGGTCAAAGTATTTGCCGGTGGCCGGCATGAACTGCCACATGCCCGCGGCCTTGGCGCTGGAGACCGCTTGGGGATTGAAGGCGCTCTCGATGTAGGGCAGCAAGGCCAGCTCGGTCGGCATGTTGCGGCGCTCAAGTTCTTCAACCACATGGAAAAGGTATTTGCTCGAACGCTCGGTCATGCGCTGGATGTAGTCCGGTCTGGTGGCATACCACTGCTCGCGGTCAGTCACCAGTTCGCCTTCCAGGTTGGGCATGGCAAAGCCACGGCGGATGCGGTCCCACAAGTCGGTCGGGGCCGCGGTAGTTGCCACCGCGCTTGAAGCCGCCTGTGCCCGCCCGATTGGCGTCAGTGGGCCGCTGGGGTAAACCGGTTTGGAACCTGGCGCGGGTACTGATGAGGTGCTCAACACCGGGTCGCCCGGCATGCCGACTTGGCTGGTGCCGGCGCAGCCCGCGAGCACGGCGACGGCTAGAACGATAAACAGGGATTGAAGGTGGGAGGTGAGTCGCTCGGAACGGCAAGGAACGGCGGGAGGGGATGAAAAAAGCGTTGAATGCGGCTCGGTCATTTGAATTGGTTCTTCCACTGCCGGATAGCGGCAAATAGGGTGTTGTCGTCATGGGCCGCCGGGTCAAAACGCCTGGCAGCGGCCATCACCGTGGGATTTCGGGTTCGCAAAAATGGGTTGATCAGCAGCTCCTGGGCAATCGAAGTTGGCAAGGTCGGCTTTTCGTCCAGCCGCAATGCGGAACAGCTTGCATGGTAACCAATCAGGTCCTTGTTGTCAGGTTCTACCGCCAGGGCAAAGCGCAAATTGCTCATGGTGTATTCGTGGGTGCAGCAGACGCGGGTGTTGCCCGGCAGGGCTGCCAGTCTGTCCAGCGAGGCCAGCATTTGAGCTGGCGTCCCTTCGAAGAGGCGACCGCAACCACCGGAAAACAGGGTGTCACCGCAGAAAAGCAGGGGGCGCGCATCTACGTCCGGCGCGTAAAAGGCGATGTGGCCGGATGTGTGACCGGGCACGTCAAGTACCTGAAATTGCAGACCCAAGGCCTGGACGGTTGCGCCATCTTCCAGCTTTGTAAAGGGCTCGGGAATGCGCTCCCTGGCGGGGCCAAAGACTTTGGCGTCAGTTGCATCGCGCAGTGCGTCCACGCCCCCGGTGTGGTCCGGATGATGATGCGTGACTAGAATTGACTCCAATTGCAGCCGGTGCTCCTGGAGGGTCTTTAGCACCGGCTCTGCATCACCGGGGTCAACCACCAAGGCTCGCTTGCCGTCGTGCAGCAGCCAGAGGTAGTTGTCGCTAAAAGCAGGAATGGGGATTAAGTACATGCTGCGATCTTGATGGGCTCTCAAATTATAGGTTTCACTGACTGGTTCAAAACCCCTCCCGGCGAGTATTTGCTGGCGTGGGAGCGTGAGCGCTTTGATCAGGCGGTAGCTGACGTGTTTGGTTTCCACGCATTGCAACTGGGGCTTCCAGAGCTGGACGCCCTGCGCACAAACCGGATGCCTCATCAATGGCTGGCTTTACAAGGATCAGAGAGCAGTCCCGAGGGTGCATCTCCCGCTACCCCGGGCCCACAAACTCCGCCGACTGCCCGGTCCAGCGAGCTGCGCGTCGCGCTGCTCACCGATTCGGCTGCCTTGCCATTTCCGGAAAGCAGCCTGGACTTGGTATTGCTGCCGCATACGCTGGAGCTCAGCAGCGACCCCCATGCGACTTTGCGTGAAGTTGAGCGGGTCTTGGTACCCGAGGGTCGCGTTGTGATCAGCTGCCTGAACCCAGCCAGCCTTTGGGGGCTGCGCCAGCGGCGCGCTCACTTTTACCGCCGCATGGGTTATGGCGAACTGTTCCTGCCTGAAGCGGGCGAATTTATTGGCTATTGGCGCTTGCGTGACTGGTTGCGCTTGCTCAATTTTGAAGTCGAATCAGGTCAGTTTGGATGTTACCGGCCGGCAGTGAGCAGCCAGAAATCGCTAGATCGTTTTGCGTGGATGGACAAGGTGGGTGAGCGCTGGTGGCCCATTTTGGGTGCGATGTATTTTCTGGTCGCGGTCAAGCGCGTTCGCGGCATGCGCCTGCTGGAGGCAAACTGGAAAACACAAGCAGCTCCCGCGACAGCGCCCGCCGCCCTTGCCAATCAGGTCCGCCGCCCGGACTTTTTTTCTTCTTTAACAACGAGCGCAACCAAGGACCTTTCCAATCGTCATGACTGAACTTTCTCAAGCCGCAGAACAACATGTGGTGATATACACCGACGGTGCTTGCAAGGGTAACCCCGGCCCCGGCGGGTGGGGAGCCATGCTCACCACGGGTGAAACCGTCAAGGAGCTCTTTGGCGGCGAGCTGGACACGACGAACAACCGGATGGAAATGACCGCTGTCATAGAAGCGCTTGCAGCCCTCAAGCGGCCCTGCCGCGTCACGCTTTACGTGGACAGTCAGTATGTGCTCAAAGGCATGACCGAGTGGATCGCCGGGTGGAAGGCCAAAGGTTGGCGGACCGCTGCGAAGCAACCCGTCAAAAACGTGGACCTCTGGCAAAAACTGGATGCGCTGGTCAGTGGCAGTGGCCACAAGATCGACTGGCGCTGGGTCAGAGGGCACGATGGTGATCCGGGTAATGAGCGCGCAGATGTGCTGGCCAACAAAGGTGTGGAGCGTGCGCTGGGCCGACTTTGAAGTGGAGGCTTTTCCCTCCCACTCTCATGAAAATACCGGCTGCTTGGCAAGGCCGTTGTAAAGCAACAGCGATTTGTCCAAGTTAAAGCCCCTGCACCTGTGGCTGACGGTGTGCCCTGCTACATTGGAAGTTTGTGACTTTTCATAACAAGTTTCTTTCCCCATGGCAAAAAAAGCAGTTTATGTAGTGGTTGCAGTAGCAGGTATTGCCGCCGCATCGGGGGCGGCCTGGTGGTTTCAAGCGCCCAAGGCTGCCGGCACGCCCACAGCACCGGGGCCAACCTCATCTGCCGGCCCGGCGCCTGCCGCGAGTGGCCCCGCGGGTGGCAGACCTCCCACGGTCGAGGCCGCAAAAGTAGAGCTGGCCCGGCTCACTGACGACTCCCAGGCCGTTGGCAGCCTGCGATCGCGCCGGGGTGTCGTGTTGCGGCCAGAGGTCAGTGGACGCATTACCCAGCTCAATTTCACCGATGGGCAACGTGTCCGCAAGGGGCAGGTGTTGGTGCAGTTTGACGACCAGCTTCCACGTGCGCAGGTGCAGCAAAGCATGGCCGAGTTATCCATTGCCCAAGCCAATCAGAAACGCAATCAGGAATTGGTGGCTCAGAATTTTGTCAGCCAGCGCTCTCTGGACGAGAGCGCGGCCAACCTTCAGGTCGCCCAAGCGAAGCTCGCCCTGGCCCGCGCCACTGCCGGCCGATTAAAAATCGTCGCGCCGTTCGATGGCATTGCCGGCATCCGTCTGGTCAACGTGGGGGACTACCTCAAGGACGGTGCGGATATCGTCAACATTGAAGACATCGAAGCCATCTTTGTCGACTTCAGACTGCCGGAGCGCCTTCAGAGCAAGGTTAAACGCGGGCAGCAAGCGTTGCTGGATATCGACGCCGTACCCGGTAAGAAATACACGGCGCAAATTCAGGCCATTGATCCACTGATCGACGCCAATGGGCGCTCCGTCGGTGTTCGCGCCTGCATTGACAACCGACAGCTTCAGCTCCGGCCTGGCATGTTTGCACGGGTCAACACGGTTTTCAGTGTGCGTGAGAATGCGCGTGTGATTCCGGAAGAAGCCATTGTTCCGCAGGGTTCCCGGCAATTTGTCATCAAGCTGATTGAGGGCACCAATGATCTGGGACCGACGACGCAGCGCGTTGAGGTGAAAGTCGGCTTACGAAGCCCCGGCAAGGTGGAAATACTGGAGGGGCTCGCTCCCGGTGACAGGGTGGTGACGACTGGCCAGCAACGGGTGCAACGCGACGGAACGGTGGTGAAAGTGGTTGAGGTCGCGGCAAGCGCTGCTCCCGGCCGCCCGGCAGGTGGTGCGAGCGCAGCAGCAGGTGCACCTGCTGCAAGTCCTGCGACCGCTGCAAATCCGGCGGCGCCATCAGCACCCCCTGCGTCCCCCGCGCCGACAGTTTCTGCGGCACCGGCCCAGACTGATGCTGCCTCTGGCAAGGCGGCACCCCCAGCGTTGACAGGCCCCAATCCCTGCGGCTTGGTGGTTGCCCAAGAGGGCCCCGCCGCGAAACGAGCCCCCGGCCCGGCCAAGCCCTCCGCGCGCGCGCCCGCCTGAGTTTCATTGCATCACCTGACAAGTCCCCATGCAACTTGCTGAAGTCTCCGTCCGCCGCCCTGTCTTTGCAACCGTGCTGTCGCTCTTGATCGTGTTGATCGGGGCCGTGAGTTTTAACCGACTTGCTGTGCGGGAATACCCCAAAATCGACGAGCCGGTGGTGACCGTCAGTGTCCGATACCCTGGTGCATCAGCGGAAGTGATTGAGTCGCAAGTGACCAAACCGCTGGAGGACTCCATCGCCGGCATCGACGCGGTAGACGTCATCACTTCCATCAGCCGCGCCGAGCAGGCGCAGATTTCGGTGCGCTTCCGCCTTGAAAAAGATGCCGATGCCGCAGCCGCAGAGGTGCGCGACAGAACCTCGCGCGTGCGCAACCGGCTGCCGCAGGCCATTGATGAACCAGTGATCGCTAAAGTAGAAGCGGATGCCTTCCCGGTGATCTTCATGGCCTTCAGCAGCGACACCATGTCACGCCTGCAAATCAACGACTTGATCAACCGCGTGGTGAAGTCCCGCCTGCAGACAGTGACCGGTGTAGCCGATGTACGCATTTTTGGTGAGCGCAAATACGCCATGCGCGTCTGGCTGGACCCCGACAAACTTGCGGGGTACAAACTGACCACGCAGGACGTGGAAGACGCCATTCGGCGCAGCAATCTTGAGCTGCCGGCGGGGCGCATCGAGTCGCAGCAACGTGAATTCAGTGTCACGTCGCAAACCGACCTGATTCGCCCTGGGCAGTTTGCCGAGATTGTGATCAAAAACGTGAGCGGCTCTCCCGTCAAGCTGCGTGATGTTGCGCGCGTGGAGGAGGGTGCGGCTGATGAACGCAGCGCAGTGCGCCTCAATGGTCGGGAGGCTGTTGCAGTGGGCGTGATCCGGCAAGCCACGGCCAATCCACTGGTCTTGTCCAAGGGCGTGCGCGAGATGATTCCCCGTTTGCAGGCAGACCTCCCCCCGGGCATGACCGTTGACATTGCCAATGACAACTCGGTGTTTATCGATCGCTCGGTCCGCAACGTTTACCGAACTATTGCTGAAGCCGTGGCTTTGGTGGCGCTGGTGATTTTTGTGTTCCTGCGCACCGTTCGCGCGTCGATCATTCCGATCGTCACGATTCCGGTCAGCCTGGTCGGCACCTTTGCATTGATGGCGCTGGCGGGCTTCACCATCAACACCCTGACGCTGCTGGCGCTGGTGCTGGCGATTGGACTGGTGGTGGACGATGCCATCGTGATGCTGGAAAATATTTACCGGCACATCGAAGAAGGCCTCGATCCTTTTTCGGCAGCAATCAAAGGTGCGCGTGAGATTGGCTTTGCCATCGTCACCATGACGGCGACGCTGGTGGCGGTTTACGCCCCATTGGCTTTTACGCCGGGGCGCACCGGGCGATTGTTTGTGGAGTTTGCGCTGGCGCTGGCTGGTGCGGTGGTGGTATCAGGCGTGGTTGCGCTGACCCTGACACCGATGATGTGCTCGGTGCTGCTCAAGCACAACCCCAAACCCAACTGGTTTGACAGTTCCATGGAGCGCTGGCTCACAGCGATGTCGGATGGCTACGCGCGCGCTTTGCGCTGGGTGGTGTCGCGCCGCTACCAGCCACGACCAGGTGAAGCAGGCGCAGGCGTCAGGATCAAGGGCGCGCTGCTTCAGGCGCGCTGGATTGTGGTGGGCGTGATGCTGGTTTGCGCTGCGGCCATCGCATTGGTTTTCCCCAGCATGAAGCAGGAGCTGTCGCCTCTGGAAGACCGCGGCACTATTTTGGCCAGCGTCACCGCACCAGACGGCGCCACTTTGGACTACACCAACCGCTACGCCTTGGCGCTGGAAAAAATTGGCCAACCCTACAAGGAATTTGACCGTATTTTTGCCAATGTGGGCAATCCCACTGTGTCTCAGGGAACGATCGTGTACCGCACGGTGGACTGGGACGACCGCAAACGCACCACACTGGAGTTGGCGCGGGAAATGCAACCCAAGCTCGCGGGTTTGCCTGGGGTCAGTGCCTTCATGATCACGCCGCCGTCGCTGGGACAGGGTTTTCGCGAGCAGTCGCTCAACTTCGTCATCCAGACCTCCGACAGTTATCAAAACCTGAGCCAGGTCGCGCGCCAGATGATGGACGAAATCGCCAAAAACCCCGGTATCCAGTCGCCAGACGTGGACCTGCGGCTTAACAAGCCCGAACTGCGCATTGAGGTCAACCGAGAAAAAGCCGCGGACCTGGGTGTGGGCGTAGACGTCGTGGCCAAGGCGCTGGAAACCATGCTCGGCGGGCGCAATGTCACGCGCTACAAGCGCGACGCCGAGCAGTACGACGTGATCGTGCAGACCCGAGCCAGTGACCGCTCCACACCTGAAGACATTGACGGCATATATGTGCGCGGCCGCAACGACACCATGATTCCATTGTCAGCACTGGTGAAGGTGAGCGAAAGTGTGTCGCCGCGGGAGCTCAACCACTTTGGTCAGCGGCGATCCGCCACGATCAGAGCCAATCTTTCTCCCGATTACTCACTCGGTGAGGCGTTGAAGTTCATGGACCAGACGGCGGCCAAGGTGCTCAAGCCAGGCTACACCACTGATCTGAATGGAACCTCTCGCGAGTTCAGAAACTCGCAGGGCGCGCTGGGGGTTGTGTTTGTTCTTGCACTCGTGTTTATTTTCCTGGTGCTGGCCGCCCAGTTTGAAAGCTTTATTGATCCGCTGGTGATCATGCTGTCGGTGCCCATGTCCATGATTGGCGCGCTTCTGGCGCTCAAATGGTCGGGCGGTTCTCTCAACGTCTATTCACAAATCGGTCTGATCACGCTGGTTGGCCTTATCACCAAGCATGGCATTTTGATTGTGGAGTTCACCAACCAGCTGCGTGGGCAGGGGGTGGAGATGGTGGAAGCGCTGATCAAGGCTTCGTCGCAACGTCTGCGTCCGATTTTGATGACCACCGGCGCCATGGTGCTGGGCGCCTTGCCGCTGGCGCTGGCCACGGGCGCGGGCGCGGAGAGCCGCATTCAGATTGGTTGGGTGATTGTGGGCGGCATGTCATTGGGGACGCTGCTGACCATCTTTGTAGTGCCCACCATGTACTCGCTGTTCGCCCGCAAGAAGGTGCCGGGGGCCAATACAGCTGTAGCGATTGAGGAGCCGGTATTGCCGCATCAGAGTGAACTGATAGTCAATAAATAACGCCGTCACAGAAGAACACGTTAGGGCGGCATCCCGACCAGCGGTAGCGACTTAAATCACGCCGTCAAACATCATTACATCGACCTGCTCACCGACGGCAACGCTGCCTTGCCCGTGGTGCAGCACGATCAGGCCATTGGCCTGCGCCATCGAGCTGAGTACACCCGAACCTTGGTTGCCCGTTGTTTTGACCTGAAGCGCGCCGTCCGCAGTGGTTGATACCCAGCCGCGCTGGTACTCGGTGCGGCCGGGTTTTTTGCGGATCGTCTCCAAACTGATGGCCTTGAGCAAAGGCGCGGCAGGGGCCGTGCAACCCATCATTTGCAGCAGGGCGGGACGCACAAAAGCCAGAAAGGTCACCATCACCGCAACGGGATTGCCTGGCAGACCGAATAAGACAGCCTTGTTGATGCGTCCTACGGCCATCGGACGGCCCGGTCGCATGGCAACCTTCCAGAAGGCCACGTCGCCAAGTTTTTTCATCATGCCCTTGGTGTAATCGGCTTCACCGACACTGACGCCCCCGGAAGTGATGATGGCGTCCGCCTGCGCAGCGGCATGGGTAAAAGCCGCCTCAAGCAAAGTGGGCTCGTCTCTGATAACGCCCAAGTCTATGACCTCGCAGCCAAGGCGCGTGAGCATGCCGAACACCGTGTAGCGGTTGCTGTCGTAAACCGCGCCTTCACGCGGGGACTCGCCCAGAGACAGGATTTCGTCACCCGTGGAAAAGTAGGCGACTCGCAGAGGACGCAAAACGGAGAGGGTTTTCAGTCCCAGGGACGCTGCGAGTCCGAGGCGAGCGGGACTCAGCAGCTCACCTTTGAAGAGTGCGGGTCGGCCTTGTTTCAAGTCCTCGCCGCGCAGACGGCGGTTGTCTCCCGGTTGGAGAAGCCGGGCGGGAAGGTTGATGGTGTTTCCCTGAACACTGACAAACTCCTGCGGCACCACGGTGTCCAGTCCGGCCGGCATGATGGCGCCGGTCATGATCTTCACGCACTCGCCAGACTTGACTACACCTTGCCAGGCTTTACCTGCCAGCGCAGTCCCCGCGACGTTGAACGTGAGGGCAGCATCTGTAGCCAAGCGCGCGCCATCAAAGGCATAGCCGTCCATGGCCGAGTTGTCATGCGGCGGCACGTCAAAAGGTGAAACCACATCAGCCGCCAGCACCCGTCCCAAGGCATTAAACAGGGGAAGCTCCACGGTGTCCTGTACAGGCTCCACCAGTTTCGACAAAAACTGGAGCACATCGCTCGCGCTCAAGGCTTGTGGGTCGTAGCCCTGCAACTCGGCCGCTATCTGTGCAATGGTTTTCAAGGCCGCAGGGCTTCCAGCCGGTGGAGTTCGGCCAAGGTGTTGGCGTTGAAAAAGGCACGCGGGTCGTCGCCCGGCAGATTGAAGGGTACCGCCACTGTCTTGTGCTGTGCAGTCCATGCATCGATCTTGCGGCCACCACTGGTGGTAAATAACATCAGGCTTTCGAGCAAGCGGGTGCTGATCAGGCAAAACACCGGTTGTGCGCGCAACTGGCCGTCTTCCTCGGGCGCGGACACCACGGCAATGTCGGCGTTTTCGCGCACCAGTGCCTCTGCCAGCCGGGAAGCCATGTCCGGGCTGAAGAGTGGTGTGTCGCAGGGCACGGTGAGCAGGTAGGGCGTCTCGCAGCGCTCCAGCCCGGTGAGGAAGCCGGCGAGTGGCCCGGAATACTCGCCAAGCCCTGCGGCGTCTGGCCACACAGGCACGCCAAAGGCTTCGTACGCCGCCAGATTGCGGTTGGCATTGATCATCACTTCACCCACCTGCGGCTGCAAACGCAGCAGGGTATGCAGTGCCAGCGGAACGCCGTTGAAGTTTTGCAGACCCTTGTCAGCGCCGCCCATGCGCGAGCCACGTCCACCCGCGAGGATGACACCTGTGATTTCTGCGCCGTCTATGGTGTCAATCATGTGTGGAAGGTTTCCTTCTGGCTGATCGCCGACCGCCGCGCAGGGCCGCCCCAAGCAAGGTCAGCCCCCTCGGGGGGCAGTGCAGTAAACGCCGTGACAAACGTGGGGGCATCATTAGCCACCGATGTAACTCATTTCGACACGCTTCCCGCCAGTGGACGCAGGCGTGCTGTCCGCGGGCAAGGCCGCACGCAGTTCTGAATAGCGGTCGCTCCGACCCTGCCAGATGTGTGCAACCGCCGCGGATATCTGTTCATCGGAATATTTCGTGTCGCGCAACAGTGCCCGCAGATCGTGCCCCTGGTTGGCAAACAGGCACAGGAAGAGCTTCCCTTCTGTTGACAGCCTGGCCCGGTTACAGTCGCCACAAAAGGCTTTGGTGACACTGCTGATGACGCCGACCTCGCCAGCCCCGTCAAGATAACGCCAGCGCTCGGCGGTTTCACCTGTGTAGTTGGCATCTATAGCTTCGAGCGGAAATTCGGTTTGCAGACGCTCGATGACCTGGGCCGACGGCAGCACCTCGTCCATGCGCCAGCCGTTGGTGGCGCCCACGTCCATGTATTCGATAAAGCGTAGCACCACGCCCGAGTTGCGGAAGTGCCGCGCCATCGGGAGGATCTCTGCATCGTTGGTTCCGCGCTTGACCACCATGTTGACCTTGATCGGTGCCAGCCCCACTTTATGCGCCATCTCGATGCCATTGAGCACGTCGGCGACTGGAAAGTCCACGTCGTTCATGCGCCGAAAGACGGCGTCGTCGAGCCCGTCCAGGCTGACTGTGACGCGCTGCAGCCCTGCATCCTTCAGCGCCTGGGCCTTTTTGACCAGCAGCGAGGCATTGGTCGTCAAGGTGATGTCCAACGGCTTGCCGGCGGGTGTCTGCAGTTTCGCCAGCATCCCGATCAGTACTTCAAGGTGTTTGCGCAGCAAGGGCTCGCCACCGGTCAAGCGGATTTTTTCGACCCCGTGCGCGACAAAAATTTTGGTCAGCCGCGTGATTTCTTCAAAACTCAGCAACGAGGTCTGCGGCAAAAACGCGTAGTCCTTGTTGAACACTTCACTGGGCATGCAGTAACTGCAGCGGAAGTTGCAGCGGTCAGTCACGCTGATACGCAGATCGTGCAAAGGCCTTGCCAACGTGTCGGCCAGCAGGCCGGTCGGCGCCTGCAATTGCGCAGGAATATGCGGCACGCGAGCTGCGTAACGAATGTCTGCGAGAGGGATGACTTTATTGTTCATGGTGGAATGGCCCAAGAGAGAATTTACTCCATTGGTCTCGCGAGCGGCGGCTCGCATGCCCATAACCGCAGTTGGGCCACGTTTATTTGTCGGTCAGGGGTATCAACTGATCCAGCGGGTGTGGTCCCGAATTTCGCCGAAAAAAGCGCGAAGGTTGGCTACGCCCATGATGAAGGGGTCAAATTTACCCGTAGGGGAATGTTTTTCAAAAATGTCGCGGTTTTCCTGGTCTTCAACCAGCAAACCCATGGACCATTTGTCAAAACGGCGCAGGGGGATATCGCTCATGTCAACCACCGTGGCGTCACGATGCCGTGGGTCCCGGGTAATGCGTTCGTACAGGGCATCAACCACAGCCACTTCGCCTTCGAGTTGTTGCAAGAATATGTCGTCGTGCAGACACAACGCACCTGTGACGCCCAGTGCAGCGTTGTTCGTGCGTGCAGTCTTCAGGATGTCGGTCATGTCCATGATGTTCATGGCGCGACTCGCACGGCTTGCGTAGGTCAGTTGCTTGAGCATAAATCCCCCAAGTTGGCGTCATTTGATGATACTCGCTGCCTGGCCGTTTCTGCCAGCGCGGGCGCTAAACGCAGCGCGCTCCGTCCACCTCTATACACACGCCACTGATAAAAGCGGCCTCGTCGCTGGCAAGGTACAGCGCGGCGTTGGCGACGTCGAGCGCGGTTGAAAAGCGGCCCAGCGGAATGCTGGCAAGGAATTTGGCGCGGCGCGCTTCGCCTTCGGGGCCGGTGACGGTGCCGCCTGCAAATTGCGTGGACAGCGCGGTGTCGGGGTTGAAAACCGGGTTGATGCAGTTGACGCGGATGTTGTCCGGGCCCAGTTCGGCGGCCAGCGATTTGGAGGTGGTGATGACTGCACCTTTGGAGCCGTTGTACCAGGAGAGGCCCGGCCGGGGGCGTATACCGGCCGTTGAGGCGATGTTGATGAAGCTGCCGCCGCCTTGAGCGCGAAACACCGGCGTGGCGTGAATGGTCGAGAG
>JBKJIV010000031.1:0-6216 GCA_046598365.1 Polaromonas sp. | reverse complement strand
CAATTGATATCGCCCACGTCGTGGCCTGCCATCGCCAGCTCGCGCAACTGGCCGACGCGGTGGTGGTGGAAGGCGCAGGTGGTTTTCTGGTGCCGCTCTCCGCCACGGAGACGGGCGCCGACCTCGCACAGGCACTGGACCTCCCAGTGGTATTGGTGGTCGGCCTGCGGCTGGGTTGCCTCAACCACGCCCTGCTGACGCTGGAGGCCATTCACGCGCGCGGGCTGGCACTGGCAGGCTGGGTCGCCAACCATATCGAGCCGGCCATGCTGGCGCAAAATGACAACATCGCCTTTTTGCAGCATCGCCTGGGCGCGCCGCTGCTGGCCAACATCGCACACCAAAGCGTGCCCGATGCCAGAGGCATCACCCTGGAACTTCCCACCGCATGGCAAACAAACCGTCACTGACAAGCTCCTGGCTCGACGAATTTCCGGCGCGCATTGCGGCCCTGGACAAGGATCATCTGCGGCGCCGCCGCCGCGTGGTGCAGCCCGAAAGGGGTGCCCGCCTGCAGGTGGACGGGCAAAGCATGCTGGCGTTTTGCAGCAACGACTACCTCGGCCTGGCCACACACCCGGCGCTGGTCGAGGCCGCCTGCAGCGGCGCGCAGCGCTTCGGCGTGGGCGCCGCATCCTCGCCGCTGGTCAGCGGCCACAGCACGGCCAACGAAGCACTTGAACACGCGCTGGCCGCCTTTGTGGGCCTGCCGCGCGCGCTCTATTTTTACGCCGGCTACGCCACCAACATCGGCATCATTCCGGCGTTGGTTGGCAGCGGTGACGCCGTTTTTTCAGACGCACTCAACCATGCCTGCCTGATTGACGGTGCGCGGCTGTCCCGAGCACAGATTCATCGTTACGCTCACGCTGACTTGGCTGCGCTGGACGCCACTCTGGCGCAAAGCGCGGAGAGGCGCAAACTGGTCATCAGCGACGCGGTGTTCAGCATGGACGGCGACATGGCCGACGTACCAGCCTTGCTGGCGCTGTGCGAGCGCCACGATGCGCTGCTGCTGATCGACGATGCGCACGGCTTTGGCGTGCTGGGGCCGCAAGGGCGCGGCAGCCTGGCGCACTTTGGCCTGACGGGCGCGCAGGTGTCACCCCGCGTGCTCTACATGGCCACCCTGGGCAAAGCGGCGGGGGTTGCAGGTGCTTTTGTGGCCGGCAGCGACGCGCTGGTGGAATGGCTGCTGCAGAAAACCCGCAGCTATATTTTTGCCACCGCCGCGCCCGCGCTGCTGGCCAGTGCCCTGCAGACCAGCCTGCAATTGATAGCCAAGGACGAGTGGCGTCGGGTGCATCTGAAAAAGCTCATAACGCGTCTGCGCCAGGGCCTGGCCACCGGCCTGAAAGGCAGCAGTTGGCAACTGGGAGATTCGTCCACCGCCATCCAGCCACTGCTGATTGGCCCCAACGACGAAGCGCTGATGGTGATGGAAGGCCTGCGCCAGCGCGGCCTGTGGGTGCCCGCCATTCGCCCGCCCACCGTACCTGAAGGAACGGCGCGCCTGCGCATCGCCCTGTCGGCTGCCCATACCGAGGCTGATGTCGACCTGCTGGTGCAGGCCCTGAGCGAGCTTGCCGCCGCAATCGAACCGGCGGCAGCCTTGGGCTAGACTTCCCATCCCACTGCAAATACAACAGGTGTATCGCTTTCCAAGGAAAACAACATGTCCAGCGTTTTTGAACAACCCGTCACTCTGCATCGCCCGCGCCAGCCGGTGCCCGCCGCACCACCCGCGCGCTGGAGCGTCGACGCCATCGAAGCGCTCTTCGAACTGCCTTTCCCCGAACTGATGCATCAGGCGCAAACCGTGCACCGCGAAAACTTCAACCCGACCCGGGTGGAATTTGCCACCTTGCTCTCGGTCAAAACCGGGGGCTGCCCGGAAGACTGCAACTACTGCCCGCAAGCCGCCCGCTTTGACACCGGTGTGGAAGCCACCAAACTGATGGAGCCAGATGAAGTGCGCGTGGCCGCGCAGCGCGCCAAAGACGCTGGCGCAACGCGCTTTTGCATGGGCGCGGCTTGGCGCGCACCCAAAGACCGCGATATTGAAAAAGTGGCTGAGTTGGTACGCACGGTCAAAGCGCTGGGACTGGAAACCTGCGCAACCCTCGGTATGCTGGAAGACGGTCATGCCCAGACCCTGCAAAGAGCGGGCCTGGACTACTACAACCACAACCTGGACAGCGCACCCGATTTTTACGGCGACATCATCACCACGCGCGACTACCAGGACCGGCTCGACACCTTGCAGCGCGTGCGCAGCGCGGGCGTCAAGGTCTGCTGCGGCGGCATTGTTGGCATGGGTGAAACCCGGCGCCAGCGCGCCGGGCTGGTCGCCGAACTGGCCAACCTGACCCCCTACCCCGAGTCGGTGCCCATCAACAACCTGGTCAAGGTCGAGGGCACGCCGCTGGCTGATCAGGCCGATCTGGACCCGTTTGAATTTGTGCGCACCATCGCGGTCGCGCGCATCACCATGCCGAAAGCGCGGGTGCGCCTCTCGGCGGGCCGCCAGCAAATGGGTGACGGCGTGCAGGCCCTGTGCTTTCTGGCCGGCGCCAACTCCATTTTTTACGGCGACAAACTGCTGACCACCGGTAACCCGGACACTGACGCCGATGTAGCGCTGCTGGAGCGGCTAGGCATGACCCGCACAGCCCCCGAGGTTCAGTCATGACAGCCCCCGCCGCCAGCCCTTATGGCACCTTGCCGGCAGTACCGCCCCCGGCCTCACGCAAACCCATCAGTCTGCCGCGGCTGCGCGAGATGCACACCCAAGGCGACAAAATCGCCATGCTCACCGCTTACGACGCCACCTTTGCAGCGGTCGCCGATTCTGCCGGTGTGGAGTGCATTCTGGTCGGCGACTCACTCGGAATGGTCTGCCAGGGCATGCCCAGCACCGTGGGCGTGACGTTGGAGGCCATGCGTCACCACACCGAAGGCGTGGCTCGCGGCCTGCACCGCGCACAAGCCACGGCCTGGCTCATCTCCGACCTGCCTTTTGGCAGTTACCACGAGTCCAAAGAACAAGCCCTGCGCAGCGCAGCGGTGCTGATGCAGGCTGGCGCCCACATGATCAAGCTCGAAGGTGGTGGCTGGACAACCGAGACCGTGCATTTTTTGGTGGAACGCGGCATTCCGGTCTGCGCGCACCTCGGTCTGACGCCGCAAACCGTGCATTCGTTGGGCGGCTACCGGGTGCAGGGCAAATCAGAAGACGCCGCTATCACGCTGAAAGCGCACGCCCACGCGCTGCAGGATGCGGGCGCGGCCATGCTGGTGCTGGAGATGGTGCCCGCCGTACTGTCGGCAGAACTGACCAAAGAGCTCACCCGATGCGCGACCATAGGCATAGGCGCCGGTGTAGGTACAGCGGGCCAGGTGCTGGTGCTGCATGACATGCTGGGCATGAACCTGGGGAAAATGGCCAAGTTCGTGCACAACTTCATGAGCGAAGAAGACAGCGTGCGTGGCGCGATGCAGGCCTACGTGCGGGCGGTCAAGGAAGGCCGTTTTCCGGTCGACGCCATCCATGCCTGGTAGCCCCTCATGAAGATCGTTCACACCGTTGCCGACCTGCGCACAGCGCTAGCCCCGTATCAATGCCCCGCCTTCGTCGCCACCATGGGCAACCTGCATGACGGCCACATCGCACTCGTCACCCAGGCCAAGCCGCTGGGCGATGTCACGGTGGCCAGCATTTTTGTGAACCGCCTGCAGTTTGCGCCGCATGAAGACTTTGACACCTATCCTCGTACCTGGGAGGCCGACTGCGACAAGCTGCAGGCTGCCGGTTGTGATGTGCTGTTTGCGCCGCGCGAAAACGATCTCTACCCGGAGCCGCAAACCTACAAGGTGCACCCGCCCGCCGAGCTGGCCGACATTCTGGAGGGGCACTTTCGCCCCGGCTTTTTTGTTGGCGTCAGTACCGTGGTGATGAAGCTGTTCTCTTGCGTCTTTGCAGGCAAGCCCGGCGGCGTAGCGATGTTTGGCAAAAAGGACTATCAGCAGCAAATGATCATCAAACGCATGGTGCAGCAATTTGCATTGCCTATCGAGATCATCGCTGGCGAGACATTGCGTGCAGCCGACGGCCTGGCACTGTCGTCGCGTAATGGCTACCTGAGCGAGCAAGAGCGCGCCGAAGCCGTGCAGTTGTCCCGGTCATTGAAAGCGTTGGGCGAGGCGGTCAGATCTGGCGCCAAAAGCGGCCTGGAGAAACTTGAAACTGACGCCATGCAGGCCTTGGCTGCACGCGGCTGGAAACCCGACTACCTCACCGTGCGCCGTCGTGCTGACTTGCTGCCGCCAAGTAGCGATAACGCAGCCGAATCACTGGTCGTTTTAGGTGCCGCCAAACTCGGCACCACGCGCCTGATTGACAACCTGGAAATTTAAGCCTCCCCCTCGGCGTCCGATGGGGTCTCATGTGGCAGCTGCTTGCGGCTCACAAACCACTCATACCCCTTCCACGCCAGCAGCGCCGAGCCCGCACCCATCAGCGCATAACGCAGCAAAGGCCGCCGCACACCAGACAAGCCCAGCGACAGCACAGAACTGAGCACAGGCGCACGCTTGAGCAAACCCAGCGCCAGCGGCAGGCACTTGAACAACGCCAGGCCAGATGCAGCCACCTTGGGAAAAACCACCGCCTGCCGCGCGGCGCCGACGGCGCCCACCATCTCGGCGCGCTCGGTGGCTGCGCGCATCAACAAAAGCTGCTTTCTTAAAGCACGCTGGGTGGTGGCGTCATTCACGACGCGCTCCCGCCTCGGGCGGCACGGGCGCGCCCTTGGCAGCTTGCAAAGCCGCGCTGTCTTTGGCTATTTCAGCCAGGGTGGCCTGCAGGAAAGGCGGGCGTGTTGCCAGTGCATCTTGAATGCGCCAGAAGAACCAGCCGCCCAAGGCCAGATAAGCCAATGCAAAGATTCCCAGCGTCATCACGCGCTGCCCCGCGTCAACGGCCAATACCACCGCGAGCGTGAGCATCAACACACCGGCCAGCCCAAAAACAAGCACGCCCAGCATACCCAGCATCAATCCTGTGAGCCGCTGCAACTCCTCTTCAAGCTCCAAGCCCGCCAGAGCCAGACGTGTCTGCGCCATACCAAATACGGTGGCAAGCAACTGACGCAGCGATGCAAAAAGCCGAGGCGGCTGATCGGGAGATGACGGCTTGGTCATGCGGCAGCAGGTTGACTACTTGCGGTTGACCAGCAGACCAATCAGGAACCCGGCGGCTGCGGCCACACCGACAGCCTTCCAGGGGTTGGCGTGGACATATTCGTCGGTGATCTTGGCCGCCTCTTTGCCCTTGAGCAGGGCGGCTTCCTGCAGATCAGTCAGTTTTTCGGTGGCCACTTTCAGCTTGGTCGAGGCTTTTTCACGCAAAGCCAGCGCGGTGTCACCGGTCGAAGCGGCGGCTGATTTGAGCAGGTCCTCCACGTCGGTCAGTACCACCTTCATGTCTGTGATCAATTTGTCCTTGCTGGTGTTTTCCATGAAATGCTCCCAAAAATACGGTGACTAAAGAGCAAACGCGACATCAACCCAGCCGCGCTTGCCGGGGTAAATCAGGTTACCCAAAATTGAAGACGAGGTCAAAAAAAATCTGTCGCAAAAATCGCGGCAAGCAAGGCCAGAGCGGCGATTCGGCACAATAGCGCGCAATTCAACCGACACATAAGGTCATTCATGGAAGCCAACCTTTTGACACCGCTGTTCACCTTGCTGGGCACCCTTGTGGGCGGGCTGGTCACTTTTGCAGTCAACCGCCAACAGTTCAAACACCAGATCAAAGCGTTGCAGCAGCAGTACAAAACCGAATTCATGGCGGAAGAAACTGCGCGCCACTTCCTGAGCCACAAAAGCTTTACGGACCGCTCGTTTGACGTGCTCAAAAAACACCTGGGCGGTTTTGAAGACGACGAGTTGCGAAAAATCCTGGTGCGCGCCGGCGCCGTGCGCACCTACCGGGAAGACGAGGGCGAATGGTGGTATCTGCTGTCCCGTACCGGGGAGCGGATAGAAAAGTTGCAGCAGCGTGGATAAAT
This sequence comes from Polaromonas sp., assembly GCA_046598365.1. Classification (GTDB taxonomy): domain Bacteria; phylum Pseudomonadota; class Gammaproteobacteria; order Burkholderiales; family Burkholderiaceae_C; genus Polaromonas. The sequence goes on along the minus strand of JBKJIV010000031.1, from coordinate 145 downwards.
TCAGGCCGGCGGCGTCGCTTGCATATCCTGGGACAGCTGGCCGCTAAGCTCTCCATCCCCGCAGCAGAACCCACTGGCATGTCGCCGCACCAAGCGCCAGCAGGGTGTAGCTGGCCATCTTGCCGTCACGCCCAAAAACCACCAG
>JBKJIV010000152.1:0-4998 GCA_046598365.1 Polaromonas sp. | reverse complement strand
CGCCGCGGCATGGCCCGCGTGGTGGACACCTTGCTGCCGGGCGTGGCGGGGTTTTGTGCGCCGGTGTTTGATGCCGATGGCCACCTGGTGCTGGGCATCGTGTCGCTCGGCTCACTGGCTACCTTTGACCCGGCCTGGGACGGCGCCGTTGCCAAGCCGCTGGCACGCGCAGCGCGCCAGCTCAGCAGTGATCTGGGCTACGCCGAAGCATGAATTCAGCGCCGCAGCTACGTCCTCTGCTTGTACTGACTGCAGTGGTACTGCTGGCCCATGTGTTGCTGCTGCAGGCGGCCCCGACGCATTGGAGTCAGAACGTCAACCCGGATGCATCCCGGCAGCGTCCGTTCATTACCCGAAGCATAGAGATCAAGCCACCATCTGTGGTGTCCGCAGCACCCGTGCCTCCCCGCCCCGTGCCAACCCAAAAATCACGCCCAATCAAGCCCCCCGCCAACGATATGCCAGCGCAGGCCGCGACTGAACTCATAGTGAATCCCGCCACTCCACCAGATAAACGCGAGCAACCAGACACGACCATTGCCGCCGAGCCGCAGCCAACCACCGCCGCCAGCGAGCCACCGCCAGCAGCGGCCTTGACACTGACCATTCCCGGTTCCGCACGCCTGGTCTACGCGATGACCGGCCGCTCCAAAAACTTGGACTACACCGCGCGGGCCGAACTGGAGTGGCTACACGACGGACAGAACTACGACGCAAAAATGGTGGTCAGCGCGTTGTTTCTGGGCTCGCGCACCATGGCCAGCAGTGGGCGCATCACTGAAGATGGCTTGGCTCCCACACGCTTCCTGGACAAATCGCGTGGCGAGCGCGCGGCACATTTTGAAGCAGACAAAGGCAAAATTACTTTCAGCGCCAACACGCCCGACATGCCATGGCTGCGCGGTGCGCAAGACCGCATCAGCGTGTTTGTACAACTGGGCAGCATGCTCGCCGGTGACCCCACCAAATACCCGGTGGGCAGCACGGTTTCTCTTTACACGGCCGGCCCGCGCGATGCGGACACATGGACGTTTACCGTGGAGGCGGAAGAAAACCTCAACTTGCCGGTGGGTGACCTCAATACCCTGAAGCTCACGCGCAAGCCAGTGCGCGATTACGACCAGACCATCGACATCTGGTATGCGCCTTCTTTGTCCTGGCTGCCGGTGCGCATGCGTATCACCCAGCAAAACGGCGACTTCATCGACCAGCAGCTGCGTGTCGCGGAAAAACCCTGACTTGTATTTGTACGCAACACCCAATTTGGTGATTTTGTTGGCAATCTTCGGATTTACCCTGTGGCCCTTGAACTTGGCCCAGTCGTTGTTATCTGATGGGTAAGGACAAAACATCTATGCAAATGCTTTACGACTCCGAATCGTTTGTGGTGGTGCAAATTCACGCCAACGCACCCGAAAAATCCGAGCCCGTCTCCCTGGTGCCCCAGCTGGCGCGCCACGGGTTTGAAATTGTCGACAAACGCTCCGGCAAAGAGGTCTATCTGGACGGCTCGTGGGCCGAACTGTTTCAGGAGCGCGTCACTGCCTGGCAAAAAAACATGCCCACTCAGGAAGAAATAGAAGATACCCTTGAGGGATATGCCGAACTGGCGCACACCCCTATCTCGCTTCACTGAGCAAACCAGCCGGCCTGCCCGCTGGTCTCAAGCGGCCATCATCATGTTGCTGGCTGCCTGCGCCAGTGTGCCGGAGCCCCGGCTCTTTCCGCATGCACCCACAGACATCACCGCGCAAACCGATGCGCTCCTGCCGGCCGATGTGCTGCTACTCGGCGAGCAGCACGACGCGGCTGAACATCAACACATCCACAGACAAGTGGTCGAGCATCTGGCCGTTCGCGGTCAGTTAGGCGCAGTCGCGCTGGAGATGGCCGAGGCGGGACGCAGCACTGCCGTCCTGAAGTCAAACAGCACCCAGTTGCAAGTACAGGATGCCCTGGGCTGGAACAACAAGGCCTGGCCGTGGCTGGCTTATGGTCCGGCAGTCATGGCAGCGGTCAAGGCGGGCGTCCCCGTCATGGGCGCCAATCTGCCGGCAGCGCAGATGCGCGAGGCCATGGCTGACAGCCGGCTTGACCAGCAACTACCCGGTCCCGCCTTGAAAGCGCAACAGCAACGCATACGCGCAGGCCATTGCGGGCTGCTGCCTGAAAGCCAGATCTCGCCGATGACACGTATTCAGATTGCCCGCGACATCAGCATGGCGCGCACGATTGACCAGGCTGCCCTGCCCGGCAAAGTGGTTGTGCTGCTGGCTGGCAGCGGCCATGTTGACCGAATGTTGGGCGTGCCGCAGCATCTGCCGCGCGAGATGAAATTCAAGGCCGTGCAACTTCAGGCGGGCCCAGCACAACAGACTACCGAAGGTAAAGCGGCCTTCGATGCAGTGTGGACAACACCCGCCTTGCCCGAGCGGGACTACTGCCTGGACGTACTGCCCAAGCCGGCCGCGAAATAACCTAGGCGTTTTTGCGGATGGATTCCGCCACCACATTGATGATGCGGTCAATGTGCGCCTGCTCCACGATGTAGGGCGGGCAAATCACAATGTTGTCTGCCGCCGGGCGCACCAGCACGCCATGTTTGAAGCAGTCCATGAAAATGTCGTAAGCACGTTTGCCCGGTGAGCCGGCAATCGACGCCAACTCCACCGCACCGGCCAGACCCAGGCTGCGAATGCCAATCACATTAGGCAGACCCTTGAAGCCACTGTGCATCGCGTCGCCCATCACCTTGCCCATCTGACCGGCGCGCTCAAACAGATTTTCTTCTTTGAACAAATTCAGCGTCGCAATGGCCGCCGCACACGCAACCGGATGACCCGAGTAGGTGTAGCCGTGGAAAAACTCCACCGCATGATCAGGGCTGTTGGCATTGGCCTCCATCATGGTGTTGTAGATGCGGTCGGTGCAGACAACGCCGCCCAGGGGAATGACGCCATTGGTCACGCACTTGGCAAAGTTCAGCATGTCGGGGACCACACCGTAATAGTCCGCGCCAAAGTTGACCCCCATGCGGCCAAAGCCGGTAATCACTTCGTCAAAAATCAGCAAGATGCCGTGCTTGTCGCAAATCTCGCGCAGGCGCTTGAGGTAACCCTTGGGCGGCAAATACCAGCCCGCACTGCCGGACACCGGCTCGACAATCACCGCCGCAATGTTGCTGGCGTCGTGCAGCGGCAAAATGCGCTGCTCCAGCTCCAGCAAGATGTCTTCTTTCCACTCGGGTTCCGTGCCGTTGATGTAGGCATGGTTGACCGGGTCATGGATAAAACGCAGGTGGTCCACGCGCGGCAAAAGAGCCGAACCGTAGACCTTGCGATTAGCCGGAATGCCGCCTACGCTCATGCCGCCAAACCCAACGCCGTGGTAGCCCTTTTCGCGGCCGATAAAGACGTTGCGATGACCCTCGCCCCGCGCGCGGTGGTAAGCCAGCGCGACCTTGAGCGAGGTATCGGCCGCCTCCGAGCCTGAGTTGCAAAACAGCACCTGGTTCAAATCGCCGGGCGCCAAGGCGGCAATCATGTCGGCGGCCTTGAAGGCCTGGTCGTTGCTGGCCTGAAAGGCGGTGGCGTAGTCCAGTGTGTCCAGTTGCTTCTTGATGGCTTCATTGATGGGCTTGCGGTTGTGTCCGGCGCCCACGCACCAAAGGCTGGAAATCCCGTCGAGCACCTGTTTGCCGTCGTGGGTGGTGAAAAACATGCCGTCCGCCTTCACGAACACGCGCGGGTCTTTCTTGAAACTGCGGTTGGGTGTGAATGGCAACCACTGGTGGTCCATGTTGAAGTCTTGATAGGCCATTGAAATCTCCTGCTTGAAGTGGGCGGCAGCCAAATGTGGCGTTGTCTGATGCATTCTGGCACTCAGAGCGACAATCTGCTGGTCGGCAGTGCCCTGCCCCGCGGCACCTGCGACAATTCATCCGCCATGAGCCCTACTTATATCCTCACCCTGTCCTGTCCAGACCGCCCAGGAATTGTTCACGCAGTTTCCGGTTTTTTGTTCGAGCGCGGCGGCAATATTCTGGAGGCGGCCCAGTTCAGCGATGACAAGCGTGATGACACCGACGTCGATGCCACGGGTCTGTTCTTCATGCGTGTCAGCTTTGCCTGTTCGCAGCTGGGCTTTGAGGCGCTGAAAGAGGAGGTCAGCGTGCTGGGCATGCTGTTTGACATGCGGTGGAGTCTGCACCAGGCCACGCAGCCGATGCGAACGGTCATCATGGTGAGCAAGGAAGGTCATTGCCTCAATGATTTGCTGTTCCGCTGGAAGTCGGGCCTGCTGCCGCTGGACATCCGGGCCGTGGTCTCCAACCACAACGACTTTGCCCAGCTGGCCGCCAGCTACCAGGTGCCCTTCCATCACATCCCGGTCAACGCCGAGACCAAAATTGCAGCCGAGAAGCGGCAGTACGAGATCATTCAATCCGAAGGCGCCGAACTGGTGGTGCTGGCGCGCTACATGCAGATTTTGAGCGACGAGCTGTGCAAAAAACTGGCGGGCAGGGCCATCAATATCCACCACTCCTTTCTGCCCAGCTTCAAGGGCGCCCGGCCCTACGATCAGGCCCATGCCCGCGGCGTCAAACTGATAGGCGCAACGGCGCATTACGTCACAGCCGACCTGGACGAAGGCCCGATCATCGAGCAGGACGTCGCGCGGGCAGACCACAGCAAAACCGTACAGGCCCTGACCGCCATGGGCCGGGACACCGAAAGCCAGGTGTTGGCCAGAGCCGTGCTTTGGCACAGCGAACATCGCGTGCTGCTGAACGGTCATAAGACAGTGATTTTCAAGTGACCATGCACCCATTTGCCCTGAGCCCGAAGGTGGGTGAACCATGACCACCACGCGTATCCCGCCCATCCAGTGCCTGCTGACTTTTGAAGCGCTGGCCCGCTTGCGCAGCGTCACACAAACTGCAGAGGAACTGAATGTCACGCCCAGCGCGGTGAGTCACCGGGTCAAGCAGCTTGAACA
>JBKJIV010000054.1:0-14527 GCA_046598365.1 Polaromonas sp. | reverse complement strand
CCGCAGGCCTGGACCGACGAGGCGCTCGACGCCTATGGGTTGAAGGTACACCGCAGCGGCAAGGCTGGTGCCGTGTACTTTCACCTGCTGCATCGTAAGGGCGGTCAACCGGCCGCGACTTAGTTCGCTGGTGCGAGGGGCATAATCGGCCACATGGTGACACCTTCACGCATAGCGGTTTATTCCGGAACGTTTGACCCCTTCACGCTGGGCCACGAAGACGTGGTGCGCCGCGCTGCTGGACTGTTTGACCAACTCATCATCGGCGTTGCAGCGGCTCACCACAAAAAAACCTTGTTCTCGCTGGACGCACGCCTGCAGCAGGTGCGGGACGAAACAAAAGCCATGACCAACGTCCGCGTTTTGCCTTTTGACGGCCTGATTGTGGATTTTTGTTCGGCGCAACAAGCCGTGGCAGTGGTGCGCGGCATCCGCAACATCACCGACTTTGACTACGAAGCCCAGATGGCAGCCATGAACCGCAAGCTGCGCGCGCAGATTGAAACCGTTTTTCTGGTGCCCGACGCGTCCTTGCAATGCATCAGCAGCACCCTGGTGCGCGAGATCAGCAAACTGGGCGGGGATGTGAGCCAGATGGTGAGCTCAGGCGTAGCGGCCGCGCTGCAGCAGGCGCGGAAAGAGGGCTGAGCATGGCTTTGCTGATCACTGACGAGTGCATCAACTGCGATGTGTGCGAGCCCGAATGCCCGAACCAGGCCATTTACCTGGGTAAGGAAATCTACGAAATTGATCCGCAGCGCTGTACTGAATGTGTCGGGCATTTCGACGAGCCGCAATGTGTGCAGGTTTGTCCGGTGGCCTGTATCCCGCTCAATCCTGCCTTTATCGAAAACAAGGAAACCTTGTGGGAGAAGTACCGGCGTTTGCAGGCTGAGCAGGCTGCGGGTGAGGTTGTGGCGCGGGCCTTATAAGGCTTCCTGGCTCCTGCCCTTCGGAGGCGGGACTGGTTCTGACTAGTCGTTTCCGTCGGTTTTACGCGGCGGCTTGGGGCGCGGCGGCGCGCTGGTATGAATCATCATGGTCGCCTTCTCCATCTCCCCAGCCAGCAACGCTGGCACAGCCTTGATAGCGCGACCAATACTGTCTTCAATCGCCACGCGGTGCTCCTGCGAGGGCTTTTTCAGCACCCAGTTGATGACTTCGGCCTTGTCGCCCGGGTGCCCAACTCCTATGCGCAACCGCCAATAATCACCGGTGCCAAGTTGGGCGTGTATGTCACGCAGGCCGTTGTGCCCGGCATGGCTGCCGCCAAACTTGAGCTTGGCCTGACCGGGAATGATGTCGAGTTCGTCATGCGCCACCAGGATTTCTTCTGGTGCGATCTTGAAAAAACGCGCCAAGGCTGCGACCGATTTGCCTGACACATTCATGAAGGTCATCGGCTCAAGCAGCCACACAGTCTGGCCACCGATGGTGGTGCGAGCAACCCGGCCGTGGTAGTTTTTGTCCAGCGCAAGCTGTACTTTCATTTCACGCGACAGCGCGTCAGTCCACCAGAAGCCGGCGTTGTGACGCGTCGCCTCGTATTCAGCGCCTGGGTTACCCAGGCCGACAAAAAGTTTGATCATGCTGTGCAGTGAAAGAGTGGCTGTGTTGGGAGATATAAACCCGGATTATCGGCGCAGCAAGGTAGGCCTCCCCAAGAAAAACGGCCCTTGACCTCTGAGGAGGACAAGGGCCGCGAGCCTTTTCAGGCCATTGCCATGAGCTGAGAATTACTTCTTGGCAACAGGCTTGGCCGCATCGGCCTTGGCGCCGGCTTTGGCGTCTTTGGCGGCCGCAGCCTTGGCGGCTTTCGGATCAACCGGTGCTGCGGCAGCTGCTGCAGCTGCGGCATCGGCTTCGGCTTCTTCCGAGACGGAAGAGACAGACACGAGCACCGGGTTTTCCTGACCCTTGGCGACAAACTTCACGCCCTTGGGCAGTGTGATGTCCTTCAGGTGCAGCGGGCTGCCTTTTTTCAGGCCGCTCAGGTCGATGGCGATGAACTCAGGCAGGTCTTTGGGCAGGCAGGAAATGCTCAGCTCGGTCATCACGTGGTTGACCAGGCAGTTTTCAGCCTTCACCGCTGGAGACTCTTCCTCACCGCTGTAGTGCAGAGGCACCTTCATGGTCAGACGGGTTTTGGCGTCGACGCGCTGAAAGTCGATGTGCAAAATCAGTTGTTTGAAAGGATGCATTTGCAGATCGCGCAGCAAAACCTTGTCGGTTTTACCGCCCAGTTCCATCTCGAGGACGGAAGCGTGGAATGCTTCTTTCTTGATGGCGTGCCACAGCGCGTTGTGATCGAGTTCGATCAGCGCTGGCTCACCTGTACCACCATAAACAATACCGGGCGTGCGGCCGGTGATGCGGAGACGGCGGCTCGCACCCGTGCCCTGCTTTGCGCGCTCAAAAGCGACGAATTTCATAATCTTCTCCAAAAGAGGCGGACCGCGACCAGTTCACCCCGACATAAAAAGGTTGCACAGAAGTACAACCACCTTTTTGTTTCAGATCAGAACAGATTGTCCTGGTCTGAAAACAAACTCATGACCGACTCACCCCTGGCGATGCGCTGGATTGTTTCGGCAATCAGCGGCGCCACGGAAAGTTGGCGAATTTTTTTGCATTCCTGCGCGCTCTGGCTCAGCGGAATGGTGTTGGTAATCACCACCTCATCGAGGGCATCACCTTTGGCGATGCGCTCAATAGCGGGACCCGAAAAAATCGGGTGTGTGCAATAGGCATACACTTTTTTGGCGCCGCGCTCTTTCAGCACTTCAGCCGCCTTAACCAGCGTACCGGCCGTGTCAATCATGTCGTCCATGATGACGCAGTTGCGGCCATCAATGTCGCCGATCACGTGCATCACTTCGGACACGTTGGCCTTGGGCCGACGTTTGTCAATGATGGCCATGTCGCAGCCGAGCTGCTTGGCCAGAGCGCGTGCACGCACCACGCCGCCGACGTCAGGCGAAACCACCATCAGGTCGTTGTAGTTTTTCAGACGCAGATCGCCCAGCAAGACGGGTGAGGCGTAAATATTGTCCACAGGGATATCAAAAAAGCCCTGAATCTGGTCGGCGTGGAGGTCCATGGTCAGCACGCGGGAGACACCCACCGCCTGCAGCATGTTGGCCACCACCTTGGCGCTGATGGGCACACGTGCCGAGCGCGGACGCCGGTCTTGCCGCGCGTAACCGAAATAAGGAATCACTGCGGATATGCGCTCAGCCGATGCGCGCTTGAGCGCGTCCACCATGATGAGCAATTCCATGATGTTTTCGTTGGTCGGGGCGCAGGTGGACTGCACCACAAACACATCGCGGGCGCGCACGTTTTGCTGGATCTCGACGGTCACTTCGCCGTCAGAGAACCTGCCCACATGCGCTGCGCCCAGCGAAATACCCAGATGCTGGGCAATCTCGGAGGCCATGCTCGGATTGGCATTGCCAGTGAAAAGCATGAAATCGGAGTGTTGCGGTTGCATGTGTGACCCGGTTGAGCGCAGACCCCAAGGGTCTAAAAACATGGGCCCCACGGGGGGCCTGAAACACGGATCCTCATCGAGGATCATAAATTTTGGCAGGGGTGGAAGGAGTCGAACCTGCGAATGCCGGAATCAAAATCCGGTGCCTTAACCAACTTGGCGACACCCCTACACAGGTCCACTGTCAACGATAACAAGATGTCAAAAAATGACAATTTGCAAAGCCGACAATCAACCTAGTATTCGTTATTTCTGAAAACAAACTCCGCAGCCGTCAGCTTACCAACCGGCCAGAGGATGTGCCTCCAGATTGCTGCACTTTCGGATCTTCCAGTCGCCTGGGGCAACTGCCAGTTCCTTGTCGTGCGGCATATGCGCAAAAACAGCACTTCCCGAGCCAGTCATGCGGCCTTGCAACTGTTGCATGGCGAGCCAATCAAGCGACTGACTTACCTGCGGACACAAGGCCTGTGCGACTGGCTGCAAGTCGTTATGGCCAAATTCGTAAACAAGGCCATTTGCGTTTGCAGCAAAGCCTTGGATTGTAGCAGTTTCTGTATCCCGCTTCAGTCCCGGCGACCGGAAAATGGCATCCGTGGGCAGGCCAGCGGGGGGTTTGACCACCACAAAACGGGAAGCGGGAAGGGCAAGCGGCGTCATCTTTTCTCCTATGCCTTCGACCCAGGCGTGGCCGCCGCTGAGGAAAAAGGGCACGTCGGCGCCCAAGCCGAGGGCGATGGACCTCAATTGCTCAACCGGGAGACGGACGCACCACAGGCGTTGCAGGGCCATGAGGCAACTGGCTGCATCCGATGAGCCGCCGCCCATTCCGGCCTGGGAAGGAATGCGTTTTTCCAGGCTGATATGCACGCCCAGCCTGGTCGCGCTGGCCGATTGCAGTGCACGCGCAGCGCGAACGACCAAGTCTTCGGCCGGAAGCGCCTCGGTGGCCTCGCCACCCAGATCGGTGCGGGTAATCTGCCCGTCCGTGCGCAATTCAAAATGCAGTGTGTCACACCAGTCGATCAACATGAATACCGATTGCAGCAAGTGATAACCGTCGTCCCTGCGGCCGGTAATGTGTAAAAACAGGTTCAGCTTAGCGGGGGCGGGAACGTCATATATCGCCTTTAGCGGCGCAACGGGCACGGATGCGATTTGCTTCATCGGGCCAGCACGATCCGCATTTCTGCACGTGGCTGTGGCATGGTTCTGACGGCCGATATGCGTCCTTGCGCCTGCTGCGACAGGTCGGCACTCCATCCACCCGCTGCCGTGTTTCTTCCATCGAGCCAGTCAAACAAGGCTGGCAAAGGTACCGATGCGCCCGTCGCTCTTTCAAGAAGTTCATCGACTGACGAAAAACGCTGCACGCTGTTGCCGGAATCAAGTACTGCTTCCTGTGCTGACCAGCGTAATACCGCGAGGTTGGTTCCAAGAGGACTTGTGAGCGTGAGCTCTCCCTGTTCGGGATTGCCTTTCAGCTCAAAACCGGCAAAAAATGCCTGCGCGGGCTCACTCTGTACCTGCAGGCTGATCCGCCCGGTCCAAAAGGAATTACCCGGTTCAGTGGCTGGAGGGACTGCGATGGGGTGTGCGCAGCCCGAAATTAAAAAAGTAGCAGATAGCAGGCATGAAAGGAGAAGGGTGGACCAGCGAGGCAAAGCAATCAAGATGTGCACCTCCTTGATTACAGTTTGACGCGAAAGCGTTTCAGCGTTTCAAGCAGGGTCTCATTTTCGGGGTTGAGCAGAAATCCCTCTTTCCAGACAGCGATGGCTTTGTCGCGTTGTCCCAGGCTCCACATCACTTCACCCAAGTGCGCCGCTATTTCCGCGTCGGGCTTGGCCTTGTAAGCAAGTTCAAAAATTTTCAGGGCTTCGGCCTTGTTGCCAAGCCGGAATTCCACCCAGCCCAAGCTGTCCTTGATGAAAGGATCCTCAGGAGCGTACTCCAGCGCTTTCTGAATCAGCTGTTTGGCTTCGGGCAGGCGCAAGTTACGGTCGGCCAGTGAGTAACCCAGTGCGTTGTAGGCGTGGTGGTAGTCGGGCTTGCGCTGCACCACCAGGCGCAGCAGTCGCTCCATATCCGCAAGGGAGCCCATTTTTTCGGCCATCATGGCCTGGTCGTAGAGCAGCTCCGGTTCGTCAGGAAATTTCACAACCGCTTGCGCCAGCAGATCGTGCGCACTGCGGTACTCCTTTTGGTCACGCAGCAGGCCGATCTCGGCCATCAGTTTGCTGCGTGCATCCTCGGGCGTTCGTTCGGGCAGTTGCCGGATCAGTTGGCGGGCCTCTGCCAGTTTGCCCTGTTTTGCCAGCATGGAGGCGCGTCGCGTTTGTGCCTGAACCAGTTCCTGTGCATTGGAAATCTTGTTGAGCCAAAGTTCCGCTGCGGCAAAATCCTTGCGTTTTTCCGCTACCTGCGCAAGCGCCAAATACGCTTGGGACAATCCCCGGCTGGTCTGGTCCTGATCCTGGTCTTGCTGGGCCAGCTCCACATACCGCAACAAGGAGGTCTGCGCAGTGGCCAGTTGGTTGTCCTGCAACTGCAAAGTGCCAAGCACCAGCCACGCTTCCGGGTACTCGGGTTTGTCGCGCGTTACAAGTTGGAGTTGCGCGCTGGCTTCGGGGTAACGCTGGGCGTCAATCAGCGCGCGCGCGTAGCCCATACGGATTTCGGGTAGCGGTTTGGGGTTGCTGCCAAGGTATTTTTGCACCAAGCCTTCAGCGCGTGGAAACTTGGGGTCCATCAGGTCCAGTGCGAGCAGCGCAGGCCCCTCGGCCACAGGATCCTGCCCCTGTGCGCGCTCACCGGCCGCCAGCGCGCCGGGCAGGTCGCCAGCTGCCAGCCGCATGCGACCAACGGCTGTCCATGCCGCCGCGCTGGTGGCCGGGGCGCTGAGTTGCTCTGCCAGCACTTGTTCCAGCAAACCTGCGGCCATTTTCTTGTCGCTGGCTCGGGCAAAGAAGCGCGGAAGATTTCCTATGGCCAGCGCCTTTTCAGCAGGGGGGGCAAGCTGTACCTCCGCCTTGAGAGGTTCGGCTGTTTCGCTGATGCGGTTCAGTGCGACAAGGATCTGCAACACATAGCGGTTGGCTTCGCGGGAAGTGGGTTGGGCCTGGCGCCACGCGCGTGCTGCCTGAAGCGCTGCCTCACCCGAGCGGGACTGCAAGGCGATGTCAGCGGCGCGCTGATAAAGCTGCGCGTCGTTGCTTTTCCGGGCGGCGTCGAGGATGACTGCAAATCCGGTTGGCGCGTCGCCATCGCGAGCCTTGATCTCGCCTATCAACAATTGGTAGAAGAGTTCGCTGTCCAGGCTGGAGGGCCGGGGTGCGGCTTGCGCCGCTGCCGGCGCCTCCGGCCGTGCGGCCGGTGGCAACGCCGGCGCGGTCTGCGCGGTTTGGGCCAGTGCCACGGGCAAGGCGAGCCAAAAGGCACCGAAAGTGCAGATAAGTTGTTTCATCGAACCATGATAATTGAAGCATGCCCGAACTGCCTGAAGTCGAAGTTACCCGATTGAGTTTTGCCGACCGGATTGCCGGCGCGCAAATCATGGGCGTCCAGATGGGAAAACCCTTGCGCTGGCCCCTTGGGTGTGAGGCGTCCGATCTGGCCGGACACACTGTGCTGCAGGTTCGCCGCCGCGGGAAATACCTGCTGCTCGACACGACCGGGGGACTCCTGCTGATTCATCTGGGCATGTCCGGTAGCCTCAGTTTTGGAGCCGGGTTGGCGCCTGCGGGCAAACACGACCATTTTGAAATGCAAACCACGGCGGGCAGCTTGCGCCTGCACGACCCCCGGCGCTTTGGCGCGGTTGTGTATGCGCCCGCCGAGAGCCACGCCGCCGCACGCAAGCTGATCGGGCGCCTGGGTGTAGAGCCGTTGACAGATGACTTTGACGCTCTGGTCTTTCACCAGTGTTTGCAGAAAAAGCAAACTGCGATCAAGCAGGTACTGTTAGGCGGGGAAATCGTTGTCGGCGTGGGAAATATTTACGCCTCTGAGGCACTGTTCATGGCCGGGATCCGTCCTACCGTGCGGGCGGCACGCCTGAGCAAGCCGCGGGTTGCCAGGCTGCATGCGGCGATCCGCGCGGTGCTGGCGCAAGCCCTTGCCAAGGGCGGCAGCACTTTGAAGGACTTTTCCAACGCGCAAGGAGAAAGCGGCTACTTCCAGCTTGACGCCATGGTGTATGACCGCGCCGGCCTTCCGTGCAAAGTTTGCGCGACACCTGTCAAAACGATACGGCAGGGCCAGCGCTCCACCTTTTTCTGTGTCAACTGCCAAAAACCCTGATAACCACACGCGCAGGCGCGGTTAGCCGTTTTGGGTGGGCGATGCTATATTGTTTGACCTTTCCCTATGGCCCAACATGTCCTTTAACGAACAATTTGACCAGCACGGCGCCTGGCGGCGCGAGTTTGCCTTACGTCTGAAGCTGCTGTCCGAATGGTTGAAAGACCATGACCTGCTCAATGCCGCTGTTGAAGAGCGTCTGCATCGGCTGGAATCGCAGGTTCGCTCTGACAAAGTCATGGTCGCTTTTGTCGCGGAGTTTTCCCGCGGCAAGTCCGAGCTGATTAACGCCATCTTTTTTGCTGGATATGGCCGTCGCATCATGCCGGCTAGCGCAGGCCGAACCACCATGTGCCCGACCGAACTGGGCTACGACGCGGACGTTCCGCCATGCCTGCGTTTGCTTCCCATCGAGACCCGGCTTCAAACCCAGGCCCTGATGGAATGGCGCATGGTCCCGGAAAAATGGACCCGCGTCGACCTTGACGTGAACGATCCGGTTCAACTGGCACAGGCACTGGAAAAAGTGGCTGAAGTTCGCTACGTCACGCACGACGAGGCCCGCGCTCTTGGTTTTTGGCACGATGACGTACCGGAAGACAACCCCAGGGTCAATGCCGACGGCATGGTTGAAGTGCCCAAGTGGCGCCATGCCCTGATCAATATCGCCCACCCGCTGCTCAAGCAGGGACTGGTCATTCTGGACACCCCAGGTCTCAATGCCATCGGCGCTGAGCCGGAGTTGACGGTGAGCCTGATTCCGCAGGCACATGCGGTGGTTTTTATCCTGGCTGCGGACACGGGCGTTACCAAATCCGATCTCGCGATCTGGCGTGAGCACCTGATCACCGAGGGTGACAACAATGACTCGCGTCTGGTGGTTCTCAACAAGATTGACACCTTGTGGGACGCGCTGAGCACGCCCGTGCAGATTCAGGCACAGATCGACCGGCAACGTGCCACGTCCGCCGAAATTCTTGGCTTGCCGATTGCGCAGGTCATCCCCGTTTCTGCGCAAAAAGGCCTTGTAGCCAAGGTCACAGGCAATGACGAATTACTGCAGGCCAGCCGATTGCCCGGACTGGAGCTGGCACTTGCCCAAGGCGTGATGGGGCAACGGCAAAAAATCCTGCGTTCGGCAGTAGCTGGCGGCATTGTCGAGTTGCGCGCAGAAGCCGGCCGCGTCATTCATATCCGTCGTCGCGATCTGGCCGAGCAGATGATTGAACTGCGCGGTCTGCGCGGTAAAAACACATCGGTGATCAAGCACATGCGCTCGCGCATCGAGCAGGAACAGGTGGAATTCAATACCAGCGGCGCCAAAATCCACGCGGTACGTTCCATCCACCTGAAGCTGCTCAGGGACGTCTTTAATTTGCTGGGAACGCCCACGCTCAAGTCCGAGCTTGCGCAACTGACCGATGCCCTGAAACAGCCGGGTATCAAGCTGGGCATCAAGAAAGCCTATGGTCAGACCTTTACCCGGCTGCGCGAGGGTCTGAAAAAGGCGCAGAGTACCAGCGCTGAAATTCAGAGCATGCTGAGTGGGTCTTTCACGCAGCTCAATGCCGAATTCGGTTTTTCACTGCAGGCGCCCAAGGAACCAGAGATGGGCCGCTTTCTTCAGGACCTGGAGTTGATTGAGCGCAGTCACCTGCAGTATCTGGGTGTTGCCAACATACTTAAACTGGCCCAGCCGGAATTTGCCGAACGGCTGGTACGTGCCCTTGCGACCCGTTTGCGCATCGTGTACGAGACAGCGCTGGGCGAGGTCGAGTTGTGGAACAAGTCTGCTGCTTCCCAGCTTGATGCGCAGCTCAAAGAGCGCAGACGCAACTTCAGCCGCCGCCTTGAAGCGATTGAGCGCATCCAGCAGGCCGCCACTGGCCTGGATGAACGCATTGACGAAATCGATAAAAACGAGCGCGGTATTGATGAGCTTGACAGCAAGCTGAAGGAATTGACCGCCAAGCTGGTGGGCATGCCGTCCCGCAATGAGGAGCCTGCTGCGCTTGCAACCGAAGCCGCGCCGCTGAGAGAGGCTGCTTAAACCACTGTCCGTGTCGCCTGTTCCCGGGTTTTCCGCGCAGATTGTGCGCTGGCAAAAAAACCATGGGCGCCATAGCCTGCCCTGGCAAAACACACGGGACCCCTACAGGGTCTGGTTGTCCGAGATCATGCTGCAGCAGACGCAGGTGGCCACGGTGCTGGACTACTACACCCGTTTTTTGCAGCGTTTCCCCACAGTAGCCGAGCTGGCTGCCGCGCCTCTGGACGATGTGTTGGGCTTGTGGAGCGGTTTGGGTTACTACAGCCGCGCCAGAAACCTGCATCGCTGCGCACAGGATGTGGCCAACCTGCATGGCGGAAAATTTCCGCCGACGGCCGAACTTTTGCAGACGCTTCCCGGCATTGGGCCTTCCACTGCGGCGGCGATTGCCTCCTTCTGCTACTCCGAGCGCGTAGCCATTCTGGACGGAAACGTCAAACGGGTGCTCAGCCGCGTCACTGCCTTCGCTGGCGATCTGTCGTCAGGCGCGCAGGTGCAAGCGCTGTGGAATATTGCCACTGATCTGCTGCCGCGCCGCAATTTGCCGGATGCCCTGCCGCCTTACACGCAGGGCGTCATGGACCTGGGCGCCACCATTTGCACAACGCGTCACCCCGCGTGCCTGCTATGCCCCGTGCGGACCCTTTGTGCGGGTTTCGCCGCTGGTACGCCGGAGCGTTTTCCAGTCAAAACCCGCAAGCTCAAGCGCAGCTCGCTGTCGCTTCACCTTCTTTGGGCGGAGCGTGCCGATGGCGCGGTCTGGCTGCAGCGGCGCCCGGTCTCCGGCATATGGGGTGGTCTGTATTGCCTGCCGGTGTTCGGCACCGAGGACGAATTGTTGAGCTTGCTCCCCATGCCTCAGCAAAACCGCTTGCAAGCCCTGCCGCCATTCGTGCATGTGCTCACCCACAAGGATTTGCGTTTGTCACCCATGCTGTTGGAATTGTCGGCACGCGAGGCCAAGGCCGCGAGTTTTTCGGACTCTGGTGCCTGGTTTGCACGGACGGCCTGGGAGGGCTTGGGTCTGCCAGCGCCGATCAGAAAACTGCTGATGCAGCGGCTGGAAGCATCGTGATTTTTGCTACACGCCTGCGTCCAGTTCCCGGTGGCGCTTGAGGGTGATCCACTTTTCACTGAATGCCTTGGCCAGTTGCTCGACCAAATAGACCGAGCGGTGCTGTCCGCCCGTGCAACCGATGGCCACCGTCACGTAGCTTCGGTGATCGCGCACCAGAGCTTGTAGCCAGTGACCGATGAATTGCTCGATGTGACTGGCCATCTCGCCGACCTCCGCGTGGTCCTGCAGAAAATTGATGACTGCCTCGTCCTTGCCGGTCAAATGCCGCAAGTCGGCCTCGTAATGTGGATTGGGGAGCATGCGCACATCAAACACGTAATCTGCATCTACCGGCACGCCACGCTTGAACGCAAAGGATTCAAACACCAGCGTCAACCGGGTGGCAGGCGACGCGATCAGTGCCTTCACATAGCCTTGCAACTGGGATGAACGGATCATGCTGGTGTCAATGACGTGGGCGTGCTCGCGCATATCTGCCAGCAGCTCGCGCTCTTCGTCAATGGCATCGACCAGAGCGCGTTGCTGGTCCGCAGCATGGCGCCGCGACAGCGGGTGCGCGCGCCTCGTTTCTGAAAACCGCCGCAACAGTGTGTCGGTGCTGGCGTCCAGAAAGATTGACTGAACGGCCACGCCCTGTTCGCTCATTTGCTTCAATTGCTGAGGCACCAAGTGCAGCGATGTGGCGCTACGCACATCCATAGCTATGGCGACTTTGCTGGCACCGTTTTGTTTTTCAAGCGCGATAAAAGGCAGCAGCAACTCGGGCGGCAGATTGTCCACGCAGTAATAGCCAGCGTCTTCCAGCGCATGCAAAGCGACTGATTTTCCGGACCCCGACATGCCGGTGATCAGCACCATGTCGAGCACGGTCGGCGGAGTGGCAACTTCGTTCATTGGCCCAGCATCTCCTTGGCATGGGCCAGTGTGGTGTTTGAGAGTTTTTCGCCGCCCAGCATGCGGGCCACTTCGGCGACCCGCGCTTCGCTGTGAATCGCTTCAACCGTGCTGGTGGTTTGGCCCTTCTCGGTGCGCTTGGCCACCATCAGGTGCTGGTCGGCGCAGGCCGCCACCTGCGGCAGGTGGGTCACGGCCATGACCTGGCGATCCTTGCCCAGTTGTTTCATGAGGCGGCCCACGGTCTCGGCAACAGCTCCGCCAACGCCGGAATCCACTTCGTCAAAAATAAGGGTTTGCGCTTGGCCAAGCCGGCTGGTGGTCACGGCAATGGCCAAGGCAATGCGCGACAACTCGCCGCCCGAAGCGACTTTGCCCACCGGCCGTGGTGTGCTGCCACTGTGGCCCGCCACCAGAAACTCTGCCTGTTCCAGCCCGTGTTGTGCGGGTTGCTCCAGCTTGGACAGTGCCACTTCAAACTTGCCACCCTGCATGCCCAGACCCTGCATGGCCTGCGTAATCGCCTTGGCCAGCAAAGGCGCGGCTTTGCCGCGCGCCTTGGAAACGCTGCGCGCTTCCTCCATATAAACCGTTTTGGCATGCTGCTCGGTTTTTTCAAGTGCGGCCAAATCAGCGGCCGCGTCGAGCTTTTGCAACTCATGGCGCCAGCTTGTCAGCAACTCTGGTAACTCGGCTGGTGTGCGCTTGTACCGGCGCGCCAAACTGACCCACAGCGCCAGGCGTTCGTCCAACTCGGCCAGTCGCTGAGGCTCCAGCTCGGCATGGCGGGCGTAGCCATGCAGGGAGTGCACGGCGTCTTCTACCTGGGCTAAGGCGCTGCCCAAAACCTCAGTCAGCCCTGTGAACACGGGCTCAATGTGCGCCTGATTTTGCAGTGCTGTGAGCGCACGGCCCAGCAGGGCGGCGGCATTGTCGTCTGACTCCTGCAATGCATCAACAGCGGTTTGCACGGCGTCGCGCAGTGCTTGCACGTTGGACAGGCGGCTGTGTTGGGTGTTGAGTTCGTCCCATTCGTCAGCCCCTGGCGCGAGCTTGTCGACTTCGCCAATCTGCCAGGCCAGCCGCTCGCGCTCGCGCTGCAAACTGTCTTGTGCGTCCCTGGCCTCAGTTAAGGCCTTGTGCGCGCTGCGCCATGCCTGCCAGGCTTGCGTCTGCGCCTGGGTGTTGAGCCCCGCATAGGCGTCGAGCAGACCACGCACCGCGTCGGGCCGCGTCAGGCTTTGCCAGGCGTGCTGGCCGTGAATGTCCACCAGCAGGTCGGCAATCTCGCGCAATTGTGTTGCAGTGGCAGGGCTGCCATTGATCCACGCACGACTTTTGCCCTGGGCATCGATGGTCCGGCGCAGCAGCAGCTCGTCGTCCGCCGAAAACCCCGCCTGCTCCAACCAACCCGCCAGCTGGGCCGGCGCATCAAAAGTGACACTGATTTCACAGCGTGCTGCGCCTTCGCGCACAACGCCGGCATCAGCGCGCGAGCCCAGCGCCAATTGCAGCGCGTCGATCAATATCGATTTGCCTGCGCCGGTCTCGCCGGTCAGCACGGTAAATCCGTCCTCCAGATCCAGCTCAAGTTCACGGACGATGACGAAGTCGCGCAGGGAAATGCTTTTTAAACTCATTCAAAAACCTCCGCGCTACGCGCTACGGTATTCGCCTTGGGAACGGCCCGGCGGCTCATGCCACCCCCTCATTCCAGTGGAGCTTTTTGCGCAGGGTATCAAAGTAACTCCAGCCCTTGGGGTGCAAAAAGCACATCTGGTGCTCGGAGCGCCGCACGCTGATGCGGTCACCGTGGAGCAGGCTGGCCAGCGACTGCATGTCAAAGTTGGCGCTGGCATCGCGGCCCGAGACAATTTCGACGGCGATTTCACCGGTGTCAGGCAGAACAATGGGCCGGTTCGACAGCGTATGGGGCGCAATAGGCACCATGACCCAGCCTGAAATGGAAGGATGCAGGAGAGGCCCGCCTGCCGACAAGGCATAGGCGGTGGAACCTGTGGGAGTGGCGATGATGAGGCCGTCAGCGCGCTGATTCGCCACAAAGCGGCCGTCAACTTCCACCCTGAGTTCGACCATGCCGGCCGAGGCGCCGCGGTTGACCACCACGTCGTTCATGGCGGTGGCGCTGAAGACGCAGCGCCCGTCGCGCACCACCTTGGCCTGCATCATCCAGCGCCGGTCTTCCTCGAATTCGCCGCGCAGCATGGGCTCGAGCGCGGTCTGAAAATCCTCGAAGGCGATGTCTGTGATGAAGCCCAGCCGGCCCTGGTTGATGCCGACCAGCGGCACGCCGAACTGGGCCAGTTGCCGGCCTATGCCGAGCATGGTGCCGTCCCCCCCGACCACCAAGGCCAGGTCGCAATGTTTGCCCACACCGGCCACATCGAGAACAGGGTACTGTGTCAGTCCGGTATTGCTCGCCGTTTCCTGCGCCAGCGTGACCTCGCAGCCCTGCGTGTGCAGGAAGTTGGCAATTTCTTCGAGTGCCGAGCGTGAACCCTGGGCGTGGTACTTCCCGATCAGGGCGACGTGACGAAATTGCGACTTCATCGTCAAATTACATCACAACATCCGTGACAAGCTTCGTAGAATGCCTTCATGCTTGACGAACGTGCCCGACTCCTGCTCAAAGCGTTGGTAGAGCGCTATATCGCCGATGGCCAGCCGGTCGGATCGCGCACCTTGTCCA
>JBKJIV010000060.1:0-8399 GCA_046598365.1 Polaromonas sp. | reverse complement strand
GGCCTGGAGTTGCTGCAGGAATTCGTCTTCTTTGGTACTCATGGCGCTGTTGATTACGCCACCTTGTACCGCTCGACCATCTGTTTGAACCGCTGGCCAAGAATGTTCAGGTTGCGCGCCGCAAGCTCCAGCTCTTTGGCGCTCACCACGTTTTGCATGCTCGCCTGCTTGATGCTGTCCATCGCACCAGCCACCTGGTCCACGCCCACCAGCTGCTGCTGGTTAGACGCCGCAATTTGTATCGCTGCCTGAGCTGCCTCGGTCGCACTACCCGCCAGGGCCTGGATCGACTCGCCCGCCAATTCGGATTGCCTGCTTCCGGCTTCCACTGCCTTGCTGCCTTGCTCGGTCGCCAGCACCGCCGCGGTCGTCGCCTTCTGGATGTCTCCCAGCATCGTGCGCACCTGGTTGGTAGCCTGGCGCGATTGTGCTGCCAGGCTTTTCACCTCCAGCGCCACCACACCAAAACCTTTGCCATACTCGCCGGCCTTGGCCGCCTCAATCGCGGCGTTGACGGCCAGCAGATTCGACTGGGCAGCCAGGTCTTCCACGCTGGCCATGATCCGGCCTATGGCCTGGCTCTGCTCGGACAGTCGCCCCATGCTGGCGGCAATGGCTTCCATTTGCTGGCGAATGCGGGTCATGCCAGCGCCCACGTCCTCGGTGGACTTGCGCCCGCTCAGGGAGCTCTGTGCCGCCCGCTGCGCGCTGTCGGAAACCAGTTTCGCCTTCTGGCTGCTCACCTGCGCCGTTTGTCTAACCTCTTCTACCGTGGCGGTGGTCTCGCTCACCGCCGCAGCCGACTGGCTGGCGCTGGCGGCAAGCTGAGATGTCGAAGCGACGATTTCACTGGCAGCCGACCCGAGCATATTCGCCCCTTCAGCCAAACCGGCAATCTGCTCACGAAGATTCTCCGACATCCGCGCGAAGGCGTTGCCCAACACGTCGTCAGGGGATTGGGGCTTGAAGGTTGATCGCAGGTCGCCAGCGGCTATCTGTTCGGCCGCGCCAGCCATCGCACGCAGAGACTGTGTCATGCGGTCCAAGGTGCGTGCCAGCACCCCTACCTCGTCGCTGCGCCTATCGGTGTGGACATTGACGCTCAGGTCACCCACGGTGATCCGATCGGCGACAGCGGTAAGGCCCTGCAGCGGCCGGGCGATGTTGCGCGTGATGAAAAATCCGGCCAGCGCCGCGAGCAGCACGGCAGCGAAGGTGCCCCACACGATGGTCCATACCGCGAAGGCGGCGGCGCTCTGCGCCATTTCCGAGCGTTGCTTGAGTAGCTCTTTTTCCTCGCGCACCATCTCGTCGACAACTTTGCGAATTTCGAGCGTGAGCGTCCTGCCTTTGCCGGTCTTGATCAGTTGCTGGCCTGCCGCTGTTCCTTTGGTGCGTGTGGTCTCGACCGTTTCCTTGGCAAATTCAATCCGGCTTTTGACAAGCGGTTCAATCGTGTCCAGGTGCCGCTGCGCACGTGGGTTGCCCTTGGTCAGTTCTCGCGCCTGCTGGAAGCTGGCGGTGATTTTTTCCAATGAAGGTTGATAACGCACCAGGTAACTCTCATCCTCGGTGATGGCGTAACCCCGCAAGGAACTTTGCATGTCTGCCGCCCGAAGCTCCATCTCGGAGAGTTGATTCAGCACTTCGTGGCTGTGCTCGGTCCGGTCTGAGGTCTCGATCAATTGCCCCGTGCTGCGATAGGAGACCGCCCCGACCAGCACAATGACCACCAGCGTTAGCCCAAACCCGGCGCTTATCTTGGTTCCGATATTCCATTTCATGGCACAGCCCTTCGTTTTTGCATGCCTTCAGCTTGCAACGTCCTCTTGCACAATAATTTTCGGATCCGCGAGAATGCGCTCCAGATCGAGCACCACCAGGCCCTCGGCCGTCACGCCTTTCAGGTAGTTGGCCCGGATACCCGTGAGGGTAGGCAGCGAATGTTGCAAACTTTCCAGCGCAACGCTGCGCACCCCCACAATGGCGTCTGCAAGCAAGCCGAATTCGATCTCATTGCCACGCACCAGAATGACACTGTGTAAATCGGTGATGCCCGCATCGGGCAGGTCGAAGAACTTCTTGATGTCGATCACCGGCGTGATGCGGCCTCGTAAATTCACGATACCCACAACAAACGGCGGGGTGCACGGCAGCGGCGTCAGGTCTTTCAGGGTGTGTACTTCGCACACATGACGGGTCTCCAGTGCATAACACTCCTTGGCCAGGCGGAACTCGAGAAGATCAAGCGAGGTGTTTGCCGCCGACACAGGCACCAGGGGTTGGGCCAGCGATTGCGCCCGGTTGTGCAGGGTTTGCGCCGCATCAGGCCCCGGCAAGTGGTCTGCGTTGGGTGTCATGAAACACTCTCAGTGGGGCTTACGGCCATGATGGTTTCGGTCAATCGGCCGGCACTGAGGCCTTCCGATTCCGGTAAAAGATCGTCCGCTTGATAACGCTGCAGCAGTTGCAGGGCGTTGGCGAAATGTCTGCCCGCCTCGCGGGTTTTTCCCTGGCCGCGCGCGAGGTGACCCAAGGCGAAATGCGCCAATATAAAGTCGGGCTGAAGATACACCGCCCGCTGCAGGGAGGATGCGGCTTCTAGGGGGTCGCCCATCTCCAGCAGGATGATCGCGCGCAAGTAGTGACCGGCAGCATCAAGTTTGTCGGCGTCAATGGCCTGCTCGCACCAGCTCAATCCCTCTGCCAGTCTGCCCTGGTTGGCCAGCGCGCGCGCCAGCAAGCGAAGCAGGGCCGGTTCGGGCGCATCAGGTAGCCCTGCGGCCAGCAGCGTGTCAGCCACTTCTTCGTAACGGCCCTGTTCATACAGCGCTTGTACGCTGGCCGCAGCGCTGCGCAAGGGTTCCCTTGCAACCGGCGCCGGCTGTTGCGGCACGGCTTCAATCGCGACCGGCGAGATATCTGGGCGGGGTTGATCTTGCGTCACAGCTGCGAAGTCAGCGTCCGGGCCAAGGACCACCTGGCTAGTGTCGGCGCGTGACGAGGCCTTGCCTTTTTGAAGCAGAATCGCACCCGGAAAATTCACCGTGCTGAATTGGGGGTACAGCGCCTGCGAGGCCTCCGTTGGGCTGACCGCCAACCAACCCCCTTCAACCAGCGCCTGACTGAGCTTGGCGACCACCTTGCTCATTTGGGGCGGCGTGAAGT
The DNA here is from genome assembly GCA_046598365.1 of Polaromonas sp. Classification (GTDB taxonomy): domain Bacteria; phylum Pseudomonadota; class Gammaproteobacteria; order Burkholderiales; family Burkholderiaceae_C; genus Polaromonas. Next base: position 5,231 of record JBKJIV010000060.1, on the reverse strand, counting down.
ACATCAACACATTGCGGCAGAAAATCACATCCATTGAACGCGTGTTACTTGCCAATGGGGGAAAGGTGTCCTCCACCAGATTCAAGCTGGTAAAACGCACCATCTTTTTTATTTCCGGTAAGACGGCATAGCGGCCATCGGCGCAGCGTTTGAAGTAGCGTTGCTTCAGCCAGCTCGGGGCATTGCGGAACGACCACTCCCCATAGATTCCCGCAGCAGCTTTGTGCAGACAGCGTGGGTTGATGTCAGAGGCCGTGATGGTGACGTCCCATTCCTGCAGATCGGGCAACAGCTGGTGCAACAAAATCGCCAGCGAATACGGCTCCTCGCCGCTCGAGCAGGCCGCGCTCCAGATGCGCAAGCGTTGCGTGTGGCCCCGCCGGCTGCGAATCAACTCCGGCAGAATGCTGCCGGACACGGCCTCCAGTATTTTGGGGTCCCGGAAAAAGTAGGTTTCACCAATGGTGAGATGGCTTGCCATCGTCTGCAGTTGCGCCTGGGTCAGTGGCGCCGACAACAGCCAGTCAATGCAAGCTGCGGCGTCCTCAAAGCCAAACTCCGGCGCTGCGCTGACCAGGCCACGCTTCAAGTCATCCCAACGCTCGCGCGGAAAATGCAGCCCCATCGTGCCGGCGACGAGTTCACTCAATTGCGACCACTGCGCCTGCCCTACGTGGCTGTGCATCATGCGGCAAGCTCCATCGCCCTGTCGAGCAGGTGCGCCTCGTCGAGTGACAGAAACTTTTCCAGGTCGTGAATCAGCACCAGGCCATCATCGAGCTTGAGCACGCCCTGAAACTGATCAAGACCGGGTGTGATCTGGTTGGCGCCAATGACATCGGATGCATGCCGCTCGACCAGCCCCAGCGCTTCATCCACGACCAGGGCCACCGAGCGCCCCTGGGTTGTCGCGATCAGAAACTGGTCTGAGACGCCGATCTCCCGCTGCGGCAATTGAAAGCGTTGCCGGACATCGAGCACCGGGATCACGTCTCCGTGCAGGTTGAGCGCGCCCAGCACAATGGCCGGCGCGTTCGGGATGGGGGTTACCTGCGCTGCGGCAACAATGCGCGTCACGCCAGACAAGTGCAGGGCATAACGCTGCGCATCGAGGCGGAAAACGACCAATTGCGATAGCGCGCTCATTCCCGTCTGACCTCATGCAGGCAGCGCAAAATGAAATACCGCTCCCTGTCCGACCTTGCCTTCGGCCCAGACGCGACCCCCATGCCGGGTGACCAAGCGGTGGACGATGGGCAGGCCCACACCGGTCCCTTCAAATTCCTCATCAGCGTGGAGACGCTGAAACATCTCGAAGAGCTTGTGGTAGTGGTCCATGCTGAAGCCGGCGCCATTGTCCCGTACCGAATAAACGGCTTCCGTGCCGTCGACGCTGCCACTGACTTGAATTTGCGGGCTGGCGGCATGACGGCTGTATTTCACGGCGTTAGACAGCAGGTTTTCCCAGACCTGGCGCAGCAGCGAGGCGTCCGCCATCACTGGCGGCAGCAAGCTCACTTCGATCTTGGGTTTTTTGTCTTCCGGATGGAGCTGCAGCAAGTCGGCAATGACTTGGTGCGCAAGCCCATGCATATCGACGCTGGCCTTGCTTAGCTCGCCCTGACCGACCTTGGAGAAGGCCAGCAGATCGTCAATCAGATTGGCCATGCGTTTGGTTGTGGCACTGATAACGGACACATACCGCCGGCCTTTTTCGTCCAGTTGGCCGGCGTAGTTTTTTTCCAGCATGCCCGCATATCCGCCGATGACGCTCAGCGGAGAGCGCAAGTCGTGCGTTGCTGCCGACGTGAAGCCCTCCAGGCTCTTGTTGGCGGCCTCCAGATCTGCTGCGTGCGTTTGCAAAGCGGCATTGAGGGCGATAACTTCTCTCTCGACCTCTTTTAGGTCGGTGACGTCCTCCGAAATTCCCAGAATGTGGGTGGAGACGCCGTTCTCATCCAGTACGGCCACCTTCTTGGTGCGTACCAGCCGGACCCCCTGCTGCGCCGTGTGTACGGGCGCCTCGGCGATTTCCAGGCGCCCGCCGCTGATCAGTACCTCGCGGTCCTTCGCGTCAAAGAAATCGCACTCTTCCTTGGGAAGGAAGCCGTAGTTGGTTTTTCCTATGAGCTGGTCGCGCGGAATGCCGAGAAAAGCCTCGGCGGCCGCATTGAGCCTGACATATTTCAGATCGGACGCATCCTTGATGAAGACCGCGTCCGGAATGTTCTCGATGACCAAGTCGAGGAAGCGGTTGGCAGCCACTGCCTCGGTGGTGCGCAGGCGTAGCTGTTCACGGCTTTCGTGAAGTTCCTTGTTGCGCTGGGCAGTTGCCTCGTAGGTTGACAACAGCAGGTCAAGGATTTGGCGAGGGCTGGCGGTGATCTCGTGCTTCTCGCCATGAAAGAAAATCTCGACCACTGAGGGCTTCTCTGGCTCCTCTGTGCGCCGCGTGCTTGCGCTGAGTGCGTGTGCCACACGCTCCAGCAGGTGCTTTTGGTTGTAGGGTTTGATGATGAAGCTGTCCGCGCCGCTTTTCAGCCCGAGCAGCAGGTCCTTGGGCTCGGACAGGCTGGTCACAAGAATCACGGGTGTGCCCTCAAGGGCGGGGTTGCCCTTGATTTGTTGGCACAGCTCGTAGCCATTCATCTCGGGCATGTCGACGTCGCTGACGATCAGATCGGGGTGGAGCCTGGTTGCCCTTTCCAGCGCAGCACGGCCATTGTTCGCAACACTGACCCTGTAGCCCTTCTGTTGAAGAATATACCGAAGCATGAAGGTCTGTACGTCGCTGTCCTCAGCGATCAGGATATGCGCTGGTTGACTTGCAGGTTTGTCTGGTAGGCCCATGATGCAACTCCGTCGACGGTTTCGGTTTCCCAGTTTTATCTCGTTACTGATGGGTCTTTAGTAAGCTGTCGCATTCGCAATTTGTAGGTGAATTTACGTTATGTAACACGGTTTTTGACTACACGATACTTGTTACTTTGTCGGTTTGCTACCGAACATAAGGTCTAAATATCGGTAACTATTCAAGATTTTTTTCTACTCTTGTCGGTTCTTGTACGGTCATTCATCAGTCGTGACTTTCTGACTCTAAATTTTTGGCAATTTTCACTTTGGTATCCGTACTCACGCAGATGAGCCGGCCGACTGGCGCAACTGTTCAAAGTAGCGGTTCAGCTTGGTCGCTTCCTGCTGGAACTCGCCCAGGCCGGCCACCACTTTGTTCCAGTCCCCGGCGCTGTTGGCGTGCTCGATACCGGCACAGATGCCAGAGAGGTGTGCGGCGCCTATCGAAGCGCTGGCGCCCTTGATGAGATGAGCCAGACTTTTGACTTTCGCGCTGTCGCGGTCAGTTACTGCCTGCGCCAGGCGCTGCGCATCTTCATCATTTGCCCGCTGGAATTCTTTGAAGATGGCGCTTTCCATGGCCGCGTCGCCTGAGGACATTTTGGCGAGCATGGCGTGGTCAATCGGACTTGTTGCCGGCGCCGGAGCAGGGGCCAGAGGAGTGGCGATAGGAACGGCCGCAGGCAAAGGCAGCCAGCGCTCCAGCTTGCTCAGCAAGCTTTTTAACTCCACCGGCTTGGCAATGTAGTCGTCCATGCCAGCTTCCAGGCAAATCTCCACTTCTCCGCCCATGGCATTGGCGGTGCAGGCAATGATCGGGCAGCGCGTGGCGGCTCTGGTGGACTCCAGCATGCGTATGCTTCTGGCCAGTTCGTAACCATCCATTTCGGGCATGTTGCAGTCCGTCAGCACCAGAGCGTATCGCCCCGATTTCCACATATGCAAGGCTTGCAGACCGTTTTCCGCGCTTTCGGCCGCATAGCCGAGCAGGTCCAACTGGCGCAGCAGCAGTAGACGATTGGTCGGGTGGTCGTCCACCATCAACACCAGTGTGTCTTCTGCCTCTGCCTGCGCCACGTTGGGGGCCGCTCTTGGAGTTTCGGCCGCTGCAAGGCGCATGCGTTGACTTCGGCCCGGATCGAAGGCAGCAAGAAGTGCCGGGTTTGCAATGGGCAGTAGCAGCTCCAGCACCATCGTTGTTCCCTTGCCCGGCTCGCTTTGCATGTTGACCGTGCCACCCATCAGCTCCGTCAGTCGCCTGCTGATGGACAGACCCAGTCCGGTTCCGCCGAAGCGGCGAGCGGTGTTCAATTCGGCTTGGGCAAAGGGTTGAAACAAGAGCTTCTGCTGTGCCTCGGAAATGCCGATGCCGGTGTCTTTCACGCAAAAGCGCACCCGGTCTGCGCCTTCGCTTCTCTCGATCAGGTCGGCCGTGATGTCAATCTGACCGCTGGATGTGAACTTGATGGCGTTGCTCACAAAATTGTGGACGATCTGGCGCAGGCGGACCTGGTCCACCATCAGGCCGGGGCTGAGCTTGTCGTCGACGCGGCAATAGATCGGCAAGCCCTTGCTGCTTGCGTTGCTCGTGTAGGTGTTGCGGATGTCCTCTAGCAGGTTCCCGATGTGTGTTGCTTCGGGATGAATGCTCAATTTGTGCGCTTCGATTTTCGAGAAGTCCAGAATGTCGTCAATGATCCGCATCAAGGTCTTGCCCGAGTCGCGGATGACCTTGACCGTGGCATGTTGCGAGCCGTCGAGCGGGCTCAAGCTGAGTAGCTCCAGCATGCCCATCACCCCGTTCATCGGGGTTCTGATTTCGTGGCTCATGGTGGCCAGAAATGTGCTCTTGGCCTGATTGGCAGCATCGGCCTCATGTCGGGCCGCGTCCGCCGCCTCCTTGGCGCTGGCCAATGCCAGATCGGCCTGCCGGCGCGCGTGCATCTGGCGGTGGATGGCGCTGTACAAGGACGCAAAAAGACCGGCGGCTACGATCAGGGTCAGCACCAGGGAGGCAAGCAGGTAGCGCTGGGAACCCACAGTCGCGGCTTCGCGCTCGACCAGCAGGGCATCTTCAGCGGCCACCATAAGGTTGATCATCGAGTGGACGGATTGCATTAACGACATGCCCTGCCCATCCGCAATCTTTTTTTGCACGGCGGCAAACCCTTCGGCCTGGTAGAGCGCAATACGCTGGTCCAGCATCTCCTGCGTCTGACCAATCAGGGGCACCAGCGTGGCCAGATTTGCTTGCTGGTTCGGGTTGTCGCTGACGAGCCCGCCGATGCGTCCGGGCGCCAGTGTTATTTTTGCGGCCAAGGCCCGGTACTGTTCCAGCTGCGGGGTCTGGCCGGTAATCAGGTAATTGCGGTGTACCA
>JBKJIV010000204.1:0-3489 GCA_046598365.1 Polaromonas sp. | reverse complement strand
TTCAGTCCGAAGAGGGACATCCCGCCCAAAGTGGACACCAACACCACGTAGTCCGGCATTTTGGTGTCCTTGCCGACCAGTACCGGACGCAGAATGTTGTCTACCAGACCAATCACGAGAACACCGAAGGCGATCAGCACCACGCCTTGCCAGATGGCGCCAGTCATCAGAAAGTAAACCGCCACAGGCACCCAGACAAGCGCCGCACCCACCGCAGGCAAGAGCGACAGAAACGCCATCAAGGTGCCCCAGAGAACGGGCGCATGGATGCCCAACAACCAGAATATCAAGCCGCCCAGCGCACCCTGCAGGGCAGCCACCAGCACATTTCCTTTGACGGTCGCGCGTATGACGGTGACAAATTTTCCCGCCAGGTCACGCTTGATACCGGCCTCCAGTGGGATGGCTTCATGAATGCGCCGTGACAGAGCGGCGCCATCGCGAAGCAAAAAGAACAGCAAATACAGCATGACAAAAAAGCTGACGACAAAGTCAAAGGCATTTTGACCAATGCTCAGCGCCTGCGTGGCAAGGAACTGGCTGCCTTTGGACATGGCCTGCGCCAGCCGTTCCTGAATAACACCCGTGCTGTTCAGGCCAAAGCGGTCCAGAAGACCGGTTACCCAGCCAGGCAGCGCGTTGTACATCTGCTGGAAGTAAGCGCCCAAACTGAGCTCTCCCGATTGCACACGCTGGTACACGGCCGATGCCTCTTGCACCAGCAAGGCGCCAATCAGGGCCAGAGGAATAATCACCAGGACCAGAATAATGCCGACTGCCGACAGGGCTGCGGCGGTTCGTCGGCCTTTCATGACCTTGAGCAAACGCAAAAAAAGCGGCGCGAACATCAATGCAAAAATCGCACCCCAGAAAACGGCACCGTACAGCGGCCAGAGCACGCTCAGAAAAGCAAGCGAGACAAGCAGCAGCAATAGCAGAAAGGCTCTTTTTTCCAGTGCCGGAGACCGGGCCGTGTTGTGGAGTTTCATGATGGGCAGGTTGTTTCTTGTGATGGGGCTGAATCCGTGGAGCGGCTCCAGTGCTGATCAGTAGCGATGAGGACGCAATTCGGGCATGTTACCTCTGTCGCGGTCACGCTCCAGCATCTTGCCATTGGGCCAGCAGACGCGGTTTGGGCCTGTGGGACGAACTGGCAAGTGTCTGTCGGCGTGGTGCCAAACACCCGGAGCCTATGGCGCAAAGAAATGTTTCACCTCCCTGCTGCGATGTAAAGTGAGGAAACACCTTGCAAAGATGCTGGCGCGCTCAGGCCGGTTGCGTTTGAATGACCTATGTTTTATTTTTCCGCCAATCACCAATGACTCCATCCCGCACTTCATTCGCTTTATCCAGTTCAACCGTCCTTGTCCGTTGGGGCCTGTCCACGCAATACCGCCAGTTGGCAGGCCTGTTCCTGTTGGGGGCCGCAGCAACTTTGATGGCATTCAGCGTGCACGCTCAAACCGCCGAGTCCGTCGGCGTGCCAGCGCCTCAGGAGACGTCACCGTCACGCGTCGCACCACCTGAAGAACCAGCCAAGACGACCGCATCCAAATACTCTGCAAGGGATATTGATCGGGCATTCAGCTATATGGACGCCAACCGCGACGGCAAGGTGAGCCGTGACGAAGCGTCAGGGTTCAAAAATGTGGCCAAGTATTTTGACTTGGCAGACACAGACAAGGACAGCATGCTCACCCGAGACGAATTTGCCCGGGCGCTGAACCGGAGAAAGCCGGACGCCGCTGCCCAAGCTGCCTCAAAGCAGTGAGGCAGTTTCCAGCGACAGGCCAGGCGCTGGACGAATGCACGCGAGGTCGGTAGGTCCATCTGCCGCCGACGGCTGAATCAATATTGCTTGAGCTCTGGGCACCTGCCTGCACCCGACTCCCGCGCCGCCCAAATCCGTGCCAACGCCACCATGTTTATGAGTTCGCGCGATGGTGTCAACAAACCTGCCCACACCTCAAGCACGCTGCCATTTGACGCAATAAATCAAAAGAATTACCCTGCACACAGTTATTGCTCCCGGCACAATCTTTTTCCCGGCACTGACAACTCAAAGTGCGCATCGCCTGGAGTCGCGTCCCTTTTGAAAGGCCTCCATGCAATCCGGCCCCGCGTCAGCCGACGGGTTAGTCAATCAGGACCTGGCGCCCATCGTCACGCGCGCCTTGCAACGCTTTCGGGCTCTGCTGCCCGCCGAGGTGGGCTTGGCCGTGAACCTGGCCCACGAAAATCCTGGCGTACGGGCCCAAGCTGATCGACTCGAGCAAGCGCTGCTCAGCGTTTTCATCGTGGCGTGGCAGTCCATGGGACGTCAGGCGACACAGATCATTGTTGAAATGAACGAGGTCGTACTGGACGAAATTGTGCTGGACGACGATGCCGGGAAATTGCAGGGCGGCCTGCCGCCTCGGCGTTACGCTCACTTCGTAGTCAGCAACAGCAGCCGACTGCCGATAGGCCCGGACCACGAGATCGTTTCTGCCCCATCGCTGGTTGACGACAATCCGCGTGGCGCCCGTCGACTCCCGCTAATCGAGGTTCACGACATCATTGTTCAGCACCAGGGCATGTTCACGGTGCTGCCAGAACCAGGGCGCGGAACGGCTTTCGACATCTACCTGCCCACCGCACTGCCAGTCGAAACTTCGGCGTTCAACGAGTTGGAATTGGAAGTCAAACACATCTTCTATGTGGACGACTACGAGCCCATGCGAACCATTGTGAGCGAGACACTGCCAGAAGCAGGTTTCAAAGTCACCTGTTTTGAATCGGCGAAAGAAGCACTAACGGCTATTGAACTTGGCACTTCCCGCTGCGATTTACTGGTCACCGACTACCGCCTCAAAGGGTCCTCGGGGATCGAGTTGCTCAAGCAGGTCAAACACATTCGCAGCGATCTGCCGGTCATCGTTATTTCCGGCTATGTGGACGAAACCCTGAAATCCAAAGCACGTGATGAGGGGGCGGTGCTGGTCGTCAGTAAAACAAGCGACCTCAGCGATTTGTGCGTCGCCTTGCACAACCTGCTGGGCCGCACACCGAGCCCAGCGCTGGTCAGCTATTCAGAGTGGGGCAGGTTGTAGCTAGCTGCGTGCACTCGAATACCGGCTCTGACTCAGCACACGTTGCAACGTTTCCAGCAGTTCGGCATTGGAGGTCTGCGCCTTCAGAAGCACAGCGGCGGCGCGGGCGCTTTGCGACCGGTTTACCTCGAGGGCCGAGAAAACAACCACTGGGGGCGGGCGATCCAGGGCTTCAATGTCAGCCAGCAAATCCCAACCGGAGCCTCCTGGCAGCGTCAGGTCAAGCAAGATGAGGTCAAACTTTTGATCGAGCAAACGCGTTCGCGCCTCCTGCAGCGTAGCGGCAAACTCAAAGGTGGCAAAGTCCTGTGCAATGGCCGCAGTGATGCGCTGGATATCGAGGTCGTCCTCCACATGCAAAATCCTTGGCTTGCCGACAGCCATGCCATCAATCGCA
>JBKJIV010000013.1:0-38911 GCA_046598365.1 Polaromonas sp. | reverse complement strand
AGCGCGATCACCTGGGCAGCCATGTTTTCGGACAGACCGTGTTCAAAATGCGCGCCATCCACATGGATGACCTTCGCAACGCCGGCGATCTGGCTGGCGGCCTGGGCGGCAGCACCGGCATTCAGGCCGGCCACCAGCACATGCACCTCGCCACCGCATTGGGCGGCAGCCGTCACGGTGTTGAGTGTGGCGGGGCGAATGGTGGCGTTGTCGTGTTCTGCGATGACGAGTGCGGTCATGGTGTGACTCCTGGAAAACTGTTGATATCTGCGTTATGCCGGCGCTTCAGATTTGATTCGCCGACCGTTCGATCCCCGCTCTGCGGGGCCCCTCGTCCGGGACGAATCAAATTACCTTCGCTTCATTGCGCAGCTTGTCCACCAGCGTGGCGACGTCGGGCACCTTGATGCCGGCACTGCGTTTCGGGGGCTCGCTGACCTTGAGCGTTTTAAGGCGCGGCTTGACATCGACGCCGAGATCCTCCGGCTTGAAGTTGTCGAGCTGCTTTTTCTTGGCCTTCATGATGTTGGGCAAGGTGACGTAGCGCGGCTCGTTGAGGCGCAAGTCGGTGGTGATGATGGCCGGCAATGTCAAGGACAAGGTCTCCATGCCGCCGTCAACTTCGCGCATGACAACGGCCTTGCCGTCTGCAACGTCGACTTTGGATGCGAACGTAGCCTGAGGCCAGCCCAGCAATGCCGCCAGCATCTGGCCAGTCTGGTTGCAGTCGTCGTCAATGGCCTGCTTGCCCAGAATCACAAGCTGGGGTTGCTCCTTGTCGACCAACGCCTTGAGCAGCTTGGCCACGGCCAAGGGCTGCAACTCTTCAGTGGTCTCCACCAGAATGGCGCGGTCTGCGCCTATGGCCATGGCGGTGCGCAGGGTTTCCTGGCACTGCGCTACGCCGCAGCTCACGGCAATGACCTCGGTGACAACACCCTTTTCCTTCAATCGCGTGGCTTCCTCAACCGCAATCTCGTCAAAGGGATTCATGCTCATCTTGACGTTGGCGATATCGACACCGGTGCCATCGGATTTGACGCGGACTTTGACGTTGTAATCTACAACGCGTTTGACGGGTACCAAGACCTTCATTGGGAGGGCTCCAGAGTTGATTGAGTTGACGTTAACGTAAAGCTTTTGATTCTATGCTGCACTTGCACAGCGGTCGCCGGGAAACTCGATACGAGACGCTCATTGCCATTAAAAAGAACGGTCGTTCTATTTTATTATAGAAGCCCCTTGCGCCCGGGTTAGAGCCATCACCCCAATTCGGTGTAGCTACCGCGACAGAACAATTAACAGACCGATGGGTCGGTTAATTCGGGTAAGTAGGGACAGACCGTCACCAACCACTGACTTAAAGTCTCGGTATGTTCGGTAACAGCTCATCTACCTGGTCGCTCTGGAGTGTTCATGAAAATCAAATCCCTCACCGCCGCCCTGCTAACCCTGTGTAGCGGTCTTGCTGGCGCACAAACAGTCTTCGCCGTTTCCAGCTGGTTGCCGCCCACCCACTCACTGAGTTTGGCGCAAAAAGAATGGTGTGATCTGCTGGAGAAAAACACCACTGGCAAGATGAAATGCAACATCCTGCCCCGTGCGGTAGCCGCACCGCCAGGTACTTACGACGCAGTCAAAAACGGCGTAGCGGATATCTCCTACACCGTGCACGGCTATACGCCGGGTCGGTTTGTTTACACCCAAATGGCGGAGTTTCCCTTTTTGGGCAATAAAGCCGAGCCCATCTCCGTGGCCTTCAACAAGGTGGCTTTCAAGAACCCGGAGTTCCTGTCTGAGCACCAAGGTGTCAAAGTCCTCTCCTTCTTCACGCACGGTCCCGGGATTGTGTTCAACACCAAAAGGCCGGTCACTACCGTGGAAGAGCTCGGTGGCCTCAAGTGGCGCGTGGGTGGCGGTATGGTCAACGAAATCGCCAAGACGCTCGGCATGAATGTCACCCTCAAGCCGGCGCCTGACTCGTACGAGCTTTTGTCCGGCGGTGTGATGGACGGCACGCTTTTCCCGGCGGAGTCCACCGAGTCGTTCAGAATCGACAAAATCATCAAGCACGCCACGATGTTTCCGGGCGGTCTGTACAACACCAGCTTCGTTTTCATGATGAACCAGGCCAAGTACGACAAACTGAGCATTGATGAGAAAAAGGCTGTCGATGCGATCTCCGGCGAAGTGGCAGCGCGCATGTATGGCCGCGGGTGGGACCGGGTAGATCTTCGCGCGACAGCATTGATGCAAGCCAATAACGTCCAAATCGTCAAGGCCAGCCCCAAATTTGTTGCAGACGTCAAAACCCGGACCGCGTCGCTTGAGCAAAAGTGGATCAAGGACGCCGAAATCAAGGGCCTGAAAAACGCCACCAAGTTGCTGGCGGAATTCCGCGCGGAAATCGCCAAGCAGGAAAAGTAAACCGCATTGCAAGCAAACCGGCGCGGACTCATGCAGATGAGTGCCGCGCTTTTTTACGGGTAGGAAAAAGATTGAAAAAAGCCATTGAAGCGGTGTGCGGCTTGTTGGCCGCATGCGCCCTGTTTGCCATCATGGTGCTGACTTTTTTTGATGTGTCGGGGCGCAAGCTCTTGTCCAACTCCATCCCGGGCTCGCTTGAGCTGACCGAACTGCTGATGGTGGTCGTCATTTTTGCGGCCTTGCCTTTGGTGTCACTGCGTGCAGAGCACATTGTGTTCGACTCGCTTGACCATTACCTCCCGGTTGCGGTTCGCAAGTTTCAGCGCAGTCTCATGCATGGCGTGTGCGCCGTTGTCCTGGTGGCCCTCGGTTACCTGATGTGGCAGACCGGAGGCCAGTTCCTGGAAACTGGCGAAACCACGGCCCAGCTGAAAATACTGAAGGCTCCGTTCATGTACGGCATGGCCGCGTTGTGCGTGGTCGCCGGACTGATTCACCTGGGTTTTGCACTCAAGCCACGTGCGCATGCGGACGAAGCCGAAGGAGGCGCGCTGTGACCGAGGCTCTGGTCGGCTTCGCTGCCATTTTTATTCTCGCGTTGATGCGCCTGCCGTTGGCATTTGCGATGGGTCTGGTTGGCTTTGTCGGCATGGGGCTGACCCGCGGCTGGTTGCCTGCAATGACCAGTACCGCCCAGGTTGTTCACGAAACAGGCTTTGCCTACACGCTGTCGGTCATTCCGCTGTTCATCCTCATGGGCAACTTTGTCGCCAAGGCCGGGCTGGCCCATGAACTTTTTCATGCAGCCTATGCCTTCATCGGACACCTGCGCGGTGGCCTGGCCCATGCCACCATCGCAGCGTGCGCAGGTTTTGGCGCCATTTGCGGGTCGTCCATCGCCACGGCAGCCACCATGAGCAGGGTGGCCTATCCTTCGATGAAAAAACTTGGCTACAGCGACTCACTGTCGACCGGCGTGATCGCCGCGGGCGGCACACTGGGAATCATGATCCCGCCCTCCACCATCATGGTGATCTACGGCATCGTCACGGAGACCAACATTGGCAAGCTGTTTGCCGCCGGGGTGATTCCCGGCTTGTTGATCGCCCTGCTTCTGATGGTGGCGGTTCTCTTCATGACCTTTCTCGACCCCGAACATGCGCCCGCAGGCGAAAGGTCCACCTGGCCGCAGCGCTGGGCGGCTCTGCGCGGCATTTGGGGGGTGTTGCTGCTGGTCGTTCTGGTACTGGGTGGCATTTACGGCGGCGTGTTTACGGCCACCGAAGGCGCTGGCATAGGGGCGGCGGGTGCATTCATCTTTGCCCTGGCACGCAAGCGGCTGACGGTACTATCCACATTTGAAGTGTTGGTGGAGTCGGCCAGGACCACCGCCATGTTGTTTACCCTGCTGATAGCCGCAACCATTTTTGCCAATTTCGTCAATTTCACTTCCATGCCCAATGAGCTGAAGGAATGGATCACCCACCTCGGCTTGTCACCTCTGATGGTGGTAGCCGCCATGATGGCGATCTACGTGGTGCTGGGAACCGTGATGGAAGAGCTCACCATGGTGCTGCTGACCATTCCGCTGTTCTTTCCGATTGTGGTGGCGCTCGGATTTGACCCGGTATGGTTCGGCGTGCTCATCGTGATGGTGATTCAGATCGGCTTGATCTCGCCTCCGGTTGGCATGAACCTGTTTGTGCTCAACACCTTGCTTCCCAAGGTCGGGCTGGGCAATATCTTTCGCGGTACCTGGCCTTTTGTCTTCATGCAGGTCGTGGCGCTGGGTACGTTGCTGGCGTTCCCGTCATTGAGCCTCTGGTTGCCGTCCTTCATGAAGTAGCGCCGCAGCTTCGGGTGCGGGCCGCGTGTGAACGACACGCTGTGGAAATGGAATTTCGATTCCGTTTTCGCGCAGGGCGTTGAGCACCGCCAAGTTGACCCGAGAGCGCAGGTTCTGCTGGCCATTTTCCGGGTCAGTCATCCAGTAGTTAAGCGTGAACTCCAGACCATCGACTCCGAAATTAGTCAGATTCACCGACGGCTCCGGATCACGCAGCACGCGGTCCTGTTTCAATGCCGCCTCGGCAAGCAGACGCATGACCAGCTCTACGTCACTGTCATAACCCACGGACACCGTGGTGGACTGCAGCACACGCAAATCTGACAAGGACAGATTCTCGATGCGGTTGCTAATAAACATCTCGTTGGGAACAATCGCTTCCCGCCCCGACAACGCACGGATCACGGTGTAACGCGCATTGATCTCGGTGATGCGCCCTTCAAAAGTATCCACCCGCACATTGTCACCAATGCGCACGCTGCGCTCGGCCAGCATGACAAAGCCACTGACGTAACTGGCGGCCAGCTTCTGCAGGCCAAAACCAATACCGACACCGATAGCCCCGCCCAGCACCGACAAGGCCGTCAGGTCAATGCCAACCGCCGACAAGGCCAGCAACAGACCGACAAACATCAGCACCACCCGCGTGGCATTGCTCACGGCCTTGCGCAACGACAGTTCACCGCCGGTGGCCGATCGAAGCAAGCGCGCTTCCAGCGCGGCGGATATCCACAGCGTGATCAGCAGCACCACGCCGGCCGTCAACGCGCCTTCAAGCATGGTGCGCAGCGACAGGGACGAGGCGCCGACCTTCCACTTGATTCCGTCCAGTTCCTCCAAAATCACTGGCAACAAACCGCTGACCCAGAGCACCATGGCGATCCAGGCCAGCCAGGAAATGGTGCGCTCCAGCGCCCTGACCAAGGGCGCATCCTTGAACGCCACCTGCAAGACCTTGACCCCCAGGCGAATCACCGCAAGGGCCAACAGCACCGGAATACCCACTTTGAAAAGTACCAAAGGAAACAGTCGCACCAGCAATGCCTGCACCACATAGGCAAAAAACAGAAGCAAGAGCGGGAATAGCACGCCATCCACAATGCGCCGTCCAAAGAGAATGGATGACTCGTCGGCAACGGGGCCGGCCCGGCTCACAAGGCGCACCACCAGCCAGGCCAGCAGAACGCAGCCCAGCAAGGCCGCCAACTCGGTCAGCGCGGTGGGTTGAGCGAGCGCTGCAAACCAGGCATCAAGACTGTCAACCCTGGCGGTCGGGACGGTTGGGCTGTTCAGGGCGCTGGCGCTGGCCATTGGGGCTTCCTTTTGTCGATGAAGGCCTGCACGCCCTCCTGGGCCACAGGGTGGACCATGTTGCAGGCCATGCTCTGGCCAGCCAACTGGTAGGCGGCGGCAATGCCGATCTCACGTTGCTGGTAAAAAAGTGCTTTGCCCATGGCAATGGCTTCGCGGGGTTTGTTCAAAATCGCCTGGACCATCTTCTCCATTTCGGCGTCCAGATCATCTGCGGGCACCACCCGGTTGACCAGGCCTCTGGCCAGCGCCTCTTCAGCCGTGATGAAGCCGCCGGTCAGCAGCATCTCCATCGCCTGTTTCGCAGGAATGTTGCGCACCAGCGGCACGCTGGGCGTAGCGCAAAACAACCCGACGTCAATGCCATTGACGCCAAAACTCGCATGGCTGCTGGCCACCGCCAAGTCACATTGCGCCACCAGTTGGCAGCCCGCCGCGGTGGCCACCCCTTGCACCCTGGCCAACACGGGCACGGGCAGGTCCTGGATGCTGAGCATCACGCGGGTGCACTGGGCAAAAAGCTTCTGGTAATAGGCCAGTTCGGGGCGGGCCCGCATTTCCTTGAGGTTATGTCCGGCGCAGAAGGCCTTGCCTTGCGCTGCCAGGACCACGATGCGTGCGTCGGGGTCAGCGGCCACATCGTCCAGGGAGCATTGCAACGCGGCCAGCATGTCTTCACTCAAGGTGTTGAAGCTGTCTGCCCGGTTGAGTGTCAGGTGATGAACGCCGCGCCCATCGCGCGTGTGCAGCACCGGGCCAGCAGAATCGGATATGCCACTCTTCCCCATGTCAATCACAAATCGGCCAGCACGCGAATGTGCGCTTCCACGCTGCGCGCCAGCGCAGCGAGGTTGTAGCCGCCTTCAAGTGCGGAAACAATGCGACCTTTGGCGTGGCGTTTGGCCACGTCTTTGATGCGCTGGGTGATCCAGGCATAGTCTTGCTCGGTCAACCCCATTTGCCCCAGATCATCGTCACGGTGGGCATCAAAACCCGCGCTGATAAAAATCATCTCTGGCTTGAAAGCTTCCAGCCGGGGGATCCACGCCTCCTCTATCAGCTCGCGCACTTCCATGCCCTTGGTGTAGGCCGGCACAGGCAGGTTCACCATGTTGTTGGCGCGCGTCTGGCTTCCGGTAAAAGGGTAAAAAGGGTGCTGAAAAAAGCTCACCATCAAAATCCGCTCGTCACCCGAGATGATGTCTTCCGTGCCATTGCCGTGGTGGACGTCAAAGTCAACAATGGCCACCCGCTTGAGGCGGTGGCGCTGCAGGGCATATTTGGCCGCCACTGCAATGTTGTTGAAAACACAAAAGCCCATGGCCTTGTCGCGGCAGGCATGGTGGCCGGGGGGCCTGACCGCGCAAAAGGCATTGGCCACCTCACCCGCCATCACGGCATCCGTGGCCGCAAGGGTGGCTCCCGCTGCACGCAGGGCCGCAGTCCAGGTGTGGGCGTTGAGTGCGGTGTCGGGGTCTATCTGGGCGTAGGCGGGTCCGCCAGCCTGAATCTCGTCAACCAGCCGGTCACTCATGCCGCGCACGGCGGCAATCATCATGCGGCCGTGGGCCAGTTCCAGGTCGGTCAGCGAGGCCAGCGGCGCTTCCCGCTTGTCCAGTGCGTCGCCTACCCCGGCAATGAGCAGCCGGTCTTCGATCGCGTCCAGACGCTCGGGGCACTCGGGGTGCCCGGGGCCCATCTCATGCTTCCAGCAGTCTTTGTGGGTGAAGTAGGCTGTGGCATTCATGGCGGAAAATTTTGCGGTAAGGTGGATAGCATGAACGCGAATCAAAAAATTCAGACGCTATTAAATCAGCTTAACACGGTCATTGTCGGCAAACCCGCTCAGGTACAGGACTGCGTGGCCTGCCTGCTGGCCGGGGGACACTTGCTCATAGAAGACGTCCCCGGCGTCGGCAAAACCACCTTGGCGCATGCGCTGTCGCGCTCTTTCGGTCTGCAGTTTTCACGCGTGCAGTTCACCGCCGACCTGATGCCCAGCGATTTGTCGGGGGTGTCGATTTATGAACGACAGAAAGAGGCCTTTGTATTTCACCCAGGTCCGGTGTTTGCGCAGGTGCTGCTGGCTGACGAAATCAACCGCGCCAGCCCCAGAACCCAAAGCGCGCTGCTGGAGGCCATGGAAGAAAAGCAGGTCACGGTAGAGGGCGAAACCCGACCACTGCCCGTACCATTTTTTGTCATTGCGACACAAAATCCACACGACCAGCTTGGCACTTACGCGCTTCCGGAGTCGCAGTTGGACCGCTTCCACATGCGCATTTCCCTCGGCTATCCGGACCGCGCGGCCGAGCGGGAACTGCTGGGCAGTAAGGACCGCCGCGACATGCTTGACAACCTGCCGCCCTTGCTGATGCCGCACGATCTACTGGACTTGCAGCAACAAGTGTTGAAAGTCCATGCGGCCGACCCCCTTCTCAACTACCTTCAGGATCTGATTGCCGCGACCCGATCCGGCCGCTGGTTCCTGCAAGGCTTGAGCCCGCGCGCCGGTATTGCGGTGATGCGCGCTGCCCGTGCCCAAGCGTTTCTGAGTGGCCGCGACTACGTGGCCCCGGACGATATCGTGGCCGTGTTGCCGCAAACCGTCGCGCACCGGCTGATCCCCGTGAGCGACGCCGGACGTGGCTCGGTCGAGCAGGTGCGCGCCATGCTTGAGGCTGTGCCCTTGCCGTAAAAATGAGTCCCCCCCGAAGCGCCTTCGACGCCCCCCCCCCGGGGGGGCGCCACCTGTGGCCCGGCAAAGCCGGTTCCACGGTGGCCCGCGAATGGAACCCCATTGCGGTGGTGCGTGGGAGGTTCCGGCAGTGGTGGCAAAGCCGCCTGCCGCTGACCGACAGCGTTCTGCTGACCCAGCGCAACGTCTATATCCTGCCCACTCGCCCCGGCTTCATGCTGGCGCTGACGCTCGCGGTACTTCTGGTCGCGTCCATCAATTACCAGCTCAACCTGGGGTACCTGCTGACCTTCTTGCTGGCCGGCAGCGCTGTTGTCGGCATGCACGTGTGCCACGGAACCCTGCGCGGCATTGCAATGAATTTGATAGCGCCCCCTGCACAATTTGCAGGTTCTGCGGCTGTTATTGACGTCAAACTCACCAACACCCGACGCTCCACGCGGCATGGCATAGGGCTCAGTGTGCTCCCTACGGACGGCGAAACCGGCAAGCTCCACTGGGCCTGGACCGATGTGCCCGCGCAAAACAGCACCACCGTGCAAATTGCATTTACCCCGCGCGACCGGGGATTGCACCGCCTGCCCATCCTGACCGCTGAAACGCGTTTTCCACTGGGTACGTTTCGGGTCTGGACCATTTGGCGTCCGGCTGCACAAATTCTTGTTTACCCAGCGCCAGAGTTACATGCGCCGCCCCTGCCTCCCGGCGAGCCCCGTTCGGGCAGAACTGCTGCGGCGGCCCGGGTCCAGAACAGCGGAGAGTTCGACGGCATCCGCGCCTACCGCCGCGGCGACCCGTTGAAACTGGTGATGTGGAAAAAAGCCGCCAAAGCAGATGAACAAGGCAACGGCCTGGTGGTACGCGATGCGCAGCAAGCCCAGCACTACGAACTCCAGCTCGATTTTTTGCAAGCTGGGGCTCTGGGTACTGAAGCAAAGCTCTCGCGGCTATGCGCCTGGGTGCTGATGGCGAACAAGATGGGGCTCAGTTATGGCTTGCGGCTGCCTGGTCTGCAGATCAAGCCTGGGAGTGGGGAGGCGCACAAGAGGCAATGTCTTGAGGCGTTGGCTTTATGTTGACCTGCGCCAGCACAGCCGCATACGCCGCCGTTCGGACTGAGCTTGTCGAAGCCGTCTTTGCTTTTTGCTTTGGAGGGCCACGAACAAGCCGGGGGTTGCCCGGCGGCAACTCACTTTCTTTTTGCGTCGCCAAAAAGAAAGTAAGCAAAAAAAAAGGCGCCCCTACTGTCTGCGTCCCCTCCGCTTCGCTGCGGGGCAACCTGCGGTGCTCGGTCCTCGGCGCATACAGAAGGGGGTGGGAAACGGGATCGGACTCCGCAGTGACGCGCTTTGCGCGTCACTGCTCCCCGAGTTGGGCTTGGTATTTGCTTTCTCTCCCTAAGCCCGTCGGGCCGGGCCGAGGAGCGCAGGTAAAAGCGGATCAGGGCTCGCGATTGTTTGAGCCGAAGGCGAGTTCGAGCGAGACCCAGCTTTTACCGAGCACCGCAGGTTGCCCCCGTAGCGCAGCGAAGGGGGTCCCGGACCATCGGGTCGCCTTTCTTTTGGGAACTTTTCTTTGGCGAAGCAAAGAAAAGTGCTTCGCCCGCCGGGGCGAGACCCGGCTTGTTGGCAGACCACACTGCACGAACAAACCAACATGGATCCCGGATCAAGTCCGGGATGACAGCGAAAGGTGTCGGGATGACAAATGTGGAGGCAAGGATGGCCTCAGGAAAGCCCCATGCTGACCCGCCTCAAATCCCTCCCCCGCGACAGCCGCGACACCCTCTTCCTGCTCGCAGTCATCGCCTGGGTGTTACTGCCTCAGGTGAGCAACCTGCCCTGGTGGTGCAGCGCGCTGGCTGCTGGCATGCTGCTCTGGCGCGGGCGACTCGCATTCACTGCGAAAGCACTGCCCGGCAAATGGTGGCTGTTGGCACTGCTCGTGGTTGCCATAGGCGCCACGCTGCTGACTCATCGCACGCTGCTCGGTCGTGATGCCGGCGTCACACTGATCGCGATTTTGCTGGCTCTTAAAACACTGGAACTGCGAGCCAAACGGGATGCCTTCGTGATCTTCTTTTTGAGTTTCTTCACGATGCTCACCAACTTTTTTTACTCCCAGTCCTTGCTCACAGCTTTCAGCATGCTGCTTGGGCTGCTGGGCTTGCTGACGGCCCTGGTCAATGCGCACATGCCGGTGGGCAAGCCGCCCCTGCTGCAAGCCGCAAAAACGGCGGGCTGGATGGCTCTGCTGGGTGCGCCCATGATGGTGGTGCTCTTTTTGCTGTTTCCGCGTCTGGCGCCTCTGTGGGGCATCCCTTCGGATGGCATGACTGGCCGCAGCGGCCTGAGCGCCAGCATGCAGGTCGGAACCATCGCCAGTCTGGCCCTTGACGGCAGCATCGCCATGCGCGTGCGCTTTGAGGGCGCGACGCCGCCGCAACGCAACTTGTACTTTCGCGGCCCGGTGTTATCCAATTTTGACGGGCGCGAATGGCGGCCGTCAGGTTCGGACTTTCCATCCCGCTACAAATTGCCAGCCAATTTGAGCACTGTGGGCACCCCCATACGCTACGAAGTAACACTGGAGCCCACCAGTCGGCCCTGGTTATTTGTGCTGGAAGCTGCTCTGCAAAGCCCTGTCCTGCCCCAATACCAGCCCCGCATGAATGCAGAGTTGCAATGGCTGACGGATCGCCCGATCAGCGACCTTGTTCGCTACAAGGCAGAGAGTTATCCGGACTTTCGGCACGGCCCGCAGCAACGGGCGGTGGGGCTGCAGGAATTTATCGAGCTGCCGCCCGGCTTCAACCCTCGCACGCTGGCGCTGGCGGCAGAAATAAGCCGCGATCCGGGCATCGCGCAGGGCGATACGCAAGCACTGGTGCAGGCCGCTCTGGCGCGCCTGCGTATCGGCGGCTACACCTATACGCTGGAGCCGGGCGTGTACGGCCCCAATACGGCCGACGAGTTCTGGTTTGACCGCAAAGAAGGTTTTTGTGAACACATCGCCTCCGCCTTTGTGGTTCTGATGCGCGCAATGGATATCCCGGCGCGCATCGTCACCGGCTATCAGGGGGGAGAAGTCAACCCCGTGGACGGTTTGTGGACATTGCGCCAAAGCGATGCCCATGCCTGGACCGAAGTCTGGCACGCAAACCAGGGCTGGACCCGCGTCGACCCCACCTCTGCGGTGGCGCCTGGGCGCACCGGCTCCTTCCAGCGCCTGATACCGCCGCAGGGGCTGGTTGGGCAGGCACTGGGCAACTTCAGCCCAACCCTGGCCGCGCAACTCCGGGCTACCTGGGAGGCCGTTAACAACCGATGGAACCAATGGGTCCTGAACTACACAGAGGGCAAGCAGCTGGATCTGCTCAAAAACATCGGCTTTAAGTCCCCCAGCTGGGAGGACCTTAGCTACGTGCTGCTGGGCATCATCGTGCTGGTCAGCCTGGCCGGAGCCAGCTGGGCCTGGTGGGAGCGCGTGCAGCACGACCCCTGGCTGCGCCTGCTGGCCCGCGCCCGCAGACGGCTGGCCAAAGCCGGCATTGCCAGCAGCGCGTCAACGCCACCGCGCCAGCTTGCGCTGCAGGTCCTGAGCCATCGCGGTCAGAAGGGCCAGGCGCTGCACGACTGGTTGATGCAACTGGAAGAGCAGCGCTACGCCCCTGCTTCGGCCAGCCTGGCTCAATTGAAAAAGCAATACCACCAGCTAAACTGGACCTGCTGACACTTTCAGCTACTCCGACCTTGGAACAGCCTCCCGCATGATTTCCCCCTTCTTGTTCAAGCTCGCCGCGTTTCGCTTCCCGTTTGCTCTGTTTTTGATAACTATTTGCGTTGATCTCTCTTGGGCCAACACCCCAAAAGACTCCAAGGTGAGGAGGACTGTCAGCCAACCAGCCCAAGGGCCAAGCTATGCAAGCCGGCCCGAGGTCATGCGCTTTGCCGATGACCTGGCCAGCCGGCGCAACCTGGATCCCCTATGGGTACGCGAAACCATTGGCCAAGCGCGCTACATGCCCAGTGTGGTGCGCCTGATGCAGCCCCCGGCAAAAACTTTCACCAAAAACTGGCGCGTTTACCGCAGCCGCTTCATCGACCCGGTGCGTATCGAAGCGGGCGTCAGGTTCTGGCAGGACAACCAGACCACACTGGCCCGTGCTGAAAGTGAATACGGCGTGCCGGCCGACATCATCGTGGGCATCATCGGCGTCGAAACCATCTATGGCAGGGACACCGGCAGCTTTCGCGTGCTGGACGCACTGACCACTCTGGCTTTCGATTTTCCGGCATCACACCCGCGCGCCAGCGAACGCAGTGAGTTTTTCAAAGGGGAAGTCGAGCAATTTCTAACCATGCAAAGCCGCATGGGCGCAGACCCGGCGCTTCCCCGCGGCAGTTATGCCGGCGCCATGGGAATGCCGCAGTTCATGCCGTCGAGCTGGAACAAATTCGCTGTGGACTTCGATGGCGACGGCAAGATAGACCTCTGGAACAGCACCAGCGATGTCATTGGCTCGGTCGCCAACTATTTCAAGGCTTTCGGCTGGAAGCCGGGCATGCCCACGCATTACCCAGTCCGCTTTGACACCGCCACCCTGGACATGGAGGCGCTGATGGCACCCGACATCCTGCCCACGTTTGGCGTGGCCAGTTTCAGCGCCAAAGGCGCGGTACTCGAAGGCCCGGCACTGCAACATACCGGGCCGCTGGCCTTGGTGGAACTGCTCAACGGCGACCCCAAAAACGGCGGCAGTGCTCCCATTTACGTGGCGGGCACTGAAAATTTTTACGTCATCACCCGCTACAACTGGAGCAGCTATTACGCCATGTCGGTGATAGATCTGGGACAGGAAGTGGCCGCACGGATGGGACGTTAGAGCCCGGCGCCCCGCTCTCGGGGTATTCACTGCTCTGTGTATCGTCTGGAAAGAATTCGGGGCAGAATGTTCCAGTGCGTCCCAACCACTGGAGATACAAATGACATTCAAGCGGATTGTTGCTTACAGCGCTAGCGTTTTGACGGCTTCAGCATTGATGGTGTCTTGCGCATCCTGGCAGCAGGGCATGGTGCAAGACCCCGGTGCCGTTCTTGGCAAAGCCAACAGCGCCATGGGCACTGGAGCATTGAAAAGCATACGTTTTGCTGGCAGCGGCACGGGCTCAGTTTATGGGCAGGCCTACCAGCCTGGCGTGCAGTGGCCGCGCCTGAACTACTCCAACTTTGTGCGCCTGGCAGACTACGAAAACGGTGCCATGCGCGAAGAGTTCGCACGCAGCCGGGCTGAGCCTACTGGCGGCGGTGCCATCCCCTTGATGGGCGAAGGAGAACAGCGAGCGGTCGGGCTCGTTCGCGGCGATCAGGCCTGGAACATGGTTGGCCCGGCACCCCTGGCAGCGCCAGTGGCACTGGACACACGCATTCACGACTTGTGGACCACGCCGCACGGCGTTCTCAAGGCTGCAACAAAAAACAAGGCCACCGCACGAGGCATCTCCGAGGCCGGCAAGTCCTATTCGGTTCTCTCGTTCACTGAGCCGGGTCGTTTTACAGCCAAGGCTTATGTCAACGAGCTCGGGTTGGTCGAACGCGTGGAGTCACGTCTACCCCACCCGGTAGTGGGCGACAGCAACGTGGTGACGTCCTACAGCGATTACCGCGACTACAGCGGGGTGAAGTTTCCGGCCCGCATCCGCCAGACCCAGGAAGGCGTTCAAGTTCTCGACCTTGAAATCAAGGAAGTTCAGGTCAATGCGCCCGCAGACATTGCGGTGCCGGAGCTGGTCCGCACCTTTGTCGAGCGCGCCAGCAGCGAACGCGTCGCCGACGGCGTGTGGTTTATCGCCGGTGGCTCGCACAACAGCGTAGCCATCGAGATGCGCGATCACATCATCCTGGTGGAAAGTCCGCTGTATGACGGGCGTGCCGCCGCGGCCATTGCCGAAGTCAAGCGGGTGATACCGGGCAAACCCATCCGCTACACCGTCAACTCGCACCATCATTTCGATCACGCCGGTGGCTTGCGCACAGCCGTAGCTGAAGGCGCCACCCTGATCACCAGCGCGGCGGCCGTTCCGTTTTATCAAGGCGCCATGGGCAACCCCAACAGCATCAGACCCGACTTGCTGAGTAAATCCGGCAAAACTGCGACCATTGAAGGCGTCAGTGGCAAGCGCGTGATGAGCGACGGCACGCGTGCGATTGAACTGCATCAAATCAACGACAGCGTGCATGCCCAAGGTTTTGTGATGGTTTATCTGCCAGCCGAACGGCTGCTGATTGAGGCCGACGCTTTCACGCCTGGCGCGCCTAACAGCCCGCCTCCAGCCATACCGAACGGTAATCATCTGAACCTGATCGCCAACATGGAGCGGCTGGGCCTCAAGGTTGACCGCATCCTGCCTTTGCACGGACGTGTCGTGCCCGTGACCGAGCTATACACCGCGGCAGGCAAAAAGCTCTAAATCTGCAGAGCGGGCTGGAGAGAACACACATGCAACCAGCCGCCTACACGCGCACAGCCATTTTCCTGCACGCGACGATGGCTGCGCTTGTGCTGGCGGGTTTTTCGGTCGGGCTGTACATGGTGGACCTGACCCTGAGTCCCCTGAAGCTCCAGCTGTATTCGTATCACAAATGGATAGGTGTCAGCGTTGCGGCGCTGCTGCTGCTGCGCCTTGCCTGGCGCGCCCGGCATGCCCCGCCGCCCCTTCCTGTCGCCATGCCCAGATGGGAGTCCAGCGCGGCGCATGCGAGCCATCTGCTGCTGTATGTGCTGATGATCTGCGTCCCAGTCTCTGGATGGTTGATGAGTTCTGCCAAAGGTGTCACAACGGTTTACTTTGGCCTGTGGGCCTTGCCCGATGTGCTGACGCGCAACGAAGCGCTGGGCGATCTTCTGGGCTCGCTGCACCGCATCCTCACCTACACACTGCTGTGCCTTATCAGCCTGCATGTGGCGGCCGCACTCAAGCACTACTTCATTGACCGGGACGGCGTGCTGGGTCGGATGTTTATGTTTAACAGGTCACCTCCATGAAAACCATCGCTGCAGCGCTCGCGCTGCTCATCAGCTCAACGTGCCTCCAGGCCGCTGAATACCGCAGGGTGGACCTCGCCGCCAGCCGCATCACCTTCACATCCCGCCAAATGGGCGTGCCAGTGGACGGCGCGTTTCGCAAGTTCGACGCGAGCGTCGCGCTCGACCCAGCGGCGCCCGCAGCGGCCAAAGGCCAACTGCGCATCGACCTGGCCAGCATCGACACCGGCGTGCGTGAGGTCAATGAGGAAGTTGTGGGCGCGCAGTGGTTTGACGTCAAGCGCCATCCCGATGCGCGTTTTGACATGCGCCAGATCCAGTCCCAGGGCGGTGGGCGCTTTCAGATCAACGGCACTCTCACCCTCAAAGGGGTTACCCAACCCGTCGTGCTCGACGCTGTGCTCAAACCCGGCGCCAGCCAGGCCATGATGGAGGGCTCGTTTGTCATCAAACGCCTCGACTTCGGGATTGGCGGCGGCGTCTGGGGGGACGTCAAAGTGGTGGCCAACGAAGTGACTGTGCAGTTTCAGCTCGTACTGCGACCCTGAAACCTGAACACCCTGCTCGAAAGGCATCCGTGAAAATCCTCATCACCATCGCGCTGTTCGCCTTGAGCCTGCCCCAGGCGATGGCAGTCGATATTTACGACCGCGACCCCGATCACACCTTCGCCTTCTTTGAGTTCAACCACATGGGTTTCAGTTTCCAGCGCGAGCGTTTTGACAGGGTCGATGCCACGGTCACCCTGGACCTTGAAAACAAGGTGGGCAGCGTGGATGTAGCTATCGACGTGCGTTCCATCAGCACCGGGTCGGCCTTGTTCAATCAGGTTTTGCTGAGCGAAAGTTATTTTGACGCCGACAAATTTCCCGTGGTGAACTTCAAATCGACCAAGCTTAGTTTCGGAAAGTTTGACGACGTCACTTCTGTCGAGGGCAACCTGACCATCAAGGGCACCACCCTGCCGCTGACCCTGAGCGTGACCAACTACAAATGCGGTATGCACCCGTTGCTGCGCAAGCAGACTTGTGGGCTTAACGCCACCGGAAAAATTCGGCGAAGTGACTTCGGCCTGGGAAGATTTGCACCGCTGATCAGTGATCAGATCACACTGCATGTGGCTATGGAGGCGCTCAAGCGTTGAGGCGACTCCCGGTCAAACTGTCAAGCTGACCCAAGCGCCGCAGAATCAACCGCCTGCCCCTGCAGCCAGGCACAAAACAGGTCGAGCGCCTTGTTGCGCTGCGGCCTGCGCTTGGCGACGTATTGGTAACCGCTCTCACAAAAGCCGAACGGCGCCACGAGGCGGCCCGCCGCAACATCGTCGGCCACCAGATGCCAAGGCGCCACGCAAATACCGAGACCTGCAACGGCGGCCTCCAGCGTGAAGTAGTAATGTTCAAACATCGGGCCCGTCTGCGCAGGGACGACGCAGCCTTGGGCGTCGGCCCACATTTGCCAGGCATTGAGCCTGGTTTTCGACTGGAGCAGCGTTTTGCCTGTCAGGTCGGCCGGTCTGCGCAGCTCCATGCCTGCGCCCAAGGAAGGAGCCAGCACCGGCCCGAGGCGCTCGGGAAATAGCGGCAAGACTGTTTCCGCGTCGACAGCCTCTTTCTTGCCTTCCACCGTGATGGCTAGGTCGCCATGCTCCCTAACCATGCCAGCGATGTGGCCAGATGCCCGCAGGCGGATCTCGATATGCGGATGACGCGCGTTGAAATCAAACAGCCGTGGAATCAGCCATTTAACCGTGAAAGTACTGAAGCAAGAAACATCCAGCGTGGCACTGCCTACATCACTCACCGCCCTGACGGCTGCTTCCATGCTGTCCAGTGCGGCGGACAGCGGGGGCAACAAGGTTTTAGCGGCATCGGTGAGTTGGGGTTTGTTTTTCGATCCTTCAAAAAGGCGAACGCCCAGACTGTTTTCGAGCAATTGCACCTGCCGGCTGATGGCGCCCGGCGTGACGGCCAGTTCATCAGCGGCGGCCGTCATGCGGCCCAGCCGTGCAGCAGCTTCAAAAGCGCGCAGGGCATTCAAAGGAGGTATACGACGCTTCATAAAGTGAGTTTATGTCACATAGCGATCTAGAAAAATCGCTTTTCTATTTGGTCGTGGTTTTTCAGAATTGGCATCTTCATTGTTACCTTGAAAAAAAATCACATGCCATTTATTCGGACCAACCTCCCTAGAGACACCGGTGCGCAGCACCAACGAGCCATTGTCAAAGGCATCCATCAGGCCCTGATTGACAGCATCGGGATGCCTGAAGACGAGCTTTTCAACATGGTGGCGCCTTATGACTCAGGCCAATTCTGGTGCAGCCGTACCTTTAACGGTATCGCGCGCTCAAACCGGGTCGTGGCCATAGAAATCACCCTGCGGCGAGGCCGTAGCGATGCAATGAAGCGCGCGCTGTACGCCAACATCGCCCGCAACCTGGAGAAAACCGCGGACGTCTCGCCAAAGGACATTTTTATCTTCATGCATGAGAACGACTACTCCGACTGGTCAGTCGGGGAAGGACGATTTGCGATGGAGTTGGCTCCGCAAAAAGGGAGCGATAGCCATGGGTAACCCACGCGGAGGACCGACGAGGTTATCGCACCGGCTCAATCGTAATTTGCACCGTCATTTCCTCGTCACCACCGCCTCGGCGTATGCCCTTGATCGGCGGACAGGCGTTGTAGTCGGTGCCCACCGCCAGTCGCACATGGCGCTGGTCGATCAGGCAGCTGTGGGTTACATCGATGCTGACCCAGCGCCGTGCGGCGACGTCCAGGCAGACATCCGCCCAAGCGTGGCTGGCAAGGTCTGGCTCGTTAGCGGCGTAAAAATAGCCGCTGACATACCGTGCGGGAATGCCCATGCTGCGGCAGATGGCCACCATCACATGGGCCTGGTCCTGGCAAACGCCGGCACCGGCTTCAAAGGCTTGCATGGCTGTGGTTTCAACATCGGTGCTGTCTTTTTTATAGCCAACTTTGTCAGCAACACCCTGACTAAGAGCCAAAAACATACTCAAATCTGCATCCCCGCTGATGAAGCGCCTGCCAAAGTCGGCCAGTTGCGCATGCGGCGCAGCCAGTGTGGTGGGCCGCAGAAAAAATGCCGGGTGCGGCATCGCGGCGGCGTCGGTGAATTCCGCCACGCCCAGCGTGTCAACCTGGCCAGCAGCATTGACCAGGCTGCCCGTTACATGGTCTGCCACCTCACCCACAAAGGTGTAGGAGTGGATGGCGTTGCCGCAACCGTCGTGCTGCTCGTGCAGAACACCCGGCGCACCGAGCGTCCAGAAAAGCACGTTTTGCGCGGGACTGGATTTTGGCGTCAGCCAAAGGGTTTGCAGCGCATAACGCAACGGCTCGGTGTATCGGTATCTCGTCGTATGCCGGACGTGCAACTTCATAAGGGATGGCCCCCAGGTTGCGGTTGATGTCGAATCAACTGGTGGCCGGAACCAGGAAGTCGCGACTGATGCTGGCTCCGAGTTCGTTCACGCGATCGAGAAACTGTGTCAGGTACCCGTGCAGTCCGCTGGACAGAATTTCGTCGATGCGGGCGTACTGCAGATCGGCGTTGAGTTTGCCCGCGCGGCGTACGGTCTCACAGGATGGGTCGTCGGTGACTTTTTCCAGATTGGTCACCACGCCGTGCAGGCTGGCAGCCAGTGAGCGCGGCATGTCGGCGCGCAGCATCAACAGCTCGGCCACACGTTCAGGCTTGATGACATTGCGGTAGACCTTGCGATAAATCTCAAACGCGCTGACGCTGCGCAAAATGGCGCTCCAGTGATAAAAATCGTACTCCTGGTCTTTCTCGCTGGCATTGCCGTAAAAGTCACTTTGCACGGCGTGAAACTTCACGTCCACCAGACGCGCGGTGTTGTCGGCGCGCTCCAGAAAAGTACCCAGGCGCATGAAGTAAAGCGCTTCGTCCTGCAGCATGGTGCCCACGGTGACGCCGCGCGAGAGGTGCGAGCGAAACTTGACCCACTCAAAAAACTGGCCGGGGTCGCGCTCAAAATCTCCGTTGCGCAGCATGCGGAAAATTTCCAGGTAGGTCTGGTTTTGCGTTTCCCACACCTCGGTGGTCAATGTGCCGCGCACGGCGCGGGCATTTTCCCGCGCATTTTTCAGGCACGAAATAATGCTGGACGAATTTGTCTCGTCGCGCACCATGAAGTCCATCACATCGCGCGCACTGACGGCGCCGTACTTGGCCTCATAGGCTGGCGACAGTTCGCTGATGCTCAGCAGCCCCTGCCAGCCAACCTCTGCCACGCCAGTGGATTGCGGCAAAAGTGAGGTCTGGTAGTTGACATCCAGCATGCGCGCGGTGTTTTCGGCGCGCTCTGTGTAGCGGGACATCCAAAATAAATGATCGGCGGTACGAGACAACATGATTAAGCACCTCCGGACTGTGATTGCGACTGTGACTGACTTGGCGCATGCGCATCTTCCAGCACCCAGGTGTCTTTGGTACCGCCACCCTGCGATGAGTTGACCACAAGCGAGCCGTCTTTCAAGGCCACCCGAGTGAGGCCACCCGGCACCATTTGCACGGTTTTTCCGCTCAATACAAAAGGGCGCAAATCAATGTGGCGTGGCGCGATGCCGCTCTCAACATAGGTCGGGCAGGTTGACAGGCTGAGCGTCGGCTGGGCGATGTAGCCCGCCGGGTTGGCCAGCACCGCCTTGCTGAAGTCTTCGATCTCGGCCTT
This sequence comes from Polaromonas sp., assembly GCA_046598365.1. Lineage (GTDB taxonomy): Bacteria > Pseudomonadota > Gammaproteobacteria > Burkholderiales > Burkholderiaceae_C > Polaromonas. The sequence continues at coordinate 18,861 of JBKJIV010000013.1, read as the reverse complement.
GGTGGACGCCGGGCCGACCAGCATGCCGTAGCCACCGGCGCCATGCACTTCCTTGACCACCAGATCTTTCATGTTGGCCAGTGTGTACTTCAGGTCGTCCTCGTTGCGGCACATATACGTGGGCACGTTTTTCAAAATGGGTTTTTCGCCGAGATAAAACTCGATCATCTTGGGCACATACGGGTAGATGGACTTGTCGTCGGCAACACCGGTGCCGATGGCGTTGCACAGCGCCACGTTGCCGCTACGGTAAACATTGAGCAGCCCTGCGCAACCCAATGTGGAGGTGGGCCGGAAGGCCAAAGGGTCCAGAAAATCATCGTCCACACGACGGTAAATCACATCGACGCGCTTCGGGCCGCGCGTCGTACGCATATAAACAAAGTTGTCCTTGACAAAAAGGTCCTGCCCTTCAACCAGTTCCACACCCATTTGCTGAGCCAGAAAGGCGTGCTCAAAGTAGGCCGAGTTGTACATGCCTGGCGTCAGTACCACCACCGTCGGCTCAGCCCGGTGCGCCGGCGAGTTGTCGCGCAGGGTCTCCAGCAGCAAGTCGGGGTAGTGGGCCACGGGCGCCACCCGGTTCTCACTGAACAGGTCCGGGAAAAGCCGCATCATCATCTTGCGGTCTTCCAGCATGTAGCTCACGCCGCTGGGCACGCGCAGGTTGTCCTCCAGCACGTAGTACTCGCCCTCACCCTGCGCATTGGGCGCGCGCACGATGTCGATGCCGCTGATGTGCGAGTAGATATTGCCGGGCACTTCAACGCCCATCATCTCGGGACGGAACTGCGCGTTCTGGAAAATCTGCTCGGACGGAACCACGCCGGCCTTGATGATCTCCTGCCCGTGGTAGACGTCGTGGATGAAGCGGTTCAGCGCCGTCACGCGCTGGATCAGGCCGCGCTCCATATCTGCCCATTCGTGGGCCGGGATGATCCGCGGAATCAGATCAAACGGAATCAGGCGCTCGGTACCGCCATTTTCAGAGTTGCCATCGTCCTTGTCGCCATACACCGCAAAGGTGATGCCGACACGGCGGAAAATCATTTCGGCTTCTGCACGCCGGGCCTGCATGACAGGGTCTGGCTGCCGGGCCAGCCAACGCTGGTAGCTCTGGTAATGCGGACGCACACTCTGGTCGGTGGCGTTCATCTCGTCAAACTTCAGTGGACTCATCAACTTATCTCCGCAAGGTTTTAGGCGCATTCTTTTTTACCACTAGCTTAGCAAGTAATGCGCCAGAGGTTTGCGTTCGGACCATCTTTTTGCGTCTGATCGGCTCGATCAAGGGCTGGCCGCAGTGCGATGGTGCCAATAACGCAGCCCCGCCAGCCGTTGGCAAAGTGCCTCGCCGGGTCGCTGGCTGCTCCAGGTAGCGGCTCCGCAGCCAGGCGACTCCAGCACCGTGATGCCGCGTTCGCGGTAGCGCTCAAGAACCGGCGGCGCCGGGTGGCCAAAGCGATTGCGGTATCCGGCCTGCGCCAGCGCCAGCCGGGGTTGCACGGCATCCAGAAAACCCGCGCTGGAAGAGGTTTTGCTGCCGTGATGCGGCACCAGCAGCATGTCGGCCTTCAACTTGGCGCCGGCTGCCACCAGGCGCTGCTCTTGCGCCAGTTCGATATCGCCGGCCAGCAGCGCCGTGTTCGCCCCATTGGAAATACGCAGCACGCAACTCATGGCATTGGATTTTTGTGCCAGCTCATAGTCGGCTGGCGCGGGGTGCAGCACTTCAAAACCGACTCCATCCCAGAGCCACTGCTGGCCGGCGACGCACCGGGTCGAAGCGCGCAGGGTCTGCAAGGCATGGCCCTCTTCGATCGAGCTCAAAAGCGCCGCCTGGGGCTGCATGGCCAACACAGCGGGCGCGCCACCCACATGGTCGCTGTCGCGGTGGCTGAGCATCACGGTATCCACCCGCTCCCCCAAAGCGCGCAGCAAAGGCACCAGCACCCGGTGCCCGGCGTCACTTTCGCGCGAGAAACGCGGCCCGGTGTCGTAGACCAGCGTGTGCCCGGCGGTGCGCACAATCAGAGCGTTACCCTGCCCCACATCCGCCGCTATCACTTCAAACTGGCCAACCGCAGGCCGCAGCGGCTGCCACAGCAAGACCGGCAGCAGCAGGGGCACTCCAAGAACCCGCCAATGCCAGGGCAAACGCATGGCCAACAGCAAGCCTCCGGCAACGCCGGCCACCGCGCACCACAGAGGCACGGCCGCGACGCTGACACTGGCCAGCGGCCAACGCGCCAGCCATTGCAAAAACAGCATCAACCCGGCAACCGATCCGGCCGCCAGATCCCAGAGCGGTGCCCACAACATGCCCAGCATGGTCAGCGGCGTCACCACCAAAGTCACCCAGGGGATCGCCAGCGCGTTGGCCATCAAGCCGACCAGGGACGCCTGATTGAAAAGCAGCAAAGACAAAGGCGTCAGGGCCAGCGTGACTATCCATTGCTCTTTGGCCATGCGCACTGCGCCAGCTAAAACTGGGGCGAGCCAGGGCACAAAGACCCGTTTGGGTCGACCATCAGCATCGCCATTTGGATCGCCATCTGCATCCATGGGGGCATCTTCTTTATGCAATGGACCTCCAGCCGCGAACAACACACTCACCGCTACAAACGACAGCCAAAAACCCGCTTGCATCAAGGCCCAGGGGTCCAAAGCAACCACTGCCGCCATGGCCAGCAGGCACACCTGTGGCCACGGCCAGCGTTTGCCGCTTTGCCGCAGCAACACCATGACCGCCAGCATCCAGATCGTGCGCTGCGCGGGTACGCCCCAGCCTGAAAACATGGCATAAGCCAATGCCAGCAACAGGCCGCCCCAAGCCCCGGCACTTCGAGCCGGCAAGGCCAGGCAGAGCGCTGGGCTCCAGCGCACCGACTTCCCCCATAGCCAGGTGATGCCAAGTGCTGCCAGCCATGCAAACATGGTGATGTGCAGGCCTGATATGGACATCAAATGCGCGACCCCCGTGGCACGAAACACGTCCCAATCGGCACGCTCGATGGCGTTTTGGTCGCCCACCAGCAGGGCAGCCACAACGCCGGCCAACTGACGATCCGTCACGCGGGCGTAAACCGCGTCGCGGGCCGCGTGGCGCGCCCGCTCGACCGGGTGCCGCCAACTGTCCGCCATCCGCTGAGGCGGCACATCGCGCGGTCCGGCCCGTACATAACCGGTGGCCTGCAGGCCCTGCTCCCAAAGCCATAGTTCGTAGTCAAAACCGTGGGGGTTGCTGTTTCCGTGCGGCGCTTTCAGGCGCACCGTCATGCGCCAGTGTTCGCCAGCGCGCAGGTTTTGCGGCTGGCGCTGCAATGCCAGCAAGGCTGCGGGCGCATCCGGGTTATCGGCATCCAGCAAAGTCGCCGCGGGCTCCCGGTTGCCAAAGCCTGCATACCAACCCAAATAAATTTGCGGCGGCAAAACCACTGCCTGTCCGTTCAGGCTGGCCGATTCCACCGCGAAGCGAAAGCGCAACCCGTCATCGCCGCGCTGCGGCATGGCCAGAACCCGGCCAGTGATCGCAATGTCTTTGCCCTCCAGCGCGGGGTTGAGCGCGCCGGCCTGAAACAGCGTGGCGCGCAAGCTGGTCAGCGCGAAGCCGCAAGCCACGGCCAGCACACATACGGCGATAGCACCGAGCAAACCCGACTCCTGGCGCCGACAAAGCCATGCAAGCACTGCAACAGCCACCAAAAAGCCGACAATAAAAGCGCCAGCAGTCGCCAGATCAGGCAGAGCCGCCTGCAGCAGCTGGATGGCAACGCCCACCACGAAGCCGCCACAAATCAAGCCGATAAACCTGGCTTTTGGCAGTGTTGCTGATGACGGCGTCTGATCCACTTGCCCCCCGTGCTGCTTGTTTGGCGCAGCTCTTGCTTGCATGCCCTACATTAAAACCCCGATTTGAGGGGCTCCTGGCCGTTTACCCGTCCTTTTCTGCGGCATAGTGACAGGATCCTCCGAAATATCCGAAAAGCGAGATTGCCTTGTCCATCCACGTTGCCCTGAGTCACATCACCCACTACAAATACGACCGCCTGGTCAAGCTCGGACCGCAGGTCGTGCGGCTGCGCCCTGCGCCGCACAGCCGTACCCGGGTGCTGTCGTATTCGCTGACTGTTGAACCCAAGGAACATTTCATCAACTGGCAGCAGGACCCCTTTGCCAACTATCAGGCGCGACTGGTGTTTCCCAAGCCGACGCGCGAGTTCAAGGTCACGGTGGACCTGGTCGTCGAAATGGCAGTGTTCAACCCTTTTGACTTTTTCCTGGAGCCGGAGGCGGAGGAGTTTCCCTTCAAGTACAGCCCGGCGCAGGCTGTCGAGCTGGCGCCCTACCTGGCGACAGAAACCGCCACACCATTGCTGAAGGCCTACCTGGCCTCCATTGACCGCACGCCCAAGCGCACCATCGACTTCCTGGTTGGACTGAACCAGAAGCTGCAAGGCGACATCAAGTACGCGATCCGCATGGAGCCCGGCGTGCAAACGCCGGAAGACACCCTGAAGCTGGCCATTGGCTCTTGCCGTGACACCGGTTGGCTGATGGTGCAACTGTTTCGCCACCTCGGGCTGGCGGCGCGTTTTGTCTCGGGCTACCTGATCCAGCTCAAGGCCGACGTCAAGTCGCTCGACGGCCCCAGCGGCACCGAGACTGACTTCACCGACTTGCACGCCTGGTGCGAAGTGTTTTTACCCGGCGCCGGCTGGGTCGGATTGGACCCAACCTCCGGCCTGATGGCCGGTGAAGGCCACATTCCGCTGGCGTGCACGCCCGAGCCTTCGAGCGCCGCGCCAATTGAAGGCGGCGTGGACGAGAGCGAAGTCGATTTTGCCCACCACATGGGTGTGCAGCGCATTTACGAATCGCCGCGTGTCACCCAGCCCTACACCGACGCGTTGTGGTCCGATGTGCTCAAGCTGGGCCATCAGGTAGATCAGGATTTGCAAAACGGCGACGTGCGCCTGACCATGGGCGGCGAGCCGACCTTTGTCGCCACGCAAGACCGCGACGCGGCTGAATGGAACATCGACGCATTGGGCCCGACCAAACGCGGATACGCAACCGAGCTGGTGCAAAAGCTGCGAGCCGAATACGGCCAGGGCGGTTTTCTGCATTTTGGCCAGGGCAAGTGGTACCCCGGCGAGCAGTTGCCGCGCTGGGCGCTCAGCATTTTCTGGCGCAAGGATGGGCAGCCGGTATGGAAAAACCCGGACCTCTTCACCGACGAGCGCAAGCCCCCGAACTACACCAGCGCCGATGCCAAACGATTTGTCAGCACCCTGGCCGACAAGCTGGGACTGGGCACACAGCACATCACGCCGGGATACGAGGACACCTGGTACTACCTCTGGCGCGAGCGGCGTTTGCCTGTCAACGTGGATCCGTTTGACACCAAGCTGGACGACGCGATGGAACGCGAGCGCCTGCGCCGTGTGTTCTCCCAGGGCCTGGACGCGGTGGTGGGTTACGTGTTGCCGCTCAAGGTGCGGGAAGAAACCAGAGACAAGCCCGCCAAGGGCCCGCTGTGGGCAACCGGCCCCTGGTACTTCAGGGATGGGCGCATGTACCTGTCACCGGGCGACTCACCCATGGGTTATCGCCTGCCGCTGGACGCCATGCCCTGGGTCTCCAAAACCGACAACCCGGGCGTCAATGAGGCCGACCCGTTTGCCCCACGCGACGAGCTGCCTTCAGCTGAGGTCATCAGCGAGCGCCATGCGGTGCTGGCAGATGCCACCGTGCCCGTCAAACCAGCCGTAGCCGTCAAAGAAGCAGACAAAGACGCAGACCGCATGCCTTCCCCCAAGCAATCGGCAGCCTGGCTGCCCCGCATTGCGTTGTGTGTGGAAGTGCGTGACCCCGCACGCGCCAACGGCCCCAAGGAAGAGCCCAAAGCAAAGCCCGCTGAAAAAGAAACTGCCACCAAGCCACAAAGCGGCGCGCTGTACGTTTTCATGCCGCCCCTGGAGCGCCTGGAGGAATATCTGGACCTGCTGGCCGCCGTTGAAGCCAGCGCGCAAACACTTGGTTTGCAGATTGTTCTGGAAGGCTATCCACCGCCACGCGACCCGCGCCTGAAGATGCTGCAGGTCACGCCCGACCCTGGCGTCATTGAAGTCAACATCCACCCTGCCTACAACTGGAACGAGTTGGTAGAGCACACCGAGTTTCTCTACAAGCTCGCGCACGAAACCCGCCTGTCGGCAGAAAAGTTCATGACCGATGGCCGCCACACCGGCACCGGCGGCGGCAACCACTTTGTGCTGGGCGGGGCCACGCCACCCGACAGCCCGTTTTTGCGCAAACCGGAAATGCTGGGCAGTCTGATTGCCTACTGGCACAACCACCCGTCGCTGAGCTATTTGTTTTCCGGCATGTTCATCGGCCCCACCAGCCAGGCGCCACGCATTGATGAAGCGCGCAACGACCAGTTGTACGAGCTTGAAATTGCGCTGCGCGAGATCGCCATCAACCGTCAAAAATATGGGCAGGAGATGCCGCCGTGGATTGTGGACCGCACCCTGCGCAACATCCTGGTTGATGTGACGGGCAACACGCACCGCAGCGAGTTTTGCATCGACAAGATGTACTCGCCCGACTCAGCCACTGGCCGCCTGGGCCTGCTGGAGCTGCGCGCGTTTGAAATGCCGCCGCATGCGCGCATGAGCATCGTTCAGCAGTTGCTGCTGCGGGCGCTGGTGGCGCGCTTCTGGAACAGGCCTTATCACGGCCGCCTGACGCGCTGGGGCACCGAACTGCACGACCGCTTTTTGCTGCCCGGCTTTGTCCGGCAGGACTTTGCCGACGTGTTGACCGAGCTCAATCAAGCCGGGTACGCCTTTGACATGGCCTGGTTTGAGCCGCATTTTGAGTTCCGCTTTCCGATGATCGGGCAAGTCAAGGCCAGCGGCATCGAGTTGACGTTGCGCAGCGCGCTGGAGCCCTGGCACGTGATGGGCGAGGAAGGCTCCTCCGGCGGCACCGTGCGTTATGTGGACTCCTCGCTCGAACGCGTGGAGGTGCATGTGACGGGGCTCAACGACAACCGCTACGTGATCACCGCCAATGGCCGGGCTTTGCCACTGCAAAACACCGGCACCGCGGGCGAATACGTAGCCGGGGTGCGCTACAAGGCATGGAACCCACCGTCGGCCTTACACCCATCCATCGGCGTGCACGCGCCGCTGACCTTTGACATCGTCGACACCTGGATGGAACGATCACTTGGGGGCTGCCAATACCACGTGGCGCACCCCGGCGGCTTGAGTTATGACACCCTGCCGGTCAACTCGTACGAAGCCGAAAGCCGGCGCCTGAACCGCTTCTTCCGAATGGGCCACACGCCCGGCAAGATACAGGTGCAAGCCGTGCAACCCAGCCGTGAGTTTCCGTTTACGCTGGATTTGCGTTGATGGCATTGCTTCAATCTGTCTTGTAGCCACAACAGGCGGCGGCTTACCCTGCCCGCATGAAGGCATACTTGGGCCACCGTGGACCAAAACCCTTCACTTTTCGCCGCTGCGGCGCTGGAGTCTCCCGTCGATCTGGCGCTTGCACTGGCACTGCCCGCGGCCGTCGGCCACTTTGACGAATTACACGGCGTCACCACTGCCGCGCGTCCGATCCCAGCCGCCCCCAGTCAAAGCCAGACACAGCGCGCCGTCTTGCAAATGGCCGGTGCAGACACCGTGCCAGCGCAGGTCGCTCAATCGGCGGTAGCTGACAAATCCGTTGCACAGGCGCCACTGGCACCGTGTTGGGACCGTTTCTTCAACTCTCTGGGCGGCAAGGGTTTTGACGACCTGAACCACCGCAGCAAGAACCTGCAGCGCCAGATTCGCGACAACGGCGTGACCTACAACGTGTATGCCGATGCCCACGGCCCGCAGCGGCCCTGGTCGCTGGACCTGTTTCCCGTGATTCTGTCGGCCGGGGAGTGGGCGCACATCGAGACCGGTGTCCGCCAGCGCGCAAGCCTGCTGGACCACATCATGGCCGACGTTTACGGCCCGCAGCAATTGCTGGCACAGGGCCTGTTGCCGGCGGCGCTGGTGCAGGGCCACCCGGGCTATCTGCGCGCGATGCACGGCGTGAAACCCGCCGGGGGCAACTTCCTGCACATTGCTGCTTTTGACCTGGCGCGCGGCCCCGACGGTCGCTGGTGGGTGGTCTCGCAAAGTACCCAGGCACCCTCTGGTCTGGGTTACTTGCTGGAGAACCGGCTGGCCGTCTCGCGGCTGTTCCCAAAGGCCTTTCGCGAGATGAAAGTTGAGCGACTCGCCGCTGCATACAAAACGCTGATTGACGGCATGAAAGCGCGCAGCCCTGCCAGCGCAGACGGCGAGGACAGCCGCATCGTGCTGCTGACACCCGGCCCTTACAACGAAACTTACTTCGAACACGCTTACCTTGCGCGCTACCTTGGTCTGACGCTGGTGGAAGGCAGCGACCTGCTGGTGCGCGGCGACAGACTTTATCTCAAGACGCTGCAGGGACTGGAGCCCGTGCATGGTTTGCTCAAGCGGCTGGATGACGAGTTTCTGGACCCGCTGGAGTTGCGATCGGACTCCACACTCGGCGTGCCGGGTTTACTGCAGGTCATACGTGCAGGCCATGTGCTGGTAGCCAATGCACCAGGCTCTGCCTTTCTGGAGTCCAGCGCATTGCTGGGATTTTTACCGGCGCTCTCGCGTCACCTTTTGAACGAGCGGCTGGCACTGCCCTCGCTGGCTACCTGGTGGTGCGGCGAGCAGGCCGCCCTGAACGAAGTGCTGCCCCGCTTGAAAGACTTCGTCATCAAGGGCACCTACCCCGGCTCCAGCATGGAGTCGGTGATTGCACAAATGCTGCCCCGGCGCGAGCTTGACGAGTGGGCTGGCCGCATCGTCCGGCACAGCGAAGAGTACACCGTACAGGCCTACCTGCCCCTGTCGCAAACGCCCACCTGGCAAGGCGACCGGCTCGCGCCGCGCTCGACCATGCTGCGGGTCTTTGCAGTGGCCGACGCCAATGGCTCGTGGCAGGTCTTGCCGGGCGGGCTGGCACGACTGGCCGGACCCAACAACAAGATCGCCTCCATGCAGCAAGGCGGCAGCAGTGCCGATGTCTGGGTGCTCGCCGAGGACTCAAAGTCGGCCACCGCATCGTTAGTTCGCGATACAAAAGTATTTGTAGAGCCGGTCACCCGGCCTGGCGCCTTGACCGCCACCGCGCCAATTGCCCGCCACAAACCTCCGGTGACCAGCCGGGCAGCAGAGAACCTGTTTTGGCTGGGCCGCTATACCGAGCGCACTGAAAACTCCATACGCCTGGCCCAGCTGACGCTGCAGTCCCTCAGCGGCGAGGACCAGTCTTCGCTGCCGCTGCTCGCCTGGCTGTCCGAAATGGCTGTGCGCAACGGCCTGGTGCTGGAGTCCGTGCCGGCGGCCACACAGGCACGCCGCGTGTTTGAGCGCTCCCTGATTTCTGCCCTGGTCGACACCGAAGACGCCGCCAGCGTGGGCTACAACCTGCGCTCGCTCAAAAGTGCCGCCTCGGCCGTGCGCGAGCGCCTGTCGCAAGAGCAATGGCATGTGATCGTCCGGGCAGAGGAAGACTTTTTCCGGCACTGCGAGTCTTTCAGCGGCCCGGAACACCCGGCCACCCAGGCGCTTGAATACTCGTGCGTTGAAGCCCTCCGCGCGCTGGAGTCCGCCAGCAGTTTCCTGGCCGCCATGACCGGCGCACAAACCGACCGCATGACACGCGACGACGGCTGGCGCCTGCTCAGCACCGGCCGCCACATTGAGCGCCTGAACACGCTGGCGGCCTCTTTGATCCTGGGTTTTGAAACCGGAGCGGTGCACGACGCGGGCGGATTTGACGCCATCATTGCCTTGTTTGACAGCACCATCACTTTCCACGCCCAGTACCAGCAGCAACGCGAAGTCCCGGCCTTGCTGGATTTACTCGTGTTGGACCGGGACAACCCCCGTTCTCTTGGATGGGTCACGCAGACGCTGCGCGGCCGACTCGGCAAGCTGACCCAAAACACATCGGGTGGACCCGAACTGACATCCGCATTGCCCGACCCCGGCAGCTGGCTGCTGGCCGACCTCTGCGTCAGCATCCCCGGCATGGAGAGTGAACGCTACGCCGGTCTGCTGGCTCAGCTGGAGCAATGCTGCGACGCCGCCTTTGAACTGTCAGACTCCATCAGCCGACGCTACTTCAGCCACGCCGCTTCCAGCGACCACAGCCTGGGCGCCTAGGGCCTGCCTTCCCGCCCCTGCCTTCGCACCCTTTCTTCATGCTGCTTCATCTTGTCCACGAAACCCGCTACGCGTACAAACCGACCGTAGAAAACGCGCACCATGTGCTGCATCTCAAACCAGCCAGCCACGCGGGGCAGCAGCTGTTGCAGCACCGCTTGAGCATCGACCCGCAGCCAACGCAGTTGCAGGAATCACCCGATGTGTATGGAAATGCCCGCACGTTTTTCTCGCTGCGGGTGCCGCACGACAAACTCACAGTCATCGCCGACAGCGTCGTCTCAACCCTTGCTGTCAAAAGCACCTCCAAAGACTTGTCGTGGGGCCTGCCGTGGGAGCAGGTGCGCGAGCAGTTTCGCTACCAGGCCGGTGGCGCTTACGACAGCGCCTGCGAGTTTGTCTTTGCCTCGCCCTATGTGCCACGCGACGACGCGTTTGCTGAATTTGCACGACCCAGTTTCACTGCGGGCCGCCCGCTACCCGAGGTTGCCCAGGATTTGATGGAGCGCATTCACGCCCACATGAATTACGAAAGCGACAGCACCGAGGTTGGCACGCCGGCACTGGAGGCGCTGCAGTCGGGCAAAGGCGTGTGCCAGGACTTTGCCCACATCATGGTGGCCTGTTGCCGCGCCATGGGCGTGCCCGCGCGTTATGTCAGCGGCTACATGCTGACCAACCCGCCGCCTGGCAAGCCACGCCTGATTGGCAGCGACGCTTCGCACGCCTGGGCGTCGGTGTACTGCCCCGCCGTCAGCGCGGATAGCGGCATGGCGTTGGCGGCCGGGCAAGCCGCGGGCATGTGGATGGATTTTGACCCGACCAACAATCGCGCTCCGGGCGAGGACTACATCACACTGGCCACCGGCCGGGATTTTCTCGATGTATCCCCCATGCGCGGCGTGATACGCGGCGGTGCGCGGCATGTGCTGGACGTGGCCGTGACCGTGACGCCACTACCAGCGCCGGAATAGAATTCAACGCGTGTCACGCCTGCTTTTGGTGTGACTTTGAAAACGTTTCAGGAGATTCGCATGACCCAAACCAACATCTACGACAAGCTCAAGACGCTGGGTATCACCCTGCCCCCCGTCGCCATTCCCGCAGCGGCTTACCTGCCCTTTGTACAAACCGGCAAGCTGGTATTTTTAAGTGGTCACATCGCCAAGCAGGACGGCAAGCCCTGGATTGGCCAATTGGGCAAGACCATGGGTACCGAGGAAGGCAAAGCTGCAGCGCGCGCCATTGCCATCGACCTGATGGGTACGTTGCACGCCGCGGTGGGCGATCTGAACAAGGTCACACGCATCGTCAAGCTGGTAAGTCTGGTCAACTCCACTGACGCCTTCACCGAGCATCACCTGGTGACCAATGGCGCCAGCGAATTGCTGGCAGAGGTGTTTGGCTCAAGCGGCGCACATGCCCGCGCCGCTTTTGGCGTGGCGCAAATACCGCTGGGTGCCTGCGTTGAAATCGAGATGATTGCCGAGGTGGAATAGGCACACCCCGTGGAGGCTTCGCCTCCTCCCCCTTGCAGGGGCGGCGCCTTGCGCCCGGCAAAGCCGGATCGCGGCACCCGCTTGCATTGCATTGGGACTGCGGGCGCTGGCAACAGCCGAAACGATAGCCTGACCGCGTCCGCCTTCAGACGCGCTCGCTAACCCAAGCCTGCACCGACTTGAGCGCCTCGCCCAATTTCGAAGCATCAGTTCCACCGGCCATGGCCAGGTCCGCCTTGCCGCCGCCTTTGCCACCGACCTGCTGGGCAACAAAATTCACCAGCTCGCCGGCCTTGACCTTGCCCACGCTGTCGGCGGTCACACCAGCGGCGATCTGCACCTTGTCGCCGTCAACTGCCGCCAGCACGATGACAGCCGTCTTGAGCTTGTCCTTGAGCTTGTCCATGGTGTCGCGCAGGGTCTTGGCGTCCGCGCCTTCCAGTCGCGCGGCCAAGACTTTCAGGCCCTTGATGTCGATGGCCTGGGCCATCAACTCATCGCCTTGCGAAGACGCCAGCTTGCCTTTAAGCGCAGCAACTTCCTTCTCGAGCACCCGCACCTGGTCCAGCACTTGCCCGATGCGGTTTTGCAACTCGGACGGACTGGCCTTGAGTGAGCCCGCCGCCACTTGCACGGTCGATTCAAGCGACTGCAGGTAAGTCAGCGCGTTCTCACCGGTGACAGCTTCAACCCGGCGCACGCCGGCAGCCACGCCGCTCTCGGCAACAATTTTGAACAAGCCAATGTCGCCGGTACGGCCCACGTGGGTGCCGCCGCACAACTCCTTGCTGGAGCCAATGCTGAGCACGCGCACCTTGTCGCCGTACTTCTCGCCAAAGAGCATCATCGCGCCCGTTTTTTGCGCGGCCTCCATGTCCATCTCGCTGGCATCGGTGGCCACGTTGGACAAAATCTCGGCATTCACACGCGCCTCAATCTCGCGGATCTGCGCGTCTGTCACCGGTGCGTTGTGCGCGAAGTCAAAACGGGTTTTTTCAGCATCCACCAGCGAGCCCTTTTGCTGCACGTGATCACCCAGCACTTCGCGCAAGGCCTTGTGCATCAAATGCGTGGCACTGTGGTTGCGCACGGTGGCGGCGCGCACGGCGGTGTTGACTTGCGCGGTGACGGCATCACCCACCTTGAGCGTGCCTTCGGTTTGCGTGCCGTGGTGGCCAAAAACGTCGGCCTTGATTTTCAGTGTGTCATCTACCGTGAAGCTGGCGCCGCCCGCCGTCAACCGGCCCTGGTCGCCGACCTGACCGCCGCTCTCGGCATAGAAAGGCGTGGTGCTTAAAACGACTACGCCGCTCTGGCCTGCGTTCAGCGACTGCACCGCTGCGCCATCGGCATACAGCGCGACAACTTTGGCGGGTTCTTCAAGCAACTCGTAGCCTGTAAAGGCATGGCCTTCACCGCTGTACTCCAGCGCGCGGTCCATCTTGAATTTTCCGGCGGCACGGGCCTGGTTTTTCTGCTTGTCCATGGCGGCATGGAAACCCGCTTCGTCCACTTCCAAGCCACGCTCGCGGCAGACATCGGCTGACAGGTCCAACGGAAAGCCGTAGGTGTCGTGCAACTTGAAGGCCACATCGCCGGGCAGCACTTTGGCATCTCCGGCAAGGGCTGTGTCCAGAATCGTCATGCCGATTTCCAGCGTCTCGAAAAAACGCTCTTCCTCAACGCGCAACACTTCCGTGATGCGTTTCTCCTCGGACGCGAGTCGGGGATATGCCGCGCCCATCAGTTTGACCAAGTCTGCCACCAGTTTGTGGAAGAACGGTGTCTTCTTGCCCAGCTTGTAGCCATGGCGTATTGCGCGGCGGATGATGCGGCGCTGTACATAACCACGGCCCTCGTTCGACGGGTTGACACCATCGCTGACCAGAAACGCAGTGGCGCGGATGTGATCGGCAATTACGCGCAGGGACTTGTTGTCCAGGTCTTTCTCACCTGTTTCGCGCGAAGCGGCCTTGATCAGCGCATCGAAAATATCAATCTCGTAGTTGCTGTGCACATGCTGAAGAATGGCGGCCAGGCGCTCCAGGCCCATGCCGGTGTCCACGCAGGGAGCGGGCAGCTTGTTCAGACTGCCATCGGGCTGCATGTCGAACTGCATGAACACATGGTTCCAGATCTCGATGAAGCGGTCGCCGTCCTCACCGGGGCTGCCCGGAGGACCGCCGGGAATGTGGTCGCCGTGGTCGTAAAAAATCTCGCTGCAGGGGCCGCAGGGGCCCGTGTCGGCCATCATCCAGAAGTTGTCCGAGGCATATTTCTTGCCCTTGTTGTCGCCGATGCGGATGACACGCTCAGGGGGCAGGCCGATTTCCTTGGTCCAAATGTCGTAGGCCTCGTCATCGTCGATATAAACGGTGGCCAGCAAGCGCTCGGCAGGTAGTTTGTAGACCTCGGTCAGCAGCTCCCAACCCCACTTGAGCGATTCACGCTTAAAGTAGTCGCCAAAGCTCCAGTTGCCCAGCATCTCGAAAAAGGTGTGATGCCGCGCGGTGTAGCCCACGTTTTCCAGGTCGTTGTGTTTGCCGCCGGCACGCAGACAAGCCTGCACCGACGCTGCCCGCACGTAGTTGCGCTTGTCGGTGCCGAGGAACACGTCCTTGAACTGGACCATGCCCGAGTTGGTGAACATCAGAGTCGGGTCGTTGCCCGGCACCAGCGAACTGGAGGCCACCACGGCGTGACCCTTGGATGCAAAAAAGTCCAGAAAACTCTTGCGGATGTCGGCGACGGTGAAAGTGGGTTTGCTCATGTAACTTCTGTAGTGCTGTTGGCGTCAACGGGGATCAGGCAAGCGCGACGGGCGCGCCCTTCGCATGTAAACGCTTGATTTGCCTGAACATTTGATTATAAGTTTGGCGACGGGTTGTCTCGCCACGTACAGCGCAAAGCCGGGCGACGGGCTATGCTTGAGTGTTGCCATCCACATGCCGCTTGCGGCGCCCGCTTTCGAAAGAGACTGACCATGGACATGAAGACCTCCCCCATTTCGCTACTCAAAGACCCCACCCTCCTTAAGACCGATGCCCTCATCAACGGCCAGTTGATCAAGGGCGTCACCCGCTTTGACGTCAACGATCCTTCCACAGGACTGAAGCTCGCCGACGTAGCCAACCTCGGTCCGAAAGACGCCGAATCCGCGATCAATTCCGCCAATGCCGCTTGGCCCTCCTGGCGTAACAAAACCGGCAAAGAGCGCCATGCGATCCTGATGAAGTGGTACCAACTGCTCATGGCCAACCAGGAAGACCTGGCGCGCATCATGACGGCAGAGCAAGGCAAGCCCTTTGCCGAAGCCAAGGGTGAGATTGCTTACGGTGCCAGTTTTGTCGAATGGTTTGCGGAAGAAGCCAAAAGAGTCAACGGTGAAACACTTCCCCAGTTCGACAACAGCCGTCGCCTGATGGTGATCAAGCAACCTATTGGCGTTTGCGCGGCCATCACGCCATGGAACTTCCCGCTGGCCATGATCACCCGCAAGGTGGCTCCTGCGCTGGCCGCAGGTTGCACAGTGGTCATCAAACCCGCTGAACTGACACCGCTCACAGCGTTAGCCGCTGCAGAACTGGCTGTGCGCGCCGGTATCCCCGCAGGTGTGCTTAATGTGCTCACGGCCGATTCCGACAACTCCATCGCAATAGGCAAAGTTTTCTGCGCCAGCGACATCGTGCGCCACATCAGCTTCACCGGCTCCACCGAAGTGGGCCGCATCCTGATGGCACAAAGCGCGCCGTCCATCAAGAAGCTGGCGCTTGAGCTCGGCGGCAACGCGCCCTTCATCGTGTTTGACGATGCTGACATCGACTCGGCCGTTGAAGGCGCCATGGCAAGCAAGTACCGCAACGCCGGCCAGACCTGCGTGTGTGCCAACCGCATCTATGTGCAGGACGCGGTTTACGACCAGTTTGTTGAAAAATTTGCCGCCAAGGTCAAGCTGCTCAAGGTGGGCAACGGCTTTGAAGACGGCGTGTCGCAAGGCCCGCTGATTGAAGACTCCGCCGTCGAGAAAGTGCAGCGCCATGTGGACGACGCACTTGCCAAAGGCGGCAAGCTAGTGGCCGGTGGCAAAAAACTCAAAGGCCAATTCTTTGAACCCACCGTTATTTCTGAGGCCACTGCAGACATGCTCTGTGCGAGGGAAGAAACCTTTGGCCCGTTTGCCCCGGTGTTTCGCTTCAAGCACGAGCAGGAAGCCATCGACGCCGCCAACAACACCGAGTTTGGTCTCGCCAGCTATTTCTACAGCCGCGATATCGGCCGTATCTACCGCGTCGCCGAGGCGCTGGAATACGGCATGGTCGGCGTCAATGCGGGCGTGATTGCGACCGAGCATGTGCCATTTGGTGGCGTCAAGCAGTCCGGTCTGGGCCGCGAAGGCTCCAGGCACGGCATGGAGGAGTACCTTGAAATGAAATACCTTTGCCTTGGAGACATGAACAAATGATGAACCGCAGACTTCTTCTACAAGCCAGTGTACTGGGCGGGCTCAGCCTGGCAGCGCCCTACCTTGTCAGCGCCTACGCCCAGTCCGCCACGGGCCAGAAACGCCACAAAATCGTGATCCAGGTCAGCGACAACGACCCCATGAAATGGAACCTGGCATTGAACAACGCCAAAAACCTTCAGGACGATGTAGGTGCGGCCAACGTGGACATTGCCATCGTTGCCTACGGCCCCGGGATCGGTATGCTCAAGCTCGAATCGCCAACCGGCTCGCGGGTCGCTGACGCCATGAAAGCCAACGTCAAAGTGGTGGCTTGCGAAAACACCATGCGCGGGCAGAAAATTACCCAAGCCGACATGCTTCCGGCGATCAGCTATGTGCCAGCCGGCGTGACCGAGATCATGAAAAAGCAAGGCGAAGGCTGGGCATACCTGCGGCCTTGAGTATTATTTACGGAGGCTGCGTTTCACACTGGTTCTACAATGAAAACTCAAGCGGGTGTAGTTCAATGGCAGAACTTTTGCTTCCCAAGCAAATAGCGTGGGTTCGATTCCCATCACCCGCTCCACATCATCGTCCCACCTGACATCAAGCCGCATCAAAATCCCTAGATTAAACTGAAGCAGTGAGTCTTGTTGTCCCAAGCAGAATCACTTGATATCATGACATACCAACTTTTTGTTGGTAGTTATGTTGGTAGACGACTGGTACGAGCCTTCACCTGCAGGCAAAATACCAATAAACCTACCAACACGGAGGCCTCGATGAGCTTGAACGACACCTTCATCAAGAACAGCACTAAATACAGCGGCAGGCCGTCGGGCGACAAGTACAGCGACGGCGGCGGGCTGCACTTGCACGTCATGGCAGCGGGAAAATATTGGCGCATGAACTACCGTCTGTACAGCAAACAAAAGACGCTAGCGCTGGGTGTGTACCCTTCCGTATCGCTCGCCCAGGCCCGCAAAGGCCGCGATGAGGCCAAGAAGCTAATCGCCCACGGCATCGACCCCAGCACGGCCAAGCAAGAGGCCAAGCAGGCCGACAAAGAAGCAGCAGCGAACACCTATGAAACTGTTGCGCGTGAATTCCACAAACTCAAAACCGAAGGCTGGAGTGAGGCGCACGCCGTGAAATGGCTACGCATGAATGAACTTTATCTGTTCTCCGAGATTGGACTAATGCCAATAGCGTCGATCAGGGGAAAGGCTGTTCTGGACGCGCTGCGCAAGGTAGAGGCCAAGGGAATTTTGAGCACGGCACAAGACCTGCAACAGATGGTCGGGCAGGTGTTCCGATACGCCGTGCAGACGGACCGGATTGAGCAAAATCCGGTTCCAGACCTCAAGGGAGCATTAAAGACCCACATCGCCAAGCATTTTGCAGCGGTTGTTGATCCTGTTTCCGTAGGCGGCCTGCTTCGCGCAATCGTCGCTTACACCGGCCAGCCGACGACACGGGCCGCCCTCAAGCTATCGGCACTGTTCTTTCAACGGCCTGGAAACATCCGGGCGATGGAATGGGCCTGGGTTGATCTGGGCAACGCCATGCTGAGTATTCCACCTGCTAATATGAAACGCAACCTTCAGCAAAAGGCCAACGGCAGGCCGCACCTGGTTCCACTGGCTGCGCAAGCGCTTGAGGTTTTCAAAGAACTCCAACCGCTTACAGGCAAAGGGCGCTATGTCTTCCCGGGTGCACGTTCTTTTCACCGCCCTATGAGCGCAGGCACCATTAACGCTGCTCTGAGGCGAATGGACTTTGGCTCTGATGAACATGTGGGCCACGGATTCCGAGCAATGGCCCGCACTATGCTAGCTGAACGCATTAAGGGCATAGATAAAGACATGGTGGAGGCCCAACTGGGCCATGGCAAGAGCGGACCGCTGGGTAGCGCCTACGATCGCGCCGAGTACATAGAACAGCGCCTAGCAATGATGCAGACATGGGCGGACTATTTAGACAAGCTGGCCGCTGGGGCTGACGTGATCCAGCTAAAAACCGCTTGAAGTCATCGGCACCAATGATGGTGCTGCGGCGTTAGTTGTCGCAAGTGTCGCACCCGTCGGCTTAAATGTAGTTTTACCATCTTCGGTGAGGCAAACCATGAAATTGGTGCTACAAATATACCCGAAGATAATGACAATAATCTTAGGGTTATTGTCCGGTGCAATGAAATTGACAACACCCAATCAATTTCCTTAGTCAATGCGGGTTCTGATGACACCTTCGGTACCTGGCTTAGGGTGACGCATGTGGCATCCCCCTTGGACGCCACGCTTGCCTCATTTAGTCTCGAGCGCCACGGAGGTGAATTCCCTTCGAACTAGTGGACTGTAACGATTGAATCGGGAGTAATGCGTCGTGACAAATCACAGTACTTCCACTTTATGGGTTTGGGCTGCTCGTTGTACTTGCGGATGTATCTCATGAGTTTTCTTTTCAAATCCGTCAGAGACGTGAACACGCCCCGCGCGATGACGTCGCGCTCGATCTTGGCAAACCACAATTCGACCTTGTTAAGCCAGGACGAGTACGTCGGGGTGAAGTGCATATGAACATTGCTGTGCGTGGCAAGAAACGCATCCACATGCTTGGTCTTATGAGCCGAGAGGTTGTCTGCAATGACGTGGAT
>JBKJIV010000205.1:0-9241 GCA_046598365.1 Polaromonas sp. | reverse complement strand
CGAACAATGATGCTGCCTGCGTTGATGACTTCGCCGCCAAATTTTTTGACGCCAAGCATTTTGGGCTGTGAATCACGCCCGTTTCGCGTAGAGCCGCCGCCTTTTTTCTGTGCCATTTTTCAGTTACTCCTGATGATTCTGGGACTAACCAGCCACAGCGCCAGAGATAGCGCCGATTTGCAGTTCTGTGTAGTTCTGCCGATGGCCTTGGCGCTTTTGATAGTGCTTGCGCCTGCGCATTTTGAAAATGCGAATTTTGTCACCTCTGCCGTGAGAGATAACCGTCACAGTAACACTGGCACCTAGCACCAAGGGCGTACCGACTTCAATATCAGCGCCGTTTCCGACAGCCAACACCTGGTCAATAACGATCTCTTGGCCTACGTCCGCAGCAATCTGTTCTACTTTAATTTTTTCACCAGAAGCAACTTTGTATTGTTTGCCACCGGTTTTTATGACCGCGTACATGTGAGACCTCGTAAATTGAGTTCTGAGGACGGATTTCCACAGAGCCTTCTATTCTAGCACGGAGAGCGTCAATATCGATCAACCTCCCGCTGGCCGGGACCTGGACCCTGGAAGGCGCGCTTGCTTTCTATAATCTTCCCAATCTCTTGTTTGGACTGTTTTGACCGTAAATTCATCTAGCACTGCCGCCGCCCTGGCCCTGATTTCTGAGGACATGCGGGCCATGGACGCGGTGATCGAACGCCGCCTCAGCTCAGAAGTGCTCCTGGTCAGCCAAGTGTCGCATTACATCGTTGCAGCTGGCGGCAAACGCCTGCGCCCTGCGCTTCTGCTCTTGATGTGTGGTGCTCTCGGTTACAAGGGCGAGCAGCGCTTCAACCTCGCCGCTGTGGTGGAATTCATACACACAGCCACTTTGTTGCACGACGATGTGGTGGACGAATCAACCTTGCGCCGCGGAAGGGCCACAGCCAACGCGTCTTTCGGTAACCCGGCCAGCGTTCTGGTGGGGGATTTCCTGTATTCCCGCGCCTTTCAGATGATGGTGGAGGCTGGTGACATGCGCATCATGCAAACCCTCGCTGAAGCGACCAATGTCATCGCCGAAGGCGAGGTGCTGCAGTTGATGAACATGCATGACGCCACCCTGTCGGAAGAGGGTTACCTGCGTGTGATCAGATCCAAAACAGCCAAGTTGTTCGAGGCCAGTGCCCGCCTGGCGGGGTTGTTGGCAGGAGCGTCCACCGAGATCGAGCGCGCATGTGCTGACTACGGGCAGGCGCTGGGAACGGCATTTCAGGTCATTGATGACTTGCTGGACTATGACGGCGACGCAGCGGAAATGGGTAAAAACCTGGGGGACGATCTGCGCGAGGGCAAGGTCACCTTGCCCCTGATCATCGCCATGCAACGCGGCACGAACGCGGAGCAGCAGACCATTCGCCAGGCGATCGAGAGTGGAGGAGTTGATCACCTGGCCCAGATCGTTGCGATTGTCAGGCAGACCGGGGCTTTGCAAGCAACCCGTGAAGCAGCAGCGGCCGAGGCCGAAAGGGCGGTGCGCGCGCTGGACCTGATTGGGCGCAATGCATACAGTTCTGCCTTGCTGGAATTGGCGTCTCAATTGCTGCAGCGCCGTGCTTGAAGGCTTGGATTTCGTCGCGTTGCGGCAGGCATTTTGACTTACATCCTCTGCTCTATTGGCGATCACGGTCATTTAAGGTAGATTCACAGGACTATGGCAGCTGTCGATACTGTGATTAACACGCCCGCTTCGTTGGCTCTGCCCGGGTTGGGCAAGGCGTTGGTGATGGCTGGCAAGCTGGGCCAAAAAGCTGCAGAAGACATTTTCCGCAAGGCGCAGAGCGGGCGCACCAGCTTTATAGCCGAACTGACAGGCTCCGGCGCCGTGTCGCCTTCCGACCTGGCGCACACCATGTCTTCCGCCTTCGCGGCCCCGCTACTTGACCTTGACGCTATCGACACACAGCGACTCCCGAAAGGCCTGCTGGATGTCAAGATCTGCCAGTCTTACCGCATTGTTGTACTCAGCAAGCGCAGCAACCGCCTGATCGTTGCCACGGCTGACCCTTCTGATCAGCAGGCAGCGGAAAAGATCAAATTTTCCACCCAGATGGGTGTGGATTGGGTCATTGCCGAATACGACAAGTTGAGCAAGCTGGTGGACGCGTCCACCACCACCGCCTCTGAGGCGATGGACAGCATCATCGGTGATGACTTCGAGTTCGACGAGTCGACCGCCGAGGCAGCCAGCGCCGACAGCAATGACACCGGTGTTGCCGAGGTCGAGGACGCTCCGGTCGTCAAGTTCCTCCACAAGATGCTGCTCGACGCCTTCAGCATGCGGGCTTCCGACCTGCACTTTGAGCCTTACGAGCACACCTACCGCGTCCGGTTTCGCGTGGATGGCGAATTGCGCGAGATTGCATCACCGCCTGTTGCCATCAAGGAAAAACTCGCATCGCGTATCAAGGTCATCTCGAAAATGGACATTTCCGAGAAGCGGGTGCCGCAAGACGGAAAGATGAAACTGAAAATCGGACCCGACCGGGTGATCGATTTTCGGGTCAGCACGCTGCCCACCATGTTTGGCGAGAAGATTGTGATCCGGATCTTGGACCCGAGCAGCGCCAAACTGGGTATTGATGCACTGGGCTACGAGCCGATAGAAAAAGAACGCCTGCTCACTGCGGTGCAGCGTCCTTACGGCATGGTGCTGGTCACGGGGCCTACGGGCTCGGGCAAGACGGTATCTCTGTACACCTGCCTGAATATTTTGAACAAGCCCGGGGTCAATATCTCGACCGCCGAAGATCCCGCCGAGATTAACTTGCCTGGGGTTAACCAGGTCAGTATGAACGACAAGGCCGGGCTAACTTTCTCGGTCGCACTCAAAGCGTTTCTTCGTCAGGATCCCGACATCATCATGGTTGGCGAAATCCGGGATCTGGAGACGGCCGAAATTTCAATCAAGGCTGCGCAAACCGGTCACTTGGTGCTGTCCACGCTGCACACCAATGACGCACCTGCCACTTTGACGCGCTTGCGCAACATGGGCATTGCACCTTTTAATATCGCGTCCAGTGTCATTCTCATCACGGCGCAGCGCTTGGCTCGGCGCTTGTGTCCCAGTTGCAAAGCGCCAGCGGACATTCCACGCGAGACGCTGCTTGACGCCGGGTTCAAGGAAGACGATGTGGATGGGTCGTGGACACCGTACCGCCCGGTCGGATGCTCGATGTGCAACAGTGGCTACAAGGGTCGGGTCGGTATCTATCAGGTCATGCCCATCACCGATGAGATCCAGCGCATTATCCTGCGCGACGGGAGTGCGCTGGACATCGCTGAGCAGGCCGAGCGTGAAGGCGTCAAGAGTTTGCGCGGAGCGGGTCTCCAGAAAGTTAAGATCGGCATGACTTCGCTTGAAGAAGTTCTTGGCTGTACCAATGTTTGACGCTGTCACGAGAATTATTTCCCCCGGGAAGTTGTTCATAGCGTCTCCATCACGGCATTAGCAAAAAGGCATCATGGCAACTGCAGCTACCGTCAAGGAATTCGTCTTCGAATGGGAAGGCAAGGATCGCAATGGCAAACAGGTGCGGGGCGAGACCCGCGCCGTTGGTGAAAATCAGGTTAAAGCGACCTTGCGCAGGCAAGGGGTGTTTCCCACCAAAATCAAGAAGCGCAGCATGCGATCGGGCAAGGCCATCAAGCCCCGGGACATCGCTATTTTTACCCGGCAGTTGGCCACCATGATGAAGGCCGGTGTGCCGCTCTTGCAGTCGTTCGACATCGTTGGACGCGGCAATCCCAATGCCAGCGTCACCAAATTGCTCAACGACGTGCGCACCGATGTGGAAACCGGAACCTCCCTGAGTTCAGCCTTTCGCAAGTACCCCCTGTATTTCAACGCACTGTACTGCAACCTTGTCGAAGCGGGCGAAGCCGCAGGTATTTTGGAGGCGCTGCTTGATCGGCTGGCGGTCTACATGGAAAAAACAGAAGCGATCAAGTCGAAAATCAAGTCGGCGTTGATGTATCCGGCCTCGGTCGTCGTGGTGGCTTTTGTGGTGGTGGCGGTGATCATGATTTTTGTGATTCCCGCTTTCAAGAGCGTGTTTTCATCATTTGGTGCGGACTTGCCTGCGCCCACACTTTTTGTGATGGCCATCAGCGAGTTTTTTGTAGCCTACTGGTGGCTTATTTTTGGCGTCATTGGCGGAGGGTTTTACTTTTTCATGCAGGCGTGGCAGCGCAATGAAAAAGTGCAACGGTTCATGGACCGGGCACTCCTGAAAATGCCGGTGTTTGGTGCCCTGATCGAGAAGTCGTGTATTGCCCGCTGGACACGTACTCTTTCCACCATGTTCGCTGCTGGCGTGCCGCTGGTGGAAGCGCTGGATTCGGTCGGAGGGGCTTCGGGCAATTCGCTGTACGCTGACGCCACGGTGAAAATTCAGCAGGAAGTTTCAACCGGCACCAGTTTGACGGCGGCCATGACCAATGCCAACCTGTTCCCGTCCATGGTTCTGCAAATGTGCGCGATCGGTGAGGAGTCCGGCTCGGTGGACCATATGTTGGGCAAGGCTGCGGACTTTTATGAGGCTGAGGTCGATGAAATGGTCGCGGGGCTGTCCAGTTTGATGGAGCCCATCATCATCGTCTTTCTTGGCGGTCTGATCGGCGGCATTGTGGTGTCCATGTACCTGCCCATCTTCAAATTGGGTCAAGTGGTTTGATGTCCGGGCTTATGCTCGGTTTGTCAAATGAATGGGGCGCCGCGTTGGCTGGTTTTGTGGGCTTGCTTGTCGGCAGCTTTCTGAACGTTGTCATCTACCGCCTTCCAAAAATGATGGAGCGGCAGTGGGCGCGGGAATGTGCTGAGATGGCTGGCTCGCCAGCGCCAGTCACTGAAAAATTCAATCTGTTGCTGCCCCGGTCACGCTGCTCGAGTTGCGGCCATGTGATTCGCTGGTATGAAAATATTCCCGTGCTGAGCTACCTTTTTCTGCGGGGAAAGTGCTCGGTCTGCGGGACGAAATTTGGATTGCGTTATCCGCTGATCGAACTCGCAACCGGCGCTCTCTTCTTTTTCTGCGCCTGGCGTTGGGGTGTGACGGCCTCCGGCATGGCCTGGAGCGGGTTTGCAGCGGCGCTGCTGGCTCTGGCAGTCATTGACTGGGATACGACGCTGTTGCCAGACGACATCACCTTGCCACTGCTCTGGGCGGGCCTGATCGTCGCAGCATTGGGCTGGAATCCGGCCGTCAGCGTGACCCAAGCCCTGTGGGGCGCAGTGGCCGGGTATCTGTCGCTGTGGCTGGTGTACTGGGCCTTCAAACTGGTAACCGGCAAGGAGGGCATGGGTTACGGTGACTTCAAGCTTTTTGCTGCTTTGGGCGCCTGGTTCGGGTGGTCGGGCCTGGTGCCGATGATTCTGATGGCCTCGGTGATTGGTGCCGCGGTGGGTATCGCGATGAAATTTTCTGGCGGCCTGCGGGAGGGCGGGTATGTGCCTTTTGGGCCCTTCCTGGCGGGCTCGGGGCTGACCGCCATGGTTTTTGGTCCGCAGACCATCCTGCGCTTCGTCGGGTTATAGCGCATGCAGGCGCTCAGGGTAGGTTTGACGGGCGGCATTGGCAGCGGGAAAAGTACAGTTGCCAACATGCTCGCAGAGTGTGGTGCTGCTCTTATTGACGCCGATGCCATCGCACGCGCGGTCACTGCACCGGGCGGCGCGGCAATCGATTTGATTGCGAAGCAATTTGGCACCCGTTTCATCACGCCAGAAGGTGCCATGGACCGTGATCTGATGCGCCAGCTGGCGTTCAACGACGCCGGGGCAAAAAAGCGACTGGAAGAAATTGTCCATCCGCTGGTGGGTGCGGAAATTGCCAGGCAGGCTTCGCGCGCTTCAGAGGCTGATGCCGCCTGCATTATTTTTGATGTGCCCTTGCTGGTGGAGTCCGGTCGCTGGCGGCAGACAGTCGATCAGGTGCTGGTGGTTGATTGCAGCGAAGAGACTCAAATCAGGCGCGTGATGGCACGCAGTGGTTGGACACGCGAAGCGGTCCTGCAGGTCATGGCCACACAAGCCAGTCGCAGCCTGCGGCTGGCCTGCGCCGATATCTGCATCTATAACGACCATCCCCTCTCGCTGGCCGAGCTGGCGCTGGAGGTGCGGCAACTGGCGCAACGCTTCGGGCTATGATGCGCACACAAACAACCAGTCGATAAAAATACCGCAGTGATCCTTTACGAGTATCCCTTTAACGAACGCATACGCACCTATTTGCGGCTTGAACATCTGTTTCACCGCCTTGGCGAATTGGCTGTGCGGGAGCACCCGACCGACCATCACTACGCCATCACGACGATTTTTGAAGTCATGGACGTTGCTGCCCGTGCCGATCTGAAAACTGACGTTCTGAAAGACCTCGACAAGCAAAAGCATGTGCTCAATGGTTACCGCGGCAACCCCGCGATTTCCGAGGCCGTGCTGGACGAGGTCACAGGCCAACTAGAGCAGTGTTTTGCGGCCTTGACAGGCCTTCCCGGCAAAGCGGGCCAGTCGCTCACTGAAAACGACTGGCTGATGAGTATTCGCAGCCGCGTGGGCATTCCGGGCGGTACCTGCGAATTTGATTTGCCGGCCTACTTTGCCTGGCAGCATTTTGACGCGGCGACACGCCAAAACGATTTGCAGCGCTGGATTGCCACCTTGGTGCCGCTGGCAGAGTCAATTCAGGTGCTGCTCAAGCTGGTGCGCGATTCCGGCCTGCCGCAAAAAGTAGTGGCGACGGGCGGGCAGTACCAGCAGACCTTGCCCCAAGGGCGTACTTTTCAGCTGCTGCGCCTGCGTATTGACCCGGCTTTGGGTTTGATTCCGGAAATCAGCGGCAACCGCCTCATGACCTCCGTCCGCTTGATGCGGCATGAGAGCGATGACAGGCTGCATCCCTCAGCCGATGATGCCGCTTTCGAATTGACACTCTGCTCTTGAGCGCTTATTGCCCTTGAAGCCAGCGACTAATCTGGATATGTCCAACCCCAAAGTCGTGGTTTGCCCAACTTGCAACGGCCCCAGTGTGTACGCCCCTGAAAACCGCTTTCGGCCTTTTTGCAGTGAGCGCTGCAAGAATGTTGACCTGGGTGCCTGGGCAAGCGAAGGATTTCGCCTGCCAGCCGATGCGCCGCCGGACGATCAGGTTTATGGCGATGCCAAATTGCAGTAGTCGCCTATCGATGCGATAGAAGCGACGGAAACAACACAAACAACACAAACAACAGAGGGGGGGGGAATGATGACTTCACCACAGTTTCGTCACGCGCTAGCTATGGTGGTGGCGGGGGCCTTGCTGTTTGGCGCAGCGGGCACTGCGGCTTTTGCCGCGACACCTAAAGGCAAAAAGCCCAAAGCTTCATCGCCGGCCAAGAGCGCGAAATTCATGCCGGGCTCTCAGGAAACGCCCGCAGCCCGGGTGAGCCGGCTCAAGCGGGAATGCAAGGGCCAGGTCAATGCAGGTGCGTGCGAGGGATATACCCGCTAACCCTGTGCCGCCTTGTATGGGCACTACCCGGGGATGTGAGGGCCTGCGGGTCTCAGGCCGCCGTCGTACCGAGAATTTGTTGCAGCTCACCGTTCTGGTACATCTCCATCATGATGTCCGAACCGCCGACGAATTCGCCTTTGACGTACAGCTGTGGAATCGTCGGCCAGTTGCTGTATTCCTTGATGCCGTGGCGGATTTCTTCGTCTTCCAGCACGTTCACGGTGGCTGGTTTGTTCACCCCGCAAGCCTTGAGCACCTGGATGGCGCGGCCCGAAAACCCGCACATCGGGAACTGGGCCGTGCCCTTCATGAAAAGCACAACCTCACTGGATTTGACGATCTGGTCAATGCGTTGCTGGGTATCGCTCATTTCGGGTCCTTTGGATGGGGTCACGCCGCTGCCGGTACTTCTGGCGGGCCATGACTCTCGTTAAATGGGGTTCAAACACGGGAAAACCAATGACTGATTATCTCGCGCTTTGCGTCTGCCGTCTGTGCGGTGTGGGGCAGCGACCGCCTGAGCACCGGCTGATGCCAGCCAGGTCGCTGCGGCTTTGTACCTCGGTGAAGCCGCTTTGAACCAGCAGTTTGCGCACCGCGTCGGCCTGGTCATAGCCGTGTTCCAGTAGCAACCAGCCCCCGGGGTGCAAGTGGGCAGGGGCTTGCTCGATGATCTGGCGAAGATCCCTCAAGCCGTCCTTGCCGGCCGTCAGAGCCGTCAGGGGCTCGTGTGTCAAGGCGGTCAAATGGGGATCGGCGTCTGCCACGTAAGGCGGATTGCTTGCTATCAAATGAAAGTGCCCACTTACATTTGATAGCCAATTACTTTCAATAAGAGCAATGTTCAGCTGGTGCCTCCGCGCGTTGGCGCCAGCCACAGTCAAGGCCTCGGGGCTCGCATCTACCGCCGTGATTTGAATCGCGGGCCGTGTTTTTTTCAGGGCGAGGGCAATTGCGCCGCTGCCGGTGCCAAGGTCCAGCACCTGCGCTGACGCAGGCATGTCCCCTTCGGCCAGACACTGCAACGCCCACTCGACCAGGGTTTCGGTGTCAGGCCGCGGTACCAGTACCCGGGGATCAACCGCCAGATGCAAGCCAAAAAATTCCTGGTAACCAACGATATAGGCCAGCGGCTCGCCGCTAGCGCGGCGCTGGCTCAATTGCCGGTATTGCGCGGCTGCTTCGTCCTGCAGCGCGTCGTCATCGTGGGAAAGCAGCCACGCCCTGTCGCTTGCCGGTTTTCCCAGCACGTGTAGCAGCAGCAACTGGGCGTCGAGGCGTTCCAGCCCCAGGGTTCGGGCTGCGGACAGGGCTTGGGCGCAGGTGGGGGCAGTCAAGACTGAATCCGTTATCGTTACCTGATGCTACAAATCGCGCAATAAACTACTTTGATTTTCAAATGGCAAAGTGCCGATTTCACAACCAAAAAAGCGGATTCAACCATTGGAGACCGTTTCCAGCTCTGCCAGCAGTTCGGCACCGCGCGCCACTTGCAATGCGGTGACAACGTCATCCAGGTCGCCCTCCATGATGGTCAGCAGCTTGTACAACGTGAGATTGATGCGGTGGTCGGTCAGCCGGCCTTGGGGGAAGTTGTAGGTGCGTATGCGGTCGCTGCGGTCGCCGCTGCCAATCAGCCCTTTGCGCATGGCGGCGTCTTTGGCGGCCCGCTCGGAGCGGTCTTTTTCATGAATACGCGC
>JBKJIV010000002.1:0-6848 GCA_046598365.1 Polaromonas sp. | reverse complement strand
CCCAAGGTAACCTTGACGGCGTTGGCCAGGATGTTCACACCCTCGACCATGCGTGCGCGGGCTTCGCCGCCGAAAATGACGTCTTTTGCTGCCATGTTTAATTCTCCAGATTCAGTTAATTAGGGTTGCGGTAGGTATGCGAGAACTTACTTCTCAACCACTGCGAACAGGTCGTCTTCTTTCATGACCAGCAACTCGTCGCCATCGACCTTGACGGTCTGGCCGCTGTATTTGCCGAACAAAACGCGGTCACCGACCTTGACGGCCATGGCGCTGATTTCGCCCTTGTCGTTCTTCTTGCCAGGGCCAACAGCCAGGACTTCGCCCTGATCAGGCTTTTCAGCGGCGCTGTCAGGAATGACGATGCCGGAGGCGGTTTTGGTTTCGTTTTCGACACGTTTGACGATCACGCGATCGTGCAGGGGACGAAGTTTCATGGGAGCTCCTTGTTTGAAACAATGGTTTGGGATCAAAAAGCACACGTTTGGTGCGCATGCCTGTGAATGGGCTGGATTGTAGGTGTTGTTAGCACTCAATACCATCGAGTGCTAATCATAAGGCTGTTTTGAGTCCGTTTCAAGGCAACGGCAGCAAAAAAATCATCAACTCGATTCCGGTCTGTCCTACAAAACGGCGCGGACGAATCTGACAATTGACGCTGAGCGACCCTGCCTATAGTGGTTATGTGCCGCCCTTGGCGCCCTACTTACCTCCAGGAATTGCCATGAACTTCAATACCGAGATGTCCAGTCGTTATCTGGATTCCCGCCCCAGCGAGTTTCTCCGGGCTGAGGACAAGACGCCTGTTGATGGCATCCGGTCACGCGTTGGCAGAGCCGCTTGGCCGTTTCTGGTCGCCGCAGCGAGCGTTCGCGAAGTCGGTGCCCGTCAGGACATTGTGGCTGGTGAGCCCAGCTTTTCAAGCTGAAAATACCGGAATCCGAGTCCTCGATGAGCGATCCCCTCGTGCGCCAAAGCAATGGCAAGGACCCCAACAAGGACGATCCAGGCAGAAGCCGGCCGGAGAATAAAACCTTCGGAGAGGAAGGCACGAACAAGACCCATCCCCTGCCGGATCCGAAAGCACAGCCAGGTGATGCACCCGGTGGCGGCAAACACATGGAACCGTCCCCTTTCCTGCGCTGAACGCTGAAGAAGCAAGCTGCCGCCACGACCACCCCTTGAGGTGGTTTTTTATCGCCCGCGTCGTTTCGGCGTGCTGAATTTCGGGGTCCAGTCCTACAGCTTTTGCGGGAGGAAAAAACTGGCCGTTTTGACCCGCATCTTTACCATTTCTCGAAGTAGCAGGTGTGAGACTTGGGTTCTTTTTGAGGGCTCGTGGCACTTACCCCGCGTGGCAAACAACTCGAAGACTTTGGTAAACATGAAAATCCAGAATCACTCTCGGCAGCAGTTTTTATCTACGGGCATTGCCGGCCTGGACAATATTCTCGGCGGAGGCCTCACGCCCGACCGTGTTTACCTCATCGAAGGTGAGCCCGGGACGGGAAAAACAACCACCGGGTTGCAATTTTTGGTTGAGGGTGCCAAAAGTGGTGAATCGACTGTTTACATCACCCTGGCCGAAACCGCCGCTGAGTTAAAGGGTGTGGCTGAGTCCCATGGCTGGGATTTGGATGGAATTCACATACAGGAGGTGTTGCCCTCAGAAAACCTGCTGCTTCCTGAAGCCCAGTACACCATGTTCCATCCCTCCGAGGTGGAGATGGGCAGCACCACACAGAGAATCCTCGCAGTGGTCGAGGAGCGCAAGCCGACACGGGTGGTGCTCGACTCATTATCCGAGTTGCAACTGCTGGCCGATTCGCCCCTGCGTTACCGGCGCCAGGTGCTGGCGCTTAAACAATTCTTTGCGAGTCGATCTTGCACGGTGATGCTGCTCGATGACCGGACTGCAGCCGGCATTGACCTGCAGGTACGCAGCATTGCCCACTGTGTCATCACGCTGGAGCAATCGGTCAAGGAATACGGCTCCGAACGGCGCCGCGTGCGGGTCGTGAAATACCGCGGAGTGTCATTTCGCGGTGGCCTGCATGACTATGACATTCGTTACGGCGGAATATGTGTTTATCCTCGCCTGGTGGCGGCAGAGTCTCGCGTGATGGGAAAACGCGACCAGCTCAAAAGTGGGCTCAGCGAGCTGGATCTGCTGCTTGGCGGCGGCCTCGAAGAGGGAACCAGTACCCTGAT
This sequence comes from Polaromonas sp., assembly GCA_046598365.1. Taxonomy (GTDB): domain Bacteria; phylum Pseudomonadota; class Gammaproteobacteria; order Burkholderiales; family Burkholderiaceae_C; genus Polaromonas. Next base: position 4,637 of record JBKJIV010000002.1, on the reverse strand, counting down.
TGCGGGTCCGCCCGGCACGGGCAAATCGTCTTTGGCTTGCCAGTTTGTGGCCGCGGCAGCAGAACGTGGCCAAGCCAGCGCCATGTTTTTGTTTGAAGAAGCGGTTAATAACCTGCTCAATCGCGCGGATGGTTTGGGTATGGGGGTGCGCCAAGCGTATGACCGCGGTGCCTTGACTATCCAGCAGGTTGACCCGGCCGAGCTGTCGCCGGGTCAGTTCGCCACTGCTGTGTGCAAGGCCGCCGACGAAGGGGCAAAAGTTGTGGTGATCGACAGCATCAACGGCTACCTCAATGCCATGCCGGATGAGCGTTTCTTGACCACCCACTTGCATGAACTGCTCACGTATCTGGGGCAGCGAGGTGTGGTGACTGTTTTGGTAGGAGTGCAGCAGGGCATGTTGGGGGGCAACATGTCGACGACGGTAGACGCCAGTTATCTGGCCGACAACGTGTTGATGTTGCGCTATTTCGAGCACGACGGGGAGGTTAAGCAGGCCGTTTCCGTTTTCAAGAAGCGCGGCAGCCTCCATGAAAGAACCATACGGCAGTTCGGCATGTCGGCCCAAGGCATTCATGTGGGCGATGTGCTGCGCGGATTCCGTGGCATTTTGACGGGCGTGCCTGTGTATGTTGGAAACGCCAATACGGCAGGTGAAGCCGCCGAGGTGAGATAAGTGGAACGGCGCATTGTCATCTGTGCCCCCACTGGACAGGACGGACCGCTCACCAGCCGGGTCTTTGATTCTGTCGGGATTGCTTGCGTTGTTTGCCGAAACATCGGCGAACTGATGGAGCAACTCTCCCAGGGCGCTGGAGCCATACTCCTCGCGGAAGAAGTGTTCGGCGGCGCGGGCATGCGGTCGCTGGCCGATTACGTCGTCTCCCAGCCGACCTGGTCGGACATTCCTATTTTGGTGCTTACCCGAAGCGGTGCCGACTCGGTCGATGCCCAGCGCGCCGTTGAGCATCTGGGCAATGTGACCTTGCTGGAAAGGCCGGTACGCACCATCGCCCTGATCACGGCCACCCGGTCGGCGATACGCGCGCGGGAGCGGCAATACCAGGTGCGGGACGCTGACCAGCGCAAGGACGAATTTTTGGCGACTCTGGCGCACGAGTTGCGAAATCCGCTGGCCCCTATTCGCACATCAATGGGCATTCTGCGGCATCTGCATCCCGACTCGGGCCCGGTCACGCAGTTGCGCAATGTGGTGGACCGGCAGGTCACCCACCTGACGCGCCTGGTTGATGACCTGCTGGATGTCGCCCGGATAACGAGCGGAAAGGTTGTGTTGAAGAAAGGCCACATTGCCCTGCAGTCGGTGATTCACCATGCCGTGGAGATTTCCAGCTCCATCATGGAAAGCAAAAAACACACGCTACAGATTGAGGAGCCCGAGGTTTCCCACATGCTCGACGCGGACCATGCCCGCTTGGTGCAAAGCGTAGCCAACCTGCTTGTCAATGCGGCAAAGTTCACGCCCAGCCCGGGGAAGATTTTGCTCAGCACCGAGGTTGAAGGCGATACGGTAATTTTTCGCGTGCGGGACAACGGCATTGGTCTGGAGCCCACTTCACTGACCCGAATTTTCGATCTGTTTGCACAAAACCCGGTGCCAGGCGAGGCCCCGACCGGCCTGGGTATCGGTTTGAGTCTAGCCCGCCAGTTTGCAGAAATGCACGGCGGCAGCATCCGTGTCACCAGCGACGGATTGGGCAAGGGAAGCGAATTCGTTTTGATTTTGCCGGTCGTGCTTCGTGACGCAGTGCAGCTGCCGGCGGCTCACACCGTGACGGTACCTTGCGTCGGTGTGCCCCGAAAAGATTCAAGAAACATCCTGGTGGTTGATGACAACGTGGACGCGGCAGACACGCTGGAGGCCTTGCTGGGTATGGACGGGTTCAATGTGACGACGGTGTACGACGGCGTCGCAGCGGTGGCGCAGGCAAACAACGCCCGACCAGATGTCGTCGTGATGGACATCGGTATGCCCGGCATTGACGGCTACGACGCGGCGCGCCTGATTCGCCAACAGCCGGGAGGCGACAAAATCCTGCTTATTGCCTTGACCGGCTGGGGTCAAATGGCAGACAAGCAGCGTGCGGGTCAAGCCGGGTTTGACCATCATTTGGTCAAACCCGTGGACTACGAAATGCTGATGCAATGCCTTCAGGCTTGATGCCTGAAGGGGTCTCCCGCTTTACTTCAGGCCCGCAGCGGCGCGCAGCGCGGCTGCTTTATCGGTCCGTTAGCTTCGGCTCCGAGCCTTCGGCTCTTAACTTCGCTTCGCGAAGTTAGCCTGCGCTGAAAGTCAGACAAGCTCGCTTCGCTCGGGGCCTTACAGGCCCGCAGCCGCGCGCAGCGCAGCCGCCTTGTCTGTCTTTTCCCACGTGAATTCCGGCTCGTCACGGCCGAAGTGGCCATAAGCAGCGGTTTTTTCGTAGATCGGACGCAGCAAGTCCAGCATCAGGATGATGCCTTTTGGACGCAGGTCAAAGTGCTCATTGACCAGGGCCGAGAGTTTCTCGTCGGACATCACGCCAGTGCCTTCGGTGTACACCGTCACGTTCATGGGGCGGGCCACACCAATGGCGTAGGCCACCTGAATCTGACACTGCTTGGCCAGGCCGGCAGCGACGATGTTCTTCGCGACATATCGCGCGGCATAAGCGGCGGAACGGTCCACCTTGGAGGGGTCCTTGCCGCTGAATGCGCCGCCACCGTGTGGGCAGGCGCCGCCATAAGTGTCCACAATGATCTTGCGACCGGTCAGACCGCAATCGCCTTGCGGGCCGCCAATGACGAAGCGGCCAGTTGGGTTGATCAGGTACTTGGTGTCCTTGGTCAACATGTCTTTGGGCAATACTGGCTTGATGATCTCTTCAATGATGGCTTCGGTGAAGCTGGCCTTCATCTTGTGCTGGGTTTCGCTCTGGTCCGGGCTGTGCTGGGTGGACAGCACCACCGTGTCAATGCTGTGCGGCTTGCCATCGACATAACGCATGGTGACCTGGCTTTTGGCATCAGGACGCAGGAAAGGCAGGCGGCCGTCCTTGCGCAACTGGGCCTGGCGCTCGACCAGGCGGTGCGCGTAGTAAATCGGCGCGGGCATCAGTTCAGGCGTTTCGTCGCAGGCATAACCGAACATCAGGCCTTGGTCCCCGGCGCCGATGTTCAGGTGGTCGTCGGACGCATGGTCCACGCCTTGAGCGATGTCGTTGGACTGCTTGTCGTAGCAAACCATGACCGCGCAGCCCTTGTAGTCGATGCCGTATTCGGTGTTGTCGTAACCGATGCGCTTGATGGTGTCGCGCGCCACCTGGATGTAGTCCACATGCGCGTTGGTGGTGATTTCGCCGGCAAGAACCACCAAGCCGGTATTGGTCAGGGTCTCGGCAGCGACGCGGCTGCGCGGGTCCTGTTTGAAGATGGCATCGAGGATGGCATCGGAAATCTGGTCGGCTACCTTGTCGGGATGGCCTTCAGAGACGGATTCGGAAGTAAAGAGAAAATCGTTCGCCATTGCGTACACTCCAATAAGTTTGTCGGCGCGTTGCCGGCTGGAATGCCTCGGCGAACGCTTTAGCAGTTTGGTTTAATGTCGCCCTGCAAGTAGTTCAGTAACTCAGCGACAGCTGCCATTATATCGTTTACCGTTTCTTTCCGTCCCCAGCCCTCTTCATGCCTTACCTGTTCCGTTTCTTTTCCCTTTGGCCGCTGCGTGCCTTGCATGCGTTGGGTGCGGTGTTGGGCTGGGTGGTCTGGGCCGCAAGCCCTGCCTACCGCAGGCAGTTCCGGTTCAACGTGGCGCAGGCTGGCATCCCTTTTGACGCGGTCCGACCGGCCATTGGCGAGGCGGGCCGTTTTGTGGCCGAGTTGCCCAAGTTGTGGATGCGACCGCCCACTGAATCCTGTCTCGGCAATGTCCGCGTTGAAGGCGGAAATATCGCCAACATGGCTTTTGGCCAAGGCAAGGGCGTAATTTTCTTTGGACCTCACTGCGGCAGTTTTGAGCTCGGACCGCAAGCGCTGGCAGAGTTGTATGGTCCAATCACGGCGATTTACCGCCCCGCACGCAAGCCTTGGCTGGCGCGACTGGAGCGCATTGCGCGCAGTCGCCCTGGACTCGTTGTGGTGCCGGCCAGCCTCAGAAGTATCCGCCTGATGCTCAAAGCCTTGAAAGGCAATCAGGCTGCGGCGCTGTTGACTGACCAGGTGCCGCCCGAAGGGCAGGGCGTGTGGGCGCCCTTTTTCGGAAAACCGGCCTACACCATGACGCTGGCGGCCCGCCTCGCGCTGCAAAGTGGCGCCGCGTTGCTTCCGGTCAGCTGCGAGCGCCTGCCGCGCGGCAGCGGCTATTTCTTGAAAATTTGGCCACCGGTCGAGGTCCTTGAAACCTCCGGGGAAACTGATTTACTGCATGCGGTGACTCAGATCAACCGCGCCATTGAAGCGATTGTGCTAACCCAGCCTGGCCAGTATTTGTGGGGCTATGCGCGCTACAAGACACCCCGCGAGGACGCACTTTGAGGACTCTCCGTCAACTGGTCAGCCGCTTCACCACCCGGGGCGGCATCGCTTTCATGCAGGCGCTTGCCATTGTTCCCTTGTCCTGGACGCGGGCCCTGGGCGCG
>JBKJIV010000029.1:0-34162 GCA_046598365.1 Polaromonas sp. | reverse complement strand
TAAGCACGTCAGCGGATTCACGCCAGACGCGCAGGACAGCGACCTCGTGGGCCTGACAAGCGGCTAAAGGCCATCCCGAAGGCCGGATGTGCTGGGCTCCGCTTGAAGCTCTGCAGCCGCTAGGGACCCTGGAAGGCCTCGCCAAGGCGGTCCTTCGCAGACAAAGTGGGAGCAACGCCGTCCAGAGGCCAATCTATTGCCAGTGTGGGGTCATTCCACGCAATGCAACGCTCCAGCTTCGGCTCGTAGTAGCCCGTAGTCTTGTATAAAAAGTCGGCGCTGTCGCTAAGCACCAGAAAGCCGTGCGCAAGTCCGGGCGGAACCCAAAGCTGCCGGTTGTCATGCTCACTCAATTCCAGGCCCACCCATTTCCCAAACGTGGGAGACAAGGGGCGAATGTCGACAACCACGTCATATGCCTGGCCGCGTACCACCCGAACAAGCTTGCCTTGCGGTTGATCTACCTGGTAGTGCAGACCACGCAACACACCCTTGACTGATCGGCTGTGGTTATCCTGCACAAACGTCCAGTCCACACCGGTCACGGCATTGAAGTCGCGCTGGTTAAAACTCTCGAAAAAGAACCCACGCGAGTCACCAAACACCCGAGGTTCGATGATCAGTACATCGCCAATCGCGGTTGGAGTCGCCCTCATGGATGGCGCCGCTCATTCAGCAGACGGAACAGGTATTGGCCATACCCGCTCTTGGCCAGCGGTTGCGCCAGTTTCTCAAACTGAAGATCACCGATAAATCCATTGCGCCAGGCGACTTCCTCCGGACAAGCTATCTTTAGGCCCTGGCGATGCTCCAGGGTCGCGATGAACTGACCGGCGTCGAGCAGGCTGTCATGGGTGCCGGTGTCTAGCCATGCGTAGCCTCGTTGCATGATTTTTACCGCCAATTGATCGCGCTCCAGGTAAACCTGATTAACAGCTGTAATTTCAAGTTCTCCGCGGACGCTAGGCCGGATTAACTTGGCGATTTCTATGACTTGCTCGTCGTAAAAATAGAGCCCTGTCACCGCAAAATTACTTTTAGGCACCGCGGGCTTCTCTTCAATGCTGCTGGCCTTGCCGATTGCATCGAAGGCTACGACCCCGTACCGCCCGGGCTCTTGCACATGATAGGCAAATACCGTCGCACCGACCTTCTGGGTATCGGCTTGCGCCAACAGCGTATGCAAGTCATGCCCGTAAAAAATGTTGTCACCCAGCACCAACGCGCTCGGTCCGCCGGCCACGAATTCTTCGGCAATGAGAAATGCTTGCGCCAGGCCATCCGGTCTGGATTGCACAGCATATTGGAATTTCATGCCCCACTGGAAACCATCGCCCAAAAGCTGCTCGAAACGCGGCGTATCCTGCGGCGTACTGATAACCAGCACCTCACGGATCCCGGCGATCATCAGTGTGCTCAGAGGGTAATACACCATGGGCTTGTCGTAAACCGGTAGCAATTGTTTGCAAATGACCGATGTGGCGGGGTGCAGGCGGGTGCCTGATCCGCCTGCAAGAATAATGCCTTTGCGTTGGGTCACTAGTCGGTCAGGTAATTTCGGCCAGCATGCGGGCAACACCTTGTTGCCACGCGGGAAAGTGCAGGCCAAAGTTGCCCCGCAGTTTTGCGGTGTTCAAGCGGGAGTTATGGGGGCGAGCAGCTAACGTGGGAAATGCAGATGTTGGAACTGCATCCACGGCGTCTGTCGTCGCCTTGGGAGACAAACCGGCCTTGAAAGCACAGTCGACAACAAATTGTGCATAACCGTGCCACGACGTCTCGCCAGCTGCCGCCACGTGGTAGAGCCCGGCACCTCTGTCAGAATCGCCGATCCGCACTGCACGCACCAGGTGAGCCGTCACATCGGCAAGCAGATCTGCACCGGTTGGTGCCCCGACTTGGTCATCGACGACCATCAGGCGATCACGCTCCTTGGCCAGGCTCAGCATGGTTTTCGCAAAATTGCCGCCGCGCGCCGCGTAAACCCAGCTGGTGCGCAACACAAGGTGCTTGGGACACAGCGTGGCAATCCGCCTCTCTCCTTCGAGTTTGGTCCGGCCATAAACGCCAAGTGGGCCCGTCGGATCGCCCTCTTCCCACGGTTTGCTGCCACTGCCATCAAAAACATAGTCCGTCGAATAGTGAACCAGCCATGCCCCTGTCGCGCAGGCGGCCTCGGCCAGAACACCAGGCGCTTCGGCATTGACGGTGTGTGCCGTCACCGCATCGCTTTCGGCCTTGTCGACTGCGGTGTAAGCAGCCGCATTGACGATGACATCCGGCCGGACCCGCCGCACTGTATTGCCAACCCCATCCAGATCTGCCAGGTCGCCGCACAAGTTCGTGCTCTGTCGATCCAGCGCAACAAGCTCCCCCAGGGGGGCCAGACTGCGCTGCAGCTCCCAGCCCACTTGCCCGTTCTTGCCAAAAAGCAGAATTCTCATGCGTTGATCACACCCGCATAGTGGGTATCGATCCAGTGCCTGTAGGCCCCGCTCTGTAGGTGCGCCACCCAGTGAGGGTTGGCCAGGTACCACTGGACGGTCTTGCGCAGACCCGTTTCAAAGGTCTCCGAAGGCTTCCAGCCGAGTTCCCGCTGGATTTTGCTGGCGTCGATAGCGTAACGGCGGTCGTGCCCGGGTCGGTCTTGGACAAATGTGATCTGTTCTGCGTAGCGTCTCCCGTCGGAACGCGGTTGCAACTCGTCCAGCAGCGCGCACACGCTGTTCACGACGCCAATATTGGTCTTTTCTTTCCAACCGCCCACGTTGTAGACCTGACCCACCTTGCCAGCCTCAAGCACACGGCGTATTGCGCCGCAGTGATCCCTGACATACAGCCAGTCGCGCACTTGCATGCCATCGCCATAAACCGGCAACGGACTGCCCGCCAAAGCGTTTACGATCATCAAGGGAATCAGCTTCTCGGGGAAATGGTACGGACCGTAATTGTTGCTGCAGTTGGTGGTGAGTACCGGCAAACCATATGTATGGTGGTAAGCGCGCACAAGGTGGTCGCTGGCCGCTTTGCTTGCAGCGTAGGGGCTGTTGGGTTGAAAAGAGCTGGCCTCCGTGAAGGCTTCGTCAACAGCATCCAGTGAGCCATACACTTCGTCCGTCGACACTTGCAAGAAACGAAAACCAGCCTTGACCACGATACCCAGGCCGTCCCAATACGCCCTGACAGCTTCCAGCAAACGGAAGGTGCCGACAATGTTGGTCTGGACAAAGTCTTCCGGTGCGGCAATAGACCGGTCGATATGGGATTCGGCGGCAAAATTGATGATGGCACGTGGCTGGTGGCGCTTCAGCAGTTCGGCAACCAGCACCCCGTCACCAATGTCGCCCTTGACGAATATATGCCGCGGATCGTCCTGCAGGGACACCAAGGATTCCATGTTGCCGGCATAGGTCAGTTTGTCCAGGTTAACCACCGATTCATCGCACCGGGCCAGCCAGTCAAGGACAAAATTGGCGCCGATAAAACCGGCGCCGCCGGTAACCAGAATCATGGACTCGTCCTATGTATATCGACGCCGTCTAGCGCCCGCCTGCATTATGCCTTTGGCATCCCGCGGCTTGAGGACTGGAACAAGCCGGGAGCAACAAAAATCGCCCCGGAGGGCGACGGTGCGTGGGGCATCAGTCAGGAGTCATCAGAAATGAATACCCCGCATCATTTGCTGCATAGCAACGGCTTCCGGTGACAGGGTCTGCTTGACCGGCTTGTCACCCGGCTTGGCCCCCTTGGCCGCAGACGAATCCGGGAACATACGAAAGCTGGTGTTCATTGCTATCTGAGCGACGCGCGGGAGCAGCGCGTGCAGCACCTGGCCCGCGATGCCCAAGCGAGTGGCGATACGCACCGATTTGAAAATACAGGCCTGAGCAACCAGATCAGCCGCTTCTTCGGGGCTCAGGGTCGGCACGTTGTTGTACAGCCCGGTCGGTGCAATCATGGGCGTGCGCACCAGTGGCATGTTGATGGTGGTGAAGGTGATGCCCTGGTCGGCAAACTCGCTGGAGGCACAGCGCGTCCATGCATCCAGTGCCGATTTGGAAGCCACGTAGGCCGAGAAACGTGGCGCGTTGGTCAACACGCCAATCGAGCTGATGTTGACGACATGGCCTTTGCGTTTGGCCACCATGCCTGGCAAGAAACCCATGGTGACGCGCAGGCAGCCGAAATAGTTGAGCTGCATGGTGCGCTCGAAGTCGTGGAAGCGGTCGTAACTGGCCTCAATGGCGCGGCGGATGGAACGGCCCGCGTTGTTGATGAGGAAGTCGACACCGCCGTGGTTGGCAATCAGTGCCTGAACAAAGCGGTCGCAGTCAGCCATGTCTGCAATATCGGCCGGATAGGCCACGAAGTTGTAGCCTTTGGCCTTGGCCTCCTTGCAAGCTTCGTCAAGTTTGTCCTGGTCGCGACCGCAGATGATCGTAATCGCCCCGGCGTCGGCAAACTTGTGCGCTGCGGCCAGGCCAATACCCGAAGAACCGCCGGTGATCAGCACGACCTTGCCGTTGACCGTTCCCCTGAGCGAGCGGTCGATGTGCAGGTCGGGGTCGAGGTGACGCTCCCAATAGTCCCAGACGCGCCAAGCGTAGTCTTTCAGGTTGGGGCATTCAACACCGGAGCCTTTCAGTGCCCCGAGTGTTTCCCGGCAATCAAAGCGCGTGGGGTAGTTGACGAAAGTCAGCATGTCCTCTGGCAGACCCAAGTCGGCCATGATGGCATTGCGCACCCGGCGTACCGGCGCCAGCCCCATCAGGCTTTTCTTGACGCTGCGCGGAATAAAACCGAGCAGAGCCGCATTGACGAACAGGTTCATCTTGGGCGCATGAGCGGCCCGGCTGAAGATGTCGAGCACGTCGCCAACGCGGTAACCGACCGGGTCGACCAGGTGGAAGCACTTTTTGGCAATGCTGGTCTTGTGGCTGATCAGCTCCAGCGAATCCACTACGAAATCGACCGGCACGATGTTGATGCGTCCACCTTCCAGACCCACCGCGGGCATCCAGGGCGGCAGTAGCTGGCGCATGCGCTGGATCAGTTTGAAGAAGTAATAAGGCCCGTCGATCTTGTCCATCTCGCCAGTCGTGCTGTCGCCAACCACCATGGCAGGGCGAAACACAGTCCATGGCACCTTGCACTCCTTGCGAACAATTTTTTCGCTCTCGTGCTTGGTCATGAAGTAGGGATGCTCGTAGTTCTCGGCTTCCTCAAACATGTCTTCACGGAACACGCCTTCGTACAGGCCTGCCGCCGCAATGGAGCTCACATGGTGAAAGTGTCCTGCGTCAATGGTCTTCGCAAACTCGACGGTGTTCCGGGTGCCGTCCACATTGACGGCAATCTGGCTTTCCTCGTCGGCACCCAGGTCATAAACCGCCGCCAGGTGGTAAAAATGATCAATCTGCCCCTTGAGTTTCTTGACGTCATCGGCTGATACACCCAGCTTTTTAGACGTCAGATCGCCGTGAACCGGAACCACGCGCGCGGCACTGGCGCCCCAATAGGCACGTAGCGCCTCGACCTTGCCAGCGCTCTCTTTGCGAATCAGGAAATAAACCGTGCTGCCTTTGCGCTCCAGGAGCTTTTTGACCAGGCGTTTACCGATGAAGCCTGTGGCTCCCGTGACGAAATACTGCATGAATGTTCTCCGCGTGATGACAATGTCTAAATCCAACGCTGATTCTTGCCCATGCAAAGCGGCCTGCTGGTCAGCAGAAACCCGCGATAGATGCTATTTGTTCTAGAAGCCCGCACCTAAACAAGGACGACCTCAAGCCTTACATTTTGTTCTGTGTGCTGCGTCTCGCAGCGCAAACCAATCACCTACCTATCTTCTGGAGTCCCCCATGGTCAAGAAACTGCAAAAAATGAGCGCCGACAAAAAATCCGGCGCTCCGCTCGCCGGTGCCGTCAAAGAATCTGCCCAGCAAATCTGGCTAGCCGGTCTCGGCGCTTTTTCCAAAGCGCAAGAAGAAGGCAGCAAAGTGTTTGATACCCTGGTCAAGGAAGGCCTGAGCATCCAGCGTAAAACGCAGGCTGTCGCAGAAGAGAAAATCTCCTCCGCCACCAACAAGATGGCCACCATGGCCACCGACATCACTTCCAAAGCTGGCCACCAGTGGGACAAACTGGAAAATATTTTTGAAGAGCGTGTGGCCAAGGCCCTGAACAAGCTGGGCGTGCCGTCAGCCAAAGATGTTGACGCCCTCATTGCACGGATTGATGAGCTCAACCGAAACGTGCAAAAAATGAGTGGCAAGCCAGTGCCTGCCACCAAGACCCCACGTGCAGCGGCCAAGCCTGCAGCCCGCAAACCGGCTGCCAAGCGTCCTGCGGCCCGCAAGTCGGCTTGATACCTTTGCCAGCAGCCCCAAGGGACGTATCAGCGTCCCTTTTTTTCGCCTGTCTTTTCATGGCGGATTGCTGCATAGCAGCATATTCCCTTAACGCCGCCGTCTACACTCCCGATTCATGACTACTGCCAAGCTTCCCCGACGCAAACAAGCCAATCAGCAGCCGCGCATCGCGTTGGCGCTGGCCGGCGGCGGTCCATTGGGCGCCATTTATGAAATCGGCGCGCTCTGCGCGCTCGATGAATCCCTGCACGGCCTGTCGCTGACCAAGCTCGATCACTATGTCGGTGTGTCCGCAGGGGGTTTCATTGCGGCCGCTCTGGCCAACGGCATGAAACCCCGCGAGCTATGCGCGGCCTTCATTGAAAACGACCATCAAGCCTCCGAGGTATTTGATCCCACCTGGTTGACAGTGCCCGCCTACGGAGAATTTTTACGCCGCAGCATCATGCTGCCGGGCCTGGTTGCAGCGGCTGTATGGCGTGCAACTGTGGGACGGAAATCACTGCTCAACGCTCTTGAAGCACTCGCCCCCGCATTGCCCACTGGCATATTTTCTAACGACGAGGTTGACCGGCGCCTAAGCGAGCTTTTCTCCAAAGAGGGGCGGACCAACGACTTTCGCAAGCTCAGGTCGCGGCTCACGCTGGTAGCGACCAACCTGGACAGTGGCGACGCCGCACCTTTTGGGAAGCCCGGCTGGGACCATGTGCCGATTTCCAAGGCGGTTCAGGCCAGTTCGGCTTTGCCGGGCCTGTTTCCTCCTGTCGAAATTGACAACCAGTATTACGTCGATGGCGCACTGAAAAAAACCCTCCACGCCGGAGTTGCCATGGACGGCGGCATTGACCTGATGCTGTGCCTCAACCCACTGGTGCCTTTTAACTCGACGCAAGCACACGATCTGTCAATGACCCAGCGCGTGATGCGGCGTGGTCTACCCAAGGAAAGACAGTCCATTCCGCGGATTGTTGACGGTGGCCTGCCCGCAGTATTGAGTCAGACTTTCCGGTCCATGATCCACTCCCGGCTGGAGCTCGGCATGAAGCACTATGCGCACGCCTATCCCGACACCGATATCGTGCTGATTGAGCCCGACCATCGAGACGCCGATATGTTTTTGGCCAATACCTTTAGTTATGGCCAACGCCGGCAGCTGGCCGAACACGCTTACCAAAAAACCCGTGAGATGCTGCGTTCACGCAGAACCACCCTCTCGGCCAAGCTGGCCCGACATGGTGTCACGCTGGATCTGGACGCGCTGGAAGACCCGAGACGCCATCTGGTCAGCCGAAGGCCGGCTCCCACCCGCCTGGGCCGAGCCATCAGCTCACTGGAGGAGTTGATGGAAGACATGAGCCACGCCGTCGCACTTTCCACAAAACATATGGCTCAATAGCCCGTTCGCATTGATTACGCGACTTCCCTAGTTACAGCAGCGCTTCGAGTACGTTAGAGTAGAAAACAAATACGAGGTAGACACCATGGCGAAAAAAGCGCCGCGCCGCACTGCTGAACGCATCCTGGAGGTGACGCTTGATCTATTCAACCGCTTTGGCGAGCCCAATGTCTCGACCACACTGATTTCTGCCGAGCTCAGCATCAGCCCCGGCAACCTGTACTACCACTACCCCGCGAAAGACGAGCTGATCAACTCGCTTTTTGACCGCTACGAGCGGGCCCTGAGCGAGTTGCTCAATGCCAGCGACAGCGTTCGTGATGTAGAGGACGCCTGGTTTTTCATGCACACGCTGTTTGAGCTGATCTGGCAATACCGCTTTTTGTACCGTGACCTGAACGACCTGCTCAGCAAAAACCGCAGGCTGGAGACGCATTTCCAGTGGGTACTGAAAAACAAGACACGGTCGGTCAAGACCATGCTTGACGGCATGAGCCGGGCCAACACCGTCAGCATTGACTCGCGCGAGGTGGAAGCCACCGCCACCAGCATGGTCGTGGTTTTGACCTACTGGCTTAGTTTTGAGTATGTGCGCGACCCACGCAATGCACTGGAGCCCGAAAATGCCCAGGTCGCACTGCTGCGTGGTGCGCACCATGTTCTGAATTTACTGATTCCCTATCTCGAACAAAGCCAGCGCATGCACCTGCAGGCGCTGGTGGGCGCTTACGCCACGCCGACACAAGCCAAATCATAATTTTTCAAGGAGACACCTGATGGCCAAATGGACTGCTTTTCCCCACGCCGGCGACTACGAATTTGACGCCGCGAGCCTCAAAAAGAACTGGGCCCGCCTGCACCAGGGCGATTGCGAGCCCCTTCCCAAAGACGCTGCTGTCCTGCAAGCCTGGGTTGATTTTCACAATGGCGAATTTCAGAAAGCCTTTGACGCTGGCTTGAAAGCTGGTGGCGCAGGCCTGACCGTGGCCAACAAAGCCGCCAGCATTTATGCCAATTACCTGGAAACCAAGGAAAAAGCCAAGCTGGAACTGTTCATGGAAGTAGCGGGGCGTGCAGAAGCCCAGCAGGCCGATGAACCCAAAAACGCCAACGCGTACTACTGGCAGGCTTATGCGCTGGGGCGTTATAGCCAGGGAATCAGCGTGGCCAAGGCGCTGGCGCAGGGCTTGGGCACAAAAGTCAAAAATGCCCTTGAGCAAGCCATCAAGCTCTCGCCCAAACATGCTGACGCGCACATTGCTCTGGCGGCATTTCACGCAGAGGTGATTGACAAGGTGGGCTCGCTGATTGGCGGTATGACCTACGGCGCGAAAAAGGACATCGGTTTGTCCTTGTTCAAAGACGCCATCAAGCTCAATCCGACCTCAGCCATCGCCATGATCGAATACGCCAATGGCATGGTGATGCTGGAAGGTGACAAGAAAATGAAGGAAGCCACCAAGCTGTATGAACAGGCCGCTACCAGCCAACCGATGGACGCCATGGAGCGACTGGATGTGGAAATGGCTAAAGCCGAACTCGAAGACTAAATTTTTCAGTGGCTCAATGGCAAAAGCGCCATTGACTCATGAAGTCAAACCGTCGACCGCCTGAAACAGTGACTGGCGGGCCTGGCTGATAATCTGGCCCTTCCACTCGTCGGTGTTGACGTAAAACGCGTCAAGCATCTGCTGTTTGATTTGCCTGGCCAGCTGCGGCGGTGCATCGCGGTGAACGTTGAGCCAGTGCTCGGCGCGCAATGCCTGCATCATCTCAAAAGGCGGCAAAGTACCGTACTCCATCGCGATGCCGGTGTATTCAGCATCCGGGCATTCTTCGTAGATCGACGTCCACATCAAGCCCGTCAAAAACGCCGAGCTGGACGAACCGTCGTAAATTGAAGTAACCGGTGTCGTCCCATTGCCGCCCCACCAGGCCCGCGCCCGCGCCAAAGCCGCCTCGTCGTCCCGGCAGGCACAAATGCGCTCACCCAGGCCGCTGGGACCCAGACCGGTGTGAATATCTATCCATGCAATGCGACTGGCACCCTTCGCATGGGTCTGCAACACCTTGCGCAGGGTCTGGTTGCTCCAGGTCGGTGCGGTGCCACCAAAAAAGAGACCGTCGGAAAACTCATGCTGACCGCGCGTGACGGCAGCCTGGTAGGCGTCCATGCCTTTGTCGCTGATGTATTGCCCGGTAGCCGCCGTGTTGGCCTGGTCGGGAGGCCACACCTCGGGCAGTAGCAGTGGCTGCAACTCCCGGTAAGCCGCGTTGACCGGCAACGGCAGGGAGAAATCCTGAAAATTTCGGTTGAGATCGACATTTTCATGCGTGGTCCGCCGGACATGCGAAAAGCCATAGGGATTGAGTGCGTGCACATACAGCACGGCGACCCCTTCCGCCCTAGCCTTGGCACGCCAGTCGGTGTCGTGCAGCGCAAAAACCTGCACCCCCGAGCCGCAGTAACCCTCCACGCCGTGGCAGGCACTGCTGACGATCAACAGCGCCTCGGCGTCCGCCGGGCCGTCCAGCGCCACGTCCATCGCCAGCACCTCCCCCTCACGCCCGACCTCGGGATGCACATGGGATTCCACCCTCAAACCTGCCGTGGCCGCCGCCTCCAGAAACTTGACGCGCGCCTGCGCGTAACTGCCTGCAAACGCCTGCGCCACCCCGATCATGCAGCGTCCCTTGCCAGCCAGCTTTCCGCCAGCCTTACCCAAAACGTCGCACCCAGAGGGATCAGATCGTCGTTAAAGTCATAACTCGGGTTGTGAAGCATGCACGGGCCCCCGCCATGGCCGATCTCGCGGTGCGCACCATCGCCGTTGGCAATAAACGCATAACAACCCGGCTTGGCCTGCAACATGTAGGAAAAATCTTCGCCGCCCATGGTCGGCTCCTGATCGATCACGTTGTCCGCGCCAACAATTTCCGCCATGACCTTGCGGGCGAACTCGGTTTCTTTGGCGTGGTTGATCGTAGGCGGGTAGTTGCGCTCAAACTCGAACTCACATTCGGCTTCGTGCGCGGCACAAATGTGCTGCGCCACCTGCTTCATACGCGTTTCGATCATGTCCAGCACTTCCAGCGTGAAGGTACGCACCGTGCCCTGCAGTTCGCAGCTGTCCGGGATCACGTTGGTGGCCTCACCTGCATGAATCATGGTCACCGAGATCACACCGGCATCGACAGGTTTTTTGTTGCGGCTGATGATGGTCTGAAAGGCCTGAACCATCTGGCAGGCCACCGGTACCGGGTCAATGCCGTTGTGGGGCAATGCGGCATGACCGCCCTTGCCCCGAATCGTGATCTTGAACTCGTTGGTGGACGCCATCACAGGGCCTGGGCTGGCTGCAAACTTGCCGACCTGCGTACCCGGCCAGTTGTGCATGCCAAACACGGCGTCCATCGGAAACTTGTCGAACAGGCCGTCCTTGATCATCTCGCGTGCGCCACCACCGCCCTCTTCTGCGGGCTGGAAAATCAGATAAACCGTGCCATCAAAGTTACGGTTCTTCGCAAAGTGCTGGCCCGCCGCCAGCAGCATGGCGGTGTGGCCATCATGGCCACAGGCGTGCATCTTGCCGGGGTGCTTGCTCGCATGCTCAAAGCTATTGAACTCCTGCATGGGCAGCGCGTCCATGTCGGCACGCAGTCCGATGGCACGGCTGGAATTGCCATTTTTGATGATGCCGACCACACCCGTTGTACCCATGCCGCGATGAATCGGAATTCCCCATTCGGTGAGCTTTTGCGCCACCACATCCGCGGTGCGTACTTCCTCAAAACACAGCTCGGGATGGGCGTGAATATCGCGGCGCACGGCAGCAATGCCGGCGGCCTGGGTGACGATGGAGTCAATGATCTTCATGAAAACCTCTGGATGATCGGACCCGCTGGCTGGCTAGCGGGCCGGTGGGTTGCGCGGCCAAGCTCGGCCTCTGTACCAGGCACAGTCTGCCAGATTTAGCATCGGGACGTCGCCCCGGGTGTCGCCATAGGCATGCAAAATCACTGGCCTTTGACCCACATGCTCAGCCAGCCAGGCCTGCAGGCGCCGCACCTTTTCTTCGCCGTGGCAGTTGGGGGTGCGCATGGTGCCGTCCAGCGCATCACCATCCACGCCAAGCTCCGTGCAGATCACCGCGTCCACCTTCAGAAGCTGCCCCACCCTGTGAAGGTAAATGCCGGGCGACGCGCTGACGATCACACAGCGATGACCCAGGCGCTGGTGCTCCTGCAAACGCCGCATGGTTTCCGTTTGCCACTGCCCGGGCAAATACCGCGTCACAAAATCAAGCGCCCATTGCTCGATTTCTTCCAAGGTACGTCCGCGCAGGCTGGTGTGGAGCAATCGCGCTTTGGCACGGTGGTTGCTCATGAGTCTCAAGGCGTAGGCGAGCAGCCATGGTGCGCTCAGACTGATGGCGAGCAAAAACCGCGGCCAGCCCAAGCCCCTGCGCAGGTAGGGCAGCAAGGTGTCGCCCCGGGTCAGCGTTCCGTCAAAGTCAAACGCCGCAACCTCGATCGCATCGGCTGTCTGCGTTGCCTCTATTTCGGGCATCGCACTTGCCCGCAAAGGCGCTCACAAAACGGGCAACCGGTCATGGGCAACCAGCTTGGAATGTTGTAGTAGCGGCTGTAGATGGGCGCGAGTACGCCACTTTTGTAAGCCGCGTAATTGAAACCCTCACCTTCAACAGCATAAAACGGCACACCATCCTGGGAGAATGTGAGCACCCGCACACTGTTGAAGTAAGGCTGGTATTCCTCAAGTCGTGGCAAATCTTTGAGAATGATGCGAACCGTCTTACCCTGATAAACCGAAAAATCAACCAGCATGTCGTCTTGCCGCGCATGGAAATTACCCGGGCCAAACACCGGGACATACTGGCGCAAGGCATGGCCATAAATAGACGCCGGGGTGTAGGCAGAAGCCATCAACGCCACGCCCGGCTTTACCACTTGCGCCAGCATCTCGTCCGTTTTGTAGCTTCGGATGATTTGCGGATAAAGCTTGGTGTTTTTCCAGTTATCCAGCGAGCTGCCATACAAGCCCATCACTGCCAATACATGAAGGCCGGCAAAAACCGCCATGCCCACCGCGCAGGATTTGAGCTTTTCTTGCGGCAATGCAAAGGCCAACAACGCAAAACCAAAGGGATAAAACGACAACACCCAGTGCAGTCCAACGACTTTTTTCAGAGACAGCAGGGCAAAAAACAGCAGCGGCACCAGCACCAGACAAGCCAGCAGGCGTTGCTGCCCCGACGCGGCAGCCAATGCACTGCGTTGCCTCCAGACCAGCCAGGCGGCGGCCGGCGTGGCCAGGTACATCAGCATGGCCAGATACAGCAGCGGATTGGTCCAGGCAAAGGCTGCGCCCTCGTTTCGGTTGTAAAGGTTGAACATGATGTTCGACCATCCGTGCGAGACGTTGTAGGCAATGTTGACGGCTGGGCCGGGCAAAGAACACACCACCAGGAACGCAAAAGCCGCCCAACGCTCACGTCGGTACAACACAAAATAAACCAGGTAAGTCAGCCCCAGCACAACCGCGAAGTACTTCGATAAAAACGCGCACCCCAAAAAGAGACCAGACAGTGCATACAAGCCCCACGCAGCCCCATCCAGGCGCTCTCGCCGCTCCGCCCGTAGCAACAGTGCCACCGACAGCACGGACCAAAAAATCAGCGGCGTATCGGTGGTGATGAGCGTGTTAAGCCAGTTGAGTGGGGCCAGCCAGAACAGCAACACGGCCCAGGCAGCCCGCACGCGGTCCAACGGGTACAGCGCCCACCACAACACCCATCCCAAGGCCAGCGGCAGCAAAACGACCGGCAACCGTATGGCCCAGATGGTGTCGCCCAACACCCAGCGCATCGAGGCAATCAACCAACCCACCATCGGCGGGTGGTCGTAATAACCCCAGTCGGGGTAGACGCCCCACCAGTAGAAAAATGCCTCGTCGCCGGTGATGGGAAAAGTCGCAGATATCCAGGCGCGCAGGGCCAGCGAAAGAACTCCGACAGAGATTAGCCAGCGGGACAGGGACATGGGGGGCATGGGGGACATGGAAAACATGGGAGAAGGGCTACCGGAAACTGATTTCGTGGCGAACGGCCGCACTATAGAGCAGCGCCAACGCGCCAATGGCCACTGCCAGCCATAGCGTCACAACGCGCACCAGCACCGTGATGCTCAGCGCCACTGAGGCGCTGGCGCCGTGCGCAACAAGCAACGCAGCCAACAAAACCTCCGTGCCACCCAGCCCGGCGGGCAACAATGACAAAGCGCCACCAACCATGGCCAGCGCATACACCCCGGCCGCATGCAGGGGCGCAATGACCAAACCAGCATCGCGGCACAGCAGCCAGACGGCCAGACCCTGTGCGGCCCACGCCAGTCCAGTCAGCCCCAGCCAAACAAAAGGTCGGGTTGCCAGGCACCGCCCGGCATCACGCAGCCAGGAAAATCGGTGCAACAACGACCTGTGAAATTTGAGCAGAACCGCCAACACCGTCAATGCAGACAACCCGATGACGAGCGCCAGACCCGTCACAGCTCCGGGAGGGATGTAAGTCAGCAGCCAGCCCAACAAGGGCAAACACATCAAAAGCAGGCAAAACAGGTCGGCCAAGCGCTCGGCCCCAAAAATCGCCAGACTTTGCGCAGCACTCAAGGGATTACGTGCCAGCAACATCCCACGCGCCGCCTCGCCAATATTGCCCGGGGTGGGGGTGAAGGTGTAACCCGCAAGGTAAAGACGCAGGCCTTCCATCACACCCAACGGCCGCTGGTACTGCGCCATCCACATCCGCCAGCGCAGGCCACGCAGCAGGTAGTTAAGCAGGCACAGCAGCGCCGCTTGCAGGCCCGCAACCGACCAGAGCCGTTGTGCAGTGTCAGTCGGAGTGCCGTCACCAAACATGGCCAACGCCACGGCATAGGCAGTGGCGGCCAGGGCCAAAACCAGCAGCAAGGGCTTGACCGGCAGGCGATGGAAAGGCCTCACCGGCACTTTCAAAAACGGTGTCCGAGAAACACGCCCAGCCAGGCCGCCAACGACGCCAAAATCCAGGGGTCGCGCAACAGGTCGCGTGAGACATCCTCACCGACACCCCGATGCACCTGGTAGGCATAACGCAACAAGGCAAAGACGACGATGGGTACGGTGTAGACCAGCCGATCACCATGCTGCAACTGCGCTTCAGGACTGGTGGCAAACAGGCCGTAGGTCATGAGGCTGGCGGTCATGGTGACGGCCATGAAGATGTCCAGCAAAGCGGGAGGGTAGTGCTCCAGGACCGCGCGCTGGTCAGCCTCGTCGTGAAAACTTTCAGCCTTGCGCTTTGAAAACCCCAAAAACAGGGTCACAAAAAGACCGGCGAGCAGCAGCCAGCGGGAGGGCGCAATACCGACTGCGAGCGTGCCCGCCAGCAACCTGAGCATGAACCCCGACGCGATGATGGCGACGTCCACCACCGGCACCTGCTTCAGTCCCCCCGAGTACGCCAGATTTAACGCCAGGTAAATACCCAGCAGGACCAACAATGTCCGGCTGCCTGCAGCCAGCCACAGCCCACCCGCCAACAGAAGCAAGGCCAGAACAAACGCCGCCGCAGGCTGCACGGCACCGCTGGCCAATGGCCGCAGTCGTTTGACCGGGTGCTTGAGGTCAGCGGCGCGATCATGCCAATCATTGAGGATATAGACCAAGCTTGAGAAGCAGCAAAAAGCAGCGAAGGCGTTTAAAACCTTTGGCACCATCGCGCTGTCACCCCAGCTTTGGCTGAACATCAAGCCAGCAAATACAAAGGCGTTTTTCAGCCACTGGTGCGGGCGCATCAACGCAACAAGATCAAGAATTAAACGCATGGACGGACAAGACAATGGAGTGGGTGGGAGCATAGCCCAGCAGTCTGGGCGTGGCCGGGGTCAAGCATAACCGCCCGTTCCTGTTTCAAACGCACCGCACTCGCCAGCTAACGCTGGCCACTTCCCCCCGATGCGTCGGCAGGCCTACTCGCGCACCCGCCCCTGCGAGTCGATCAAACTGAGCTCCACCAGTTTGGACGCCACGCGGTCTTCGGTGAAGTGAACGCGAAAGCCGCCTATGCTGACCTCGTTGAGCCCATCAATGGCCTTTTTCAGTTTGGCCCGCGTGGGGTCTTTGCCGACGCGCCGCAATGCCTCTGCATACACCCGCGCGGCAATATAGCCTTCCAGCATATAAACATTAGGGTTGCCCATTTTTGCGGCCACCGCATCCTCTTGTAACTCACGCACCACCGCCATACGTGTACCGTCGCTTTTGGGTACCGCACGCACCACCACCACGCCGGCGCCTGCGGGGCCAAGCTGTTCGGCCAACAGGCTTTCACCGGTATTGGAGAAACCGTAAATGGGCCCGCGAAAACCCTTGGTGCGCAGCGCGCGCACTGCAGGCGCCGCGGCAACGGAATCACTGATCAACAGCACCGACTCGGGCCGCGCCGCGAGCACTTTGTCAACCGTGGCCGCCAGCCCAGCTGATCCCAGGGTGTCTTTCCCCAACAAATTAAGACCAAGACTGGTGATGACTCGTGTCGCGGAATCCAGCGCCGCTTGAGACTCGCCATCACCAGCGTAAAGGATGAAAAATTTTCGCGCGCCCAGAGTTTCAGCATGTTTTGTCACGGCGGTGGTCTCTTCCGCATAGCCAGGGCGCAACGAATACACATTGGGGTAGAGCGGGCCTCGAAATTCATCGGCGGCAGCCATGGGCGCGAACAGAATAATGTCGCTGCTCTTGATCAATGGGTATACCGTGGTGACTTGGGGTGAACCATAAAAACCAAAGAGGGAGAACACACCCTGGCCAAGCAGCTTTTGGGTGTTTGCTGCAGTGGTCGCCGTATAACCTTCGTCATCCAGCGTGACCAGTTCGATCTTGCGGCCGTGAATACCGCCGGCTGCGTTGACGCGGTCAAAGTACATCTTGGCCCCATGATGAAAGGGCTTGGCCAGCGACGAGCCCGGCCCGGTCAGGGGCAGGGACTGCCCCAACACAATGCTGGTCTTGCTCACGCCGTCCTGGCCCATGCTGGCCGTACTGGCCAGCAACAAAGCCGTCACAGCCACTGCGCGCCTCAGGGATTGAAATGTTTTCATTGGAGGTTCCCAGGGAAAGTGGTTCACGACGGCGGGCTGCCTGCGTTGCATAAAACTATAGCCAGATTCATGCATGGCTCCATCAGCAACGCCCCTAGGTTATGAACCCATAAGACGATTCAACCGCAAAGCAGGTTCGCTTATGTGAGGGGAACTATCGGCAGGCGCTGCGGCAAGAGGCTACGCGGCGGGTTTGCAGGCCATGGGCGACGGGGGTGCGACTTAATCCACTTGCCGATTTATGTTCGAAAAAAAAGAGCGTCTACAGTCAGGCGCTTTCTCCCTAGCCAGGCACCAACATGGCGTGAGCGCCTTTATTCCCGAACCCGCCCCTTGGAATCGATCAAACCAAGCTCCACAAGCTTGGAGCCTACCCGGTCCTCGGCGAAATGGACGCGAAAACCAGCGACGTCGACGTCGTCCAGGGCATCGACAGCCTTCCTGAGCTTGGCCCGGTTGGGGTCTTTCGGGATGCGCCGCAGCGCTTCGGTGTAAACCCGCGCAGCGATGTAACCTTCGAGCAGATAGACATTGGGTTTGCCCAGCTTGGCAGTGCCCAGGTCCGCGAGCAGCTCACGCACCACCAGCAGCTTCTGGTTGTCGCTACGGGGGACCACCCGCACGACCACAACGCCAGCCCCGCCTGCACCAAGCTGCTCGGCCAGCAAACTTTCGCCGGTATTGGAAAAGCCATAAACCGGACCGCGAAAACCTTTGGCACGAAGGTCGCGCACAGCACTGGCAGCGCCCGAGGCATCGCTGATGACCAAAACGGACTCGGGCCGGGCCGCAAGGGCTTTGTCCACGCTGTTGGCCATGCTTCCGCTGTTGATAGGGGATTTGATCAACAGGTTGGCACCCACGCCCGCCATGGTGCGCTCGGCTGCGTCCAGCGCGGAGAGAGATTCACCATCTGTTGCATGCATGATGGCCAGCTTGCGCGCGCCAAGCGTCTGGGCATGCTTGGTAATGGCTGCAGCCTCTTCGGAATATCCGGGTCTGATGGAATACACGTTTGTGTAAAGGCCCCCGCGAAACTCGTCTGCCGCCGACATGGGCGCAAACAGCATGACGTCCCCGTCCTTGATCAGCGGATACGCAGCTGTCACCTGGGGAGAGCCCACATAACCAAACAGGGACAGCACGCCCTGGTCCAGCAGCTTCTTGGTGTTGACCAGGGTATTGGCCGGATTGCCCTGGTCATCCAATGTCACCAGTTCAATCTTGCGCCCGTTAACACCGCCCGCTGCATTGACACGATCGAAATACATTTTGGCGCCCTGATGAAAGGGTACCGCGAGTGCAGAGCCAGGCCCAGTAAGTGCCAGCGACTGGCCAAGCACGATAGTGGTTTTGCTGACGCCGTCCTGGCTCAGGGCAGGCAGACCCACCAGCAGCAGGGTCGCCGCAAGGACCCGCGCAAGGTTTTGAATTGTTTTCATAATGATCCCCTGAAGGCGTTCGTCTTTGTTGAGAAAAAACTATAGTTCCATTAATGATCAAATTCATCAGCATCGGCCCTAGCATCTACCCTTACGTCAGGCTGGTGCAAGGTTTCTCCACAAGCCAGTCGACACTTACAAAACCATGTCCTTCAAACGGATTCCCCTTGCCTGCCTGCTGATTGCAGGCGCGTTGCTGCCGGGGCTGTCGGGCTGCGCTGGACTGGGCTACTACTGGCAGTCAGTCAGTGGCCATTTGCAAGTGATGAATGCCGCCCGGCCCGTGCACGACTGGCTGAGCGAAAGCCAGACACCGGACAAACTCAGAACGCGTCTCGCGCTGACGCAGCGCATTCGCAGCTTTGCGGTCAGCGAACTCCATTTGCCTGACAACGCCAGCTACCGAAGTTATGCCGACTTGCGGCGCAGCGCCGTGGTCTGGAACGTGACCGCCGCGCCAGCGCTCTCACTGAAGCTTGAGACCTGGTGTTTCCCGGTCGCAGGTTGCGTGGGTTACCGCGGTTATTTTGATGAGCTGCAAGCCCGTGCCGAGGCCGCGCGGCTGCAGGCTCAGGGTCTCGATGTTCACGTTTATGGTGTGCCGGCTTACTCGACGCTGGGATTGATGAACTGGGCCGGCGGCGACCCCTTGCTCAATACGTTTCTGGGCTACCCCGAAGGGGATCTGGCACGCCTTCTCTTTCACGAATTGGCGCACCAGGTGGTCTATGCCAAGGACGACACGATGTTCAATGAGTCCTTCGCAACGGCGGTTGAGCGCCTGGGTGTTGCGCGGTGGCTGGCAGCTTCCGGCTCTGAAACAGCACAGCAAGAGTACGCAGCGCTTGAGGCGAGGCGCCAGCAGTTTCGGGCCTTGAGTGAAGCCACGCGGGAACAACTGGGCCGTATTTACGAATCAAAAGACAGTGCCACTCCTGATGCGCGGACCATGTTGGCGATGAAAACAGCAGCCATTGAAGATTTCCGCAAGCGCTATGCAGAGCTGCGGGTGACCTGGATGGCCTTGGGCGCCAACATCAACCTCAGCGGTTCTGACCGCTGGGTTGCCCAAAGCAACAACGCCTCATTTGGTGCACAGGCGGCTTACGATGACCTGGTGCCCGGATTTGAATTGCTCTTTGCGCGCGAAGGCCGCAACTGGCCGGCGTTTTATGATGCAGTGAGAAAACTGGCGCAGATGCCAAAAGACGAACGCCACAAGATTCTGGCCGCGCGCTAAACCAAACACACGGAGACCCCACATGGCAGACATTCACATCGAACGCATTCACACCATGGGTATGGCAGAGGCACGCAAGGCTGCATTCAAGTGGGCCGAGCAGGCCGAAGAAAAATTTGCCATGGAATGCACCTACGAAGAAGGAACGACCAGCGACGAGGTGACCTTTACCCGCTCCGGCGTTAAAGGCAACCTCATCGTGACCAAAGACCGCTTTCAATTAAATGCCCAGCTGGGCTTTTTGCTGGGCGCCTTCAAGGACAGGATTGAAAGCGAGATCGTCAGCAACCTGGACGCCTTGATCAAAAAGGCCCCGGCCACCAAAAAGAAGCCTGCCGCGAAATGACGCCGGCGCCCGGCCCTCTGGCGGGCCTGAAAGTGCTGGAGCTGGGTCAGCTGATCGCCGGGCCTTTTGCCGCCAAAACGCTGGCGGACTTTGGCGCCGACGTCGTCAAAATCGAAGCGCCAGGCCATGGTGATCCGCTGCGCAAATGGCGCCTTCTCAAGGACGGCACCTCGGTCTGGTGGCAAGTTCAGTCGCGCAACAAAAAATCGGTGGCGCTTGATTTGCGGCAGTCCGACGCGCAGGAGATTGTTCGCAAACTCGCCGCTGATGCTGACGTACTGATTGAGAACTTCCGTCCCGGCACCATGGAAACTTGGGGCCTGGGACCTGATGAGCTGCTGGTTCTCAATCCCCGCCTCATCATGCTGCGCATCAGTGGTTACGGCCAGACCGGACCCTACCGCGACCGACCTGGCTTTGGCGTCGTGGCAGAGGCGATGGGCGGCCTTCGCCATCTGACCGGAGAGCAGGGGCACGTGCCCGTGCGAGTCGGCGTCAGCATGGGCGACACGCTGGCCGCGCTGCATGGCGTGATCGGCATCCTGATGGCGCTGCAGCATCGCCACCAGTCTGGGCAAGGCCAGGTGATTGACGTGGCCTTGTACGAAGCGGTTTTCAACTGCATGGAAAGCCTGCTGCCCGAGTACAGCGCCTTTGGCTCCGTACGCGGCCCCGCCGGCAGCGCCCTGCCGGGCATTGCGCCTACCAATGCCTACCTGTGCAAGGACGGCGGGTATGCGCTGATCGCCGGCAATGGCGACAGCATTTTCAAACGATTGATGCTGTGTATAGCCCGTCCCGACCTGGCAAATGATGCCGCCTTGAGCAGCAACGAAGGCCGCGTCTTGCGCGTGCAGGAGCTTGACGACGCGATAGGGGCTTGGGCGTCGACACGGACCGTCGACGAGGTGCTTGCCGCGCTGGCAAGGGCTGAAGTTCCATCCGGAAAAATCTACACCGTGGCAGACATCGCCGCCGATGCGCACTTTGCCGCTCGCGGCATGCTGGAAAAAGTGCAGATGAACGACGGCTCGGAAATCGCCGTGCCAGGCTTTGTACCCAAGCTGTCCCTGACACCCGGCGGACAGCGCCGCAACGCCCCAAGCCTGGGACAGGATACGGATGCCGTGCTGCGGGAAGTTGGCTTGACGCAAGAGCAAATCAGTGCGCTGCGCCTGCGTGGCGTGGTGGCCTGAGAGCGAAACGCCCCGGTAACGGTTCAGAGTACGCTGACTGCCTCTGCAGTCGGATTGCGCCCCATCAGCGCCGCCACGGCCTGCGCTGGCGTGATCTGACCGTCAAGCAAGGCGACCACACCGCGTGAGATGGGCATATCGACACCGAGCCCCTGCGCACGCTGCACCACCGTTCGGGCGCAGTACACCCCTTCGGCCACATGACCCAATGACTCCACCGCCTGCTGCAAAGATTGCCCTTGGGCCAGCAGCAAGCCGACCTTTCGGTTGCGGCTAAGGTCACCGGTGGCAGTAAGCACCAGATCACCCAGACCAGACAGGCCGGTGAAGGTTTCAGCCCTGGCACCAAGAGCCAGGCCCAGCCGCGTCATTTCGGTCAAGCCGCGGGTGATCAGGGCGGCACGGGCATTGAGCCCCAGGTTCAAGCCATCGCACAGGCCAGCGGCAATCGACAGGACGTTTTTAACTGCGCCACCGACCTCTACACCCACGATGTCGTCGTTGGCGTAAATACGCAGGCTGGGGCCGTGAAAAGCGGCAACCAATGCATCGCGCACCTGCGCATGCTCGCTGGCGGCCACGAGTGCCGTCGGCTGACCGCAAGCCACCTCCTGAGCAAAGCTCGGTCCGCTGAGTGCGCCCGCTTTTAAATTGACAGCGACCTGCGCCCGTATTTCATGGGCAAGAAGCCCAAA
Organism: Polaromonas sp.; assembly: GCA_046598365.1. GTDB lineage: Bacteria > Pseudomonadota > Gammaproteobacteria > Burkholderiales > Burkholderiaceae_C > Polaromonas. Next base: position 12,317 of record JBKJIV010000029.1, on the reverse strand, counting down.
AGGCATGGCATTGTGGCTAGCCCCCGGTACCGGAGTCTCAAAACCCTTGCTGAGCCAGGCTACCGGCGCACTCACCTGCTGCAGCCGCTGCAGCATGCCGCGCAAGCCGGCAATGGGTGTGGCAATGACAACCAGATCCTGACCATGCACGGCAGCGTCCAGTGACTCGGCGCTTCCACCGGCCAGTTGGAGGGATGCAGGCAATACAACCCCTGGAAGGTAGCGCGCGTTGACTCGCTGCGCCTGCAGGGCCGTCAGTTGCGACGGGTCGCGCACCCACAACGTGATCTCATGCTGCGAAGAATTGGCCGCGCTGATAGCCAGCGCGGTACCCCACGCGCCGGCACCGACGACGGCAATTTTCATGGTGGTCAGAAAACCGCCGCCCGGATCACACGATGATTTGCGGCGCTTCCTGCGCGGCGGAAGTGGCGGCAGCCTGTTGCTGCTCAAACATGGCCTGGAAGTTGATCTCAGCCAAATTGACGGGCGGGAAACCGCCACGCTGAATCACATCCGCCACGTTGCCACGCAGGTAGGGATACACAATCTGCGGACAAGCGATGCCCAAAATAGCGCTGAGCTGGGCTTCCGGCATGTTGCGAATTTCAAAAATGCCGGCCTGCTTGGCCTCCACCAGAAACACGGTTTTGTCTTCGATTTTGGTCTGCACCGTGGCGGTCACGCACACCTCGTACAGGCCGTCGGAAATGGTTGCCGCTTCAATACCCAGCTGAATGTCAACGCCGGGCTGGTCCTGGTTAAGCAGGATCTCGGGCGAGTTGGGTTGCTCCAGAGAAATATCCTTGAGATAAACGCGCTGGATCTGGAACAGGGGATCAGGAGTGGCTTCGGCCATGGTGGTCTTTCGAATTACAAAAAATAAAACCCGCTGTTCTGCCAGCGGGCACAGCGCATTATCTCAGTTTGCCGCGGCGCATCCTGCAAAAATCGGGCAGGGCAAGGTGTGGCGCTCAGCCTTTCAGGCTTTCACGCGTTTAGCAATGGCATCAGGCCGCCGCGGCCATCCAGAGCCACCAGATCGTCGCAACCGCCCACATGGGTGTTGCCAATGAAAATTTGGGGGACGGTTCGCCGCCCTGTGATTTCCATCATTTTCTGGCGCTCGCCAGGCTGCAGGTCAACGCGGATTTCCTCAACATCCACCACACCACGCTGCTTGAGCAATTGCCGGGCGTGAATGCAGTAAGGACAGGTGGCGGTCAGGTACATCTTGACGGGTTGCATGAGCTACATCTCTCCAGTTAACAAGGCTGCGCATTAAGCTCAGGCCTTTTCAAGTGGCAGGTTAGCCTCTTTCCAGCTTTTCAGCCCGCCACCCAGACAGTGGGCCTGCTCGTAACCGAGTTTCTTGGCAACCGCCAGGGCCCGGCTGGCGCGCGCACCGGTGGCGCATACCAAAATCAAGGGCAGCGCCTTGTTTTTTACCGCGCCAGGCAGCGTTTGTTCCAGTTGCCCCAGCGGGAGGTTTTTGGCGCCGCCCACATGACCCGCTGCAAACTCCTCGGTCTCACTGACATCAACAACCACGGCTTTTTCCCGGTTAATCAGCTGCACGGCGCCGCTCGTGCTGAGTGCGCCTGCCGCCATTCCGCTGGAGACAAGGGGCCACATCAGCATGCCACCAGATGCCAGCGCAATGCTGATCAGCATCCAGTTATCGATGAAAAATTTCACTTTTATTCCTTCGGGGTATTTGCGGTTAATCCCTGATTTTAGAATGGAGGGGTGAACGACTCCCATCCCGTTCACCCATGCCCTCTTTTAACGTCCACCGACTGCCCCCCACACCATGTACAAACTTGTGCTCATCCGCCACGGCGAATCAACCTGGAACCTGGAAAACCGCTTCACTGGCTGGACCGATGTTGACCTCACTCCCACCGGCGTCAACCAGGCCGTCAATGCCGGAAAGCTGCTCAAGGCGGAGGGATATGACTTTGATGTGGCCTACACCAGCGTTCTCAAGCGCGCGACCCGCACCCTGTGGCATACGCTGGACGAAATGGACCGGACCTGGCTACCGGTGGTACACAGCTGGCGCCTGAACGAGCGGCATTACGGCGCTCTACAGGGCCTGAACAAGGCGGAAACCGCCAAAAAATATGGCGACGCGCAGGTGCTGGCCTGGCGCCGCAGCTACGACGTACCGCCGCCAGCCCTGGAAGCAGGCGATCCGCGCAGCGAGCGCGACGACCGGCGCTATGCCAAATTGCGTCCGGCCGAAGTGCCTCTGACCGAATGCCTGAAAGACACCGTTGCCCGGGTGTTGCCGTTTTGGGACGAATCCATGGCACCTGCCATCAAAGCGGGTAAACGAATTGTCGTGGCAGCCCATGGCAACTCGATTCGCGCACTCGTCATGTACCTGGACAAGATCGCCGAACAAGATATCGTGGGGCTGAACATTCCCAACGGTATACCGCTGGTTTATGAACTGGATGCCGACCTCAAGCCGCTGCGCCATTACTACCTTGGCGACAGCGCCGCCGTGGCCAAGGCGGAGGCGGCCGTGGCCGCGCAGGGAAAAGCCTAGCGTTAAGCACCAGTAAAGATTGACTCCATTTGAGCAATTTAGCCGTATCTGCCATGCTGGCGACGTTGCTACGGGGAACTGTTGAAGAGGGCCTTTCTCCAAGGTGTATATTGGTTTAAATTGTGTGACAACAGGCCTTGATCAAGGCAAATGAAGGTTTTTATGGGTCAAAAACTCAAGATTGCAGGCTGGATTTCCATCGGCGCGGTTGCCGGAGCCTTAACCACCGTTCAGCTTCAGGCAGTGGCCCGCGGCGGCGTCACGCCCCTGCCGCTGGAAGAGTTGCAGCAGCTGGCCGCGGTTTTTGGCATGGTCAAAACCGATTACGTTGAAGTGGTTGATGAGAAAAAACTCATCACTGACGCGATCTCCGGCATGGTCGCCAGCCTGGACCCGCATTCGGTTTATTTCGATAAAAAATCCTTCAAGGAGTTTCGGGAAGGTACCAGCGGCCGCTTTGTCGGTGTCGGTATCGAAATAGCCCAGGAAGACGGTTTGGTCAAAGTCGTCTCGCCGATCGAAGGCTCGCCGGCCGACCGCGCCGGCCTCAAACCCAATGACCTGATCACCAAAATCGACGACACACCCGTCAAAGGCCTGTCTCTTAACGACGCCGTCAAGAAAATGCGGGGCGAGCCTCGTACCAAGGTCGTGCTGATGATCTTCCGCAAGGACGAGAACCGAACCTTCCCCGTGACCATCACCCGTGAGGAAATCCGCACGCAGTCGGTGCGCAGCAAGGTCATCGAACCTGGTTATGCCTGGATCCGCCTGAGCCAGTTCCAGGAACGCACGGTTGAGGACTTCGTCACCAAACTTGAACAGATTTACAAGCAGGAACCCAATCTGAAAGGGCTGGTGCTTGATCTGCGCAACGACCCGGGTGGCCTTCTGGACGCTGCAGTCGCGGTGTCTGCCGCCTTCCTGCCCGAAAACGTCACCGTGGTATCAACCAACGGCCAGCTCGCCGAAAGCAAGTTCACCTACAAGGCCGCGCCAGAGTTCTACCTGCGCCGCAGTGCTGCCGATCCGCTCAAGCGTCTGCCAGCCGCCATCAAAACCGTGCCGCTTGTGGTGCTGGTCAATGAGGGCTCTGCTTCAGCCAGCGAAATTGTGGCCGGCGCGCTGCAAGACTACAAACGCGCGACCATCATGGGCAACCAGACCTTCGGCAAAGGCTCGGTGCAGACTGTGCGTCCTTTGGGCCCTGATACAGGTCTGAAGCTGACAACTGCCCGCTATTACACGCCAAGCGGCAAGTCGATCCAGGCCAAGGGCATCGTGCCTGACGTGATGATTGACGAGACGCTGGAAGGCAGTCCGTTTGCAGCTCTGCGGACCCGGGAAGCGGATCTGGAGAAGCACTTGGGAAGCGGCCAAGGCGCGGAAGCCAAAGACCCCGCCCGAGAAAAAGCCAAAGAAGAAGCACTCAAACGACTGGAAGAAGAGTCGAGAAAACCGCCAGAGCAGCGCCGCCCGCCCGAGTTTGGCAGCGACAAGGATTTCCAGCTCATTCAGGCTCTCAACAAGCTCAAAGGCCGCCCTGTGCTGGTCAGCAAGACGATCACTGAGCGCAAGGAAGAGAAAAAAGAGAACTGATTCGGTCGGTAGCGGTCAGCCCGGCAAGCCGGGTTGACTCAGGCCCGCCTTTGCCCCAAGTGCATCAACGGGGTCTTCCCTTCAAATGAACGATACCCAGCTGCTGCGTTATTCCCGCCATATCCTGCTGGATGAACTGGGCGTGGAGGGGCAGAACAAGCTGTTGGGCTCGCATGCACTGGTCATCGGCGCGGGCGGTTTGGGTTCGCCAGTCGCGCTTTATCTGGGCAGCGCGGGTGTGGGCCATATCACCGTGGTGGACAACGACCATGTGGACAACACCAACCTGCAACGCCAGATTGCCCACACGCTGTCACGTGTGGGCCAATTCAAGGCTCTGTCCGTGCAGCAGGCCATCGCAGCCATCAATCCCGACGTAGAGGTCTCACCCGTCACTGCGCGTGCCGACGCAGCGCTGCTGGACGAGCTGGTGCCGCAAGCAGATGTGGTGCTGGACTGCAGCGACAACTTTGCCACCCGCCATGCGATCAACCGAGCCTGCGTCACGCACGGCAAACCGCTGGTCTCCGGTGCAGCCATCCGTTTTGACGGCCAGGTGACGGTTTATGACCCGCGCCAGCCTGCTGCGCCGTGTTATGCCTGTGTGTTTCCACCCTCTGAAGCGGTGGAGGAGGTAGCCTGCGCCACCATGGGTGTGTTTGCGCCGCTGGTGGGAATTATCGGCACCATCCAGGCCGCTGAAGCGCTCAAGTTGCTTTGCGGCATAGGTCAGGCTCTCACGGGGCGGTTGCTCATGCTCGATGGCCGCAGCATGGAGTGGCAGGAAGTCCGCGCGGTGCGCGACCCCGCTTGCCAGGTGTGTGGCCAAGCGCCGCACTGATCCGCTATTTTTTCACGCCGGCCGTTGGGGCTCCCGGTTTTTCCGGCGGTTTAACCGGGCTGGCTGCGGCCAGCACACCCTCGCAGTCCGCGTCTTTGCCTGGTCCGGTTTCCACCGTGGCCGCCAGCGCAAGCAGGGGATTGATCGCGCCCAGCAACAGGGCAAAGCCACCCCGCTTGACCAGCGCGGCCTTGTCGGGCGACGCCGCAGGTCGGGAAAATGTCCCGGTGACCCTGAGAGGAGAACGAAGGCTCAGGATACTTTTGTCCTTGGGCTCGGGATACAGCACCAGATTCAGGGTTTCGTTGGCCAGGCTGATCTGCCCGTTGCCATTGATCACGGTGTCGGCGGTGTCCAGCAAAATCGCACGGCTGCTCATCAGGCCCTGCTTGACATCAAACGCGGCCGCCGCGCAGCGCAAGGTTATGTTCTTGTCACCCGCAATGAGAAACTGGATGAGCTCACCACCGTCCAGGCCCATGAATTCCATGAGAACGGCGCTGACTTCACCTCTTCCCATCAACAAAGCCATGGTCCCGGAAGACGTCCCCAACACTTTGGAAATCGAATTACCGTTGCCTGCCAGGTCGATGCGTCCATTGAGTCTGCCGAGGCTGCTTTTGGTGGCTTCAATACGGGGAAACAATTTGCCCAGCTGAAGCGTCCGGGCGTCCAGTCGGGCTTGAACTTTTGCGGGTTTGGCATTCGCGTCGATACGCATCGTGCCCACCAGTTTGCCGCCCGCCACGCCCAAATCCAGCGGGTCCAGCTGCAACACCCCGTCGTTGAGCTTGATGTGGGTGTCTATCCGCTCAAGCGGCAGACCCTTGGCATTTTTAACTTCAGCCGCCTTGAACCAGACGTCGGCATTCATGGTTTTGAGCCGCTCAAAGTCCAGTTCGGCGGTAGGCAGCACCTTGCCGGCCACCTGCACCTGTTTCGGCGCTGAAGAAGTTGCGCTCTTGGTGACCGTTTTGGTGGTCTTGCCTGAGGCATCGGTCGGCACACCCACCAGTGGGCCCAAGTCCGCAAAATCGAGCGCTTTCGACTGGAGTTTGCCCGTCAGCAGCCCCATGCGGGCGGAGCGGTCGTACGTCAACTGACCGGTCAGGTCCGATTGGCCGAGACGACCCTGGATGCCGGAGACGTTCCACACACGGCCCTGCTTGTTCAAACGCCCGCGCACGGCATACACCCGGGTGTCGGGCAAGACAACACCAAGCAACTTGTATAGATCGGCCAGCGTTTGCCCCTTCAGGTCGAAGTTGGCATCGAGGTCGTCCAGTGCGGCCAGGTTACCAATGCTTCCTTTGGCTTGAAGCGTGGTTTTTCCCGCGCTGGCTTTGATTTCGACCGGAAAGGCCTGTGATCGCTGGTCGCTGAGCTGTAGCACGCTGCCGGTGCGCCCCTCAGCTACAAAAGTTTCCTTTTTCCAGGTGCCACGTGCCTTGTAGTTCAGTGGCATGTCCGGGGCTGCGGCGGTCTTTTCCGACGTAGCGCCTGGGGTCTCACCAATAGCAAATTCGGCCTTGATATCAGCGCCTTGCGCTTCGGCCAGGTAGTTGAGGGTGCCTTGATCCACCAGCAACAGGTCAATCAGGGGCACCGTCCGGGTATCGGACGTGTCTTTGCCCAGCGCCCAGGTCCGCCGGCCGTCAGCCTGCATCTGCAAGCCAAACACGGGTTTGCGCAGGCTCACCACCGGCAGCTCGACCTGGCCTCGCAGCAAGGGCCAAAGCTTGATCTCAAACTCTGCTGCCTCGGCCTTGATCAGATGGGAATCCCGCGCCCAATCCGGATTGGCGAATTCAATCCCGTCGGCTATCACCCGGGTGGTGCGGCCTAGCTTGACGTCCAGCCGCCGGGTGATCTCAAATTGCCGTCCCGTCCGCTCGCTCACATACCGGTTGATGGGGCCGCGCAACAAGTCCCAGGGGAAAAAGACAAGCAACAACACCAGAAGGGCAAAAAATACTCCCGCAGCTGCGAGCAATTTGACCCACAACGCAACGGGCTTCCTTGTTTCGCTTGGAAGAGGTGAAGCAGAGGGAGTCATTGGCAGCATCCAGTTCTTGTGTCGGGCTAGTTAGTGACGGCATGTCACTGCCTTGCAACGGGATGGAATCGCCATAGGAGACAAACGCCCGTTTGTGAACTATCAGGCGTGACAGGGTCACAAACTATCGGCAACGGCCATTGCACACTGTCAGTGCCAGCCTACAATTTCTCCGCGTAGGAGACTTCCTACAGTGCTAACCGACTGGCCGTGTCAAACTTGGGCATACAGCACAGCTACATTAATGACAGTCGGTGATAGGCGTCCAGATGGCGCGGTCATCGCACCAGGGTATTCAACGCGAAGTCAGCGTTTAGACAGATTGAAGCTCAGTGGCATTAAAAACTTATATCGTCGAAGACAACCCCACCATCCGTGACAACCTCATAGCCACGCTTGAGGAGTTGGCCGGAATAGAGGCGGTAGGCACTTCAGAAACCGAAAATGAAAGTAAGGTATGGTTGACGGAAAAGGACCAAGCGTGGGACTTGGCCATTGTTGATCTTTTCCTCAAACAGGGTAGCGGGCTCGGCGTTCTCGAAGCCTGCCGCAACCGCAAGCCTCACCAGAAAGTCATTGTTCTGAGCAATTACGCCACGGTGGAAATCCGCAAGCGGTGCGCCCAACTTGGCGTGGATGCCGTTTTTGACAAGTCCAATGAAATAGATGCGCTGATCGACTTCTGCATGACGCAGTGCCGTCCGGCTGCTGCCGGCTAGCAGCGCATCAACTTGTTCTTGCCAGTGAGAACCAGCAGGGTATCAGTCGATAAGCTTGTTTTTGAGTGCGTAGTACGTCAGGTCGCTGTTGGACGCCAGGCTCATCTTTTCCATGACGCGGGTCCGGTAGGTGCTGACTGTCTTCACGCTCAGGGACAAGGCCTTGGCTATGTCACCAGCCGTCTCGCCCTTGGCGAGCTTGAGAAATACCTGAAACTCGCGCTCGGACAATTGCTCGTGCGGTGTGGCATCGTTTTTGCGATTCAGTTGTTGCGCCAGCAACTCCGCCACAGCCGGCGTGATGTACCGCTTGCCCAGGGAGATCACGCGGATGGCGTTGACAATCTCCATCGGATCGCACTCTTTATTCAGGTAGCCGCTGGCGCCCTGGCGAATCAGATTGACCGCGTAATGCTCTTCAGGATACCCGCTGAGAATCAGGATGCCGACATCCGGAGCCTTGGCGCGAATCATGGCCAAGGCGTCAATACCGCTCTGACCGGGCATGGAAAGGTCCATGACCAGAATATCGAGCTCGACATTGCGCACCAGATCGATGGCTTCGCGGCCACTGGCGGCTTCGCCGACAACACGCAAATCGACCTGATCGGAAAAGAACTGTTTAAGGCCGGAGCGCACTATTGCGTGGTCATCGACAATTCCGATTTTGATCATTTCATTTCCTTGTTTAAGGTCCGCACCGGAAGGCGGCACAATTCGAAGAGACAGCCCGACTTGAATCCGGGCTTTTGCTTTCAATAGCGATTATTCACGAATATTGGTCAAAATACCGACCCGGAGTCATGATGAGATGGTTTGTAATACCCAAAATGGCGATCAGCCTGCCCTTGGCAGTGCTCGCGGCTGTCATTTTGATCGCCATCAACGAAGCGGGATTCCGTCTTTCCACTCAAGCCGTGCGCAGCATGGAAGGGGCACAGACAACGCGGGAGTCTGTGAACAAATTGCTACAACAGATGCTCGATGCGGAAACCGGACAACGGGGTTTTCTGCTGACAGGTGACACCAAGTACCTGGAACCCTACGATCGCGCAACAACCGAGATCACCGACACCCTGCAAACCCTCCGTCGTCTCTACACCAGTTATCCCGACGACCTAGCGAAATATGAGGTGTTAGCCGGCAATGTCTCTCGCAAACTGACCGAGATGGAGCTGAGCGTGCGCATGCGCAAACAGGGCAATGAAGATGCCTGGAAGTTTGTACTCACCACCGATGTGGGCATGGACCAGATGAACGCCATCCGCGAACAGAGTCTGAGCCTGGTGCATTCAAACAACAACAAGATGGTGTTGGCGGGTGCCCAGATCAGCCGATCTTTGCAACTGTCTCGCATGGGAATCGCAGTGATCGCCCTTGCAGGATTGTTGGCATTTTACATGTACTTGCGCCAAACCCGGGCCTTGCTGGACGCGGGTAGCCGGGAACAGCAGGCCTTGCAACGCGAGCGGGATCAGCTCGACAAGGAAGTGCGTGAGCGCACAGCAACGCTGGCCGAACTGGCCACCCATTTGCAGCAGGTACGGGAAGACGAACGCGGTCACCTCGCCCGAGAACTGCATGATGAACTGGGCGCCCTGCTGACCGCCGCCAAGCTGGACGTGGCCCGCATGAAGTCGCGCCTGGGCACCATCTCACCGGAGGTGGCCGATCGCATCCAGCATTTAAATGAGAGTCTTAACAGCGGCATTGCGCTGAAACGGCGCATTGTGGAGGATTTGCGCCCTTCCTCCCTGTCTCACCTGGGGTTGATTGCCTCTCTGGAAATTTTGGCGCGGGAATTTGAAGACCGCTCCGGCATCAACATCACCACAGACCTTGAAATGGTGGAACTCAGTGGATCTTCCCAATTGACAATCTATCGGCTGGTTCAGGAATCCCTGACCAACATGGGGAAGTATGCCGAAGCCAGGCACGCCAACATCACCCTGCAGAACTTTGACAGCCACATCACGGTGGAGGTCAAGGACGATGGAAAGGGTTTCGACCCCTTGTTGACAAACCCGTCGAGCCACGGCTTGACCGGTATGCGGCACCGCGTAGAGGCAGCTAAAGGAAAGCTGACGATTACCTCCAACCCGAATCAGGGCACATGCGTCTTCGCCGTATTGCCTAAATCGCTTTAGGACTGCAAAAACGAGCCTGCTGCGCGCAGGCAATTGCGTCAGCTTGAATACCCACGGCTGCGCTTGTTACCGCTGATCGGTCATGTCCTACAGGCTATCACCATACTTGCCGACAATGCCAGCCGCCCCTAGCCGATGACGGCGGATCTGCACGCTCGTTAATCTTGCAGCAGGCGCTCAAGTTGTGCGCGCCGCAGTCTTTAACTAGAGGAGATATTGACATGTTGCACTACTCCGTCGTGTTCCTGGTCATAGCTTTGATCGCAGCCGTTTTCGGATTCGGCGGCATTGCTGCCGGTGCAGTCGAAATTGCCAAAATTCTGTTCTTCATTTTCGCGATCATGGCTGTCATCAGCTTTGTCGTCGGCTTGATGAAACGAAACTGATAACCACCGCTGACCAACCGGCTGATTCGGTTCGGCTCCGCGCGTCCGTCCCGCTTTTAAACAACTCCAGGAATACGAAATGAAAACAACCTTCGCTGACAACCAATGTACCGATCAAACCACAACAAGTGCCCGCGACATGACCACACAGATGTTGGGCCGTGCTGAAAGAGCCGTGGACCAGACGCGCAGCCTGGCTGTCGACACCATGGACCGGGCCGAGGGCACCTTGCGTCATTTGAGGAACAGCATTGATCCTGTGGTCGGAAAAATGACAGCCCAGTCCCAGCGGCTCGCCCGCCAGAGTCTGGACCTGGCCGCACAAGCCAGTGCCCGGGCCCAGCGCTCGTTGAGCCGCTATGCAGATTCCACCACACGTTATGTCGCGAACGAACCGGTCAAGTCGGTGTTGATAGCCGCTGCAGTGGGTGCAGGCGTGGCTTTGCTGGTCGCAGCTGCCCGTAATCGCAACCTTCGCTGATCCGCTAATTTAACAATCGTCTTCAAGCCCATCCATGCTGCACCCCCTGTTTTCGACTCTCATCAGGCGTCCTGATCTTCTGGTTGACCATCTCTCGGGATATGCAGCGTTGATTGAGGAAGAAGCAGCCGAGAGCGGAGCTGAATTGCTTAAACGCAGTTTGTTCTGGTTGATCACAGTCATGTGTGGGGCGGTGTTTGTCATGTTGACTGGCGTGGCCTTGATGTTTGGTTTGGTATTCAACCAGTTTCATTGGGCTTTGGTTGCTGTTCCAGGAGTCACGCTTGTGATGGTTTTGGTTGCACTCAACCGGGCCCGCAGACCACTCACCTCGGGCCGTTTTGATGAAGTCAAGGCGCAGGTCAACCGTGACGTTCAAGCGCTGCGGGTGGCCGCATGACGAGTCCGGCCGTGCCGAACAAAGCCATCACTGCCACTCTTGCGCGCCTGACGGAAAGTCGACAGGCCATCGTTAGGCACATGAACCATGAGACGGTGGAAGAGGCAGATACCGTAGAAGGATTTGGAGAGGCCGGGCGCAGCGAAATAGATGCATCGTCGGGAACCTGGGGTTTGGTCAAACAAGTGACGTCCTCTTGGTGGCGTGGTCATCCGGCCAGTATCGCCCTCGATTTTGTTAAACCAGTGGTCCAGACCTATGCCGAAGAAAAGCCAATCGTGCTGCTAGGTATCTCTGCGGGACTTGGTGCAGCCATTGTCGTCATGCGGCCGTGGCGACTGATTTCCCTGACCGGCGTACTGCTGGCCGCGGCCAAATCAAAAGACCTGTCGGACATTGTTAGATCCCTGATGGGAAGTGGTCACGGGCCAAAACGGTATCCATGAATTTTTTACGCAAATCAACAGGCGTGGTGCCGTCTGTTGGCCTGCTTTTTAACTACAGCACCAAACATATCTATAAACCAAGGAAAACATCATGAAATACGCTCGCGCAATTGCATTCGCCGCCCTCGCAGGCATCACCATCATCAGCACCGGCTGCGCAGTCGGGCGCGGCCAGCAGACCGCTGGCTCGTTTGTAGACGACGCCGCCATCACCACCGCCGTGAAAGCCAAGTACGCTGCCGACAAGACGGTTGCGATGACTTCCATCGGCGTGGAAACCCTCAACGGTACCGTGCAGCTGACCGGTTTTGCCAAGTCGGCGGCCGAAAAAGCCCAAGCCGAAGCCATTGCCCGCGACACCAAAAATGTCCGTTCCGTGCGCAACGACATCGTCGTTCGTCCTTGAGCCTGAAGCGTCCTTCCAGCACGGCCTAAAAGGCCGTGCTGGAATGGCCAAAAAAGGGGCCCGGCAGTAATGCCGGGCCCCTTTTTGCATGCATAGACTGGGGCAACCGAAAAGGCTGCACTTCCTGGTCAGATTTTGTCGATGACTTTTCTGGCCTTGTCTTTGACGTCTTCCTTGGCGTCGCCGTAACCAGCCTGGGTTTTGCCCTTGACCTGATCCGCAAGGCCTTCGCTTTCCAGCCTTTCATTGCCAACAACGCGCCCGGCGACTTCCTTGATC
>JBKJIV010000106.1:0-6816 GCA_046598365.1 Polaromonas sp. | reverse complement strand
CGTGAAAGACATCACCAACGTGATTCCCGACTACATGGTGATGGGCGAGCGCGGCATGGCCGACATGGCCGAGATGGACATGCCCCTGCCCGACAACACCGCCAAGATGATGACCGGCGAAGGCCCTTTCGGTTCAGTCGAAATGGGCGGCATGTTCAGCATGGTCAAGGTGCGCAAGAACCAGAAAGCCGGCGACTACAAGGACCCGGGTTGGTACAAACACCCGCCCGGCGAGGTAGCCTACGAATGGACAGGAGCCATGCCGAATCCAGCACGTTTTGCAGCCGAGGGTGGGCAGACCATGAAAGCGCAGAACATGCCGATGAAAGAAGTTGAAGTCCAGGTCCGCAAACCCGTCATGGGAGGCAAAGGCGGTACGGGCAGCATGGACGGCATGAAGCATTGAATCGACCTTGAAAGGAAAAAACATGCAAACTCAAACTACTATCAAATTAATAGCTGCTTGTGCATTATTGACGGCGGCAACGGCTAGTTTCTCCCAGCATTCGCAAGCCAACGGCGGGGCGCACGGAGCGGCCACTTCCGCCCAGCTACCGGTTAGCGCCTACGCGGGCCAAGAGAGCCGAAGCATCAAGGCCCTGTCCGAGGAGCAGACGCAGGACCTGCTGGCGGGCAAGGGCATGGAGCTGGCCAAGGCCGCTGAACTCAACGGCTACCCCGGCCCCATGCATACACTGGAGCTGGCAGTCCCGTTGGGGCTCAACGCCGCACAAAAGCAATCCACACAAACACTGCTGGACCGCCACAAGGCCGACGCGCGCCGCCTGGGCGCCGAGCTGGTGGAAGCCGAACGCGCGCTGGATCAGGCTTTCCTGACACGCCAGATCGACGCCGGGAGTTTGAAGCGCCACACAGACCACATTGCAAAGCGGCAGGCCGACTTGCGCACCGCCCACCTGGAGACCCACCTGCAGCAGACGGCGCTATTGACACCACAGCAGATCAGCCGCTACGCCGATCTTCGCGGCTACGCCGGTACGGCGGCCTCACCCTCTTCCCACAATCAATAAGCACCAACCCAAAAAAGGAAACACCCATGAAAAAATTGACCTCTGCCTTACTCGCCACGCTGATCGCTGGCGCCAGCACTTTCGCTTTCGCCCACGGTGATGATGCCCACGCCAAAAAAGCCGGCCCTGTCAAAAAGGAGCAGAAGGAATGGGGCATTGCAGGCGAAGCCAAAGCCGTCACACGCACCGTCACTTTCAACATGTCGGACAACATGCGCTTTACCCCCGACAAGATTGACGTCAAGCAAGGTGAAACCATCAAGTTCGTGATCAAGAACACGGGCAAGGTCATGCATGAAATGGTGATTGGCACCAAAAAAGACCTGGACGAACACGCCGCCCTGATGGTCAAGTTTCCAGGCATGGAGCACGAGGAGCCGTACATGGCACACGTTGGTCCCGGAAAAACTGGCGAGATCGTCTGGACCTTCAACAAGCCCGGCACATTCGACTTTGCTTGCCTGATCGCAGGACACTACCAGGCTGGCATGGTCGGCAAGGTCACTGTTGCCGCCCGATAAACATCACCAACTCTCACGGGGAAACTTCATTGCAAAGACGTTTGATTCTTCAGACCATAGCGAGCCTCACGGCGGCGGCAGCGACCCCATGGGTTGTGGCACAAACCCGTCCGCAGGTCGAGGTCTGGAAAGACGCGAGCTGCGGTTGCTGCAAGGACTGGGTCGCGCACCTGCAAGCCAATGGGTTTGATGTGAAAGTCAATGACAGCGGCAACGCCGCAGCCCGTACCCGGCTGCGCATTCCGGAAAAGATGGGCTCATGTCACACCGCAAAAGTTGGCGACTATGCCATCGAAGGGCATGTGCCCGCTCGCGAAATTCAACGCTTGCTGAAAGAAAAGCCCAAAGCCATCGGCCTGGCCGTACCCGGCATGCCAGTTGGCTCACCGGGCATGGATGCCGCTATCTACGGAGGGCGCAAAGACGCCTATGAAGTGCTGCTAGTCCTTGAGGATGGCAACACGCGCAACTATCAGTCTTACCCATCGAAATCTTCCACCAAATCCTGAAAGTCATCTTATGAAAAACTTCAAGTTTCTGCTCATCCTCGCCGCTCTGACCGCTGGCGCTGCTTCTGTTCATGCCGCGTCTCACGCCGGCGCGCCCATGGCCAATAGTGAAGCAAAAAAAGACTCTGCCGCTGCGATGCCGGCCGACATGGCTGATGGAGAAGTCCGCAAGGTTGATATGGACAATAAAAAAATCACCATCAAACACGGTGAAATCAAAAGCATGGACATGCCCGGCATGACCATGGTGTTTCAGGTCAAGGACGCCGCACTGCTGGGCAAAGCAAAAGTTGGTGACAAGATTCGCTTCAAAGCAGAAAAAGCCGGGAGCGCCATTGTCGTCACAGATATTCAGCCCGCTAAGTAATCCAACAAAGAGAAAAAGAACAATGGCATGGTCTGTCTGCACAGGCCATGCCATAGCACTCCAGCGACGGTCAAACTGTGCCGGAGGCCTCTTGCAGTCTTGCTGCGCTCACGTACCAAGAGGCCGTGCAGTTAGGTGTCATCCTGTCGGTGTCACCATAGACAGGGCGTCAATCGGAAAAGCCGTTTCAGATCCAGACCTACGCGCAATCGTCGCGCGGCTGACTATTGTGCTTAGGAATCCTGATCAAGGCCAGTCTCGATAATATTGAAGTCAGGCAATATGGTTACTTGTCGATTGACATCGAAGATCAAGCGGGCAACCGCCTGTCCGTGGTTACCTATCAGGTGCTACGCTTCCCTTGGAGCGCGAGGCAAGCCCAGAAAGACGAACATGGCCTTGATTCGCGATGCAGCGCGAGAGCGACGCTCACCCCAAAGCCTTATTGATTATCGTGACGGTATCGAGGTGCGCCAATGACGGTCGCAGCGACAGCGCCATCCCGCCGCCGCTGGCTGCCCTGGGCTGGCGGACTGATCGGTCTGGCATCGCTCGCCTGGGTATTGCGCCGTTTCGATCTCGACCGCTTTCTCACCACGCTGGCCGGCGCTAACCTTTTTTATCTTGCGCTGGTCCCGGCAAGCCTGATCACGGAGCAACTGGTGCGCGCGTGGAAGTGGCGCCAGATTTTGAGCCCCTTGAAATTGATCAGCACCCTGCGCCTGTTCGGTGCCGTGATGGCGGGCTACCTGATCGCCAGCCTGATCCCGTTTGGTTTTGGAACAATTGCCCGGTCGTGGATCATTGCGCGAAGTGACCAACTGAAACTTCCTTCTGTACTGGCCACCGTCGCGCTGGACCGCATCACCGACGGTGTAGTTTTTGCCTGCCTCGTGCCCGTTGCCTTATTCGCAGTCGGGTTTGCTGATCCCACGGGGGGAATCCGGACCGGCTTGGTCTGGAGCGGCGCAGGCAGCCTTATGTTTTTTGTGCTCGTAGGGTGTGCGTTATGGGCCTATAAACGCGGCTTGCTCTCGCAACACGGGATGGTTGCCCCATTCATCAAACGCTTGCCTGCACGTTTGAGCCAACCCACTTCACGTCTGGCCCAGTCATTCAGCGACGGCATCGTCTGGCCGAACAATAAGTGGCGGGGAACGGCCATCATGTTTGCCAGTCTTGCCATCAAGCTCCTGGCGGCGAGCCACTTTCTCTGGGCTGGCCTGGCTTTTGGGGTGGTGCTGGCGCCAGCGCAATATGTCTTCATCCTGGTGTTTTTGGGGTTTCTGATCATCCTGGGCCACTTTGCGCGGGTGGCAGGCAGCTTCATCATCGGAGGCGTCTTCGTTTTGGGCCTCATGGACGTGCCCAAGGAACAGGCGCTGGCCATGGTGTTGGTGGTGGAGGCGGCGAACTTGCTCAGCATTGCCGCGATCGGGGCGCTCTCGATATGGTGGCAGGGCATTGCCCTGGCAGAATTGCGAGTACCCCCAAAAGGGGTCGGCGTCCGTGGGGATGTCAAAAGCAATTCAGCTTAGAACCAAAAAATAAGTTAACAAAACCTCACGAACCCCGATGGCAACTTCGCCCGGCCCCAAACCCCGGTTGAGCATCCACCGCGGATGGGCTTTGTACGCGGGACCTGTCATCCAGAACCGGGCCCATCACCACCATGCACATCAGATCGCATGGTCACTCGATACTGAGTTGGTTGCCGTCGGTGAGCACGGCACGGTTCGAGGCCACGGCTATCTGGTGTGTAGCGCTGCCGGACATCGGGTGGAGCCTGTCGCATGGCTGCAGACGATTTATCTCGCCCCTGAAATTGAGGGTGCGCAATGGTGCATAGAGCGCCCCGGTGGCAGTCTGGCTGCGCTCACGCTCCACGAAGCCATGCAATTGAGTGCCATCCTGTCGGTGTGGCCGAAGGCCAGCGCGTCGACCACAGACGCAACTTCAGATTCAGACCCAAGCGCAGATGGCGCGCGGCTGACCTTGGTGCTTAGGCGCCTTGAGCAAGGCCTGGACAAGCCGCTGCGGGCGCACGAGGTCGCGAAATCGGTAGGACTTTCGCTATCACGGTTTCTGCACTGGTTTACCGATACGCTGGGTCTACCGTTTCGGGCCTATGTACGCTGGCTGCGTTTGCAGGCCGCAGTTCGCACCTTGGCGCAGGGCAGCAACCTCACCGAGGCGGCACACTTTGCAGGCTTCGCCGACAGCGCTCACCTAAGTCGCACCTTTGTCTCTGCATTCGGCATCACGCCAAACTTTCTTGCCAGCGTAGAGATTTCTGTCAGTGACGTGGGTTTTCCGATGCGGCAGGTCGCCCAGGCCTTGAATGCTGCGCCAACGGCGGGGGTCGACCCGGGTACATAGCAGGTTTGATCAAGCGACAACAGGGTTGCGGCGGGACAATGAAATACCAACCCCATCTGGAGTTAACCGTGCACTCTGCCACCCGCTTGTTAATTTGTTTTGGCTCTTACCCACTGATCATTGCCGCTGTGGTCATTGCCATCGCATTCGCGCCAGGCACCCCTATCCCTTTGCTCTGGCTTTCCATGGCCGCTGCGACGGGGGTGACCGCTGTCGCTTTGTTGGAGCGACTTCTTCCCTACAAGCAGCAATGGCAGGAGTCTGACGCCGACTGGCCAGCCGACGTCGTGCATGCCGTAGTCAACCTGGCGGTAATGCATGCAGCGGTACTTACGCTGGTTTTGCTGCGAAGTGCTGTCGACTGGCCAGGACTTTACTGGCCCAGCAACTGGCCTTTTGTTGCGCAGGTGTTCCTCGCGGGACTGTCGCTGGATGTATCACTTTATGCCATGCATCGGCTCAGTCACCGCTATGAGTTCTTGTGGCGATTGCACAGCATTCACCATTCATCCCATCGTCTGTATTGGCTCAACGGAGAGCGTCGACATCCACTTCACGCGGCGATGATGGCCGGCCCTGGCCTGCTGGTGTTGGGCCTGCTGGGCGCGCCGGCGCTGGTGGTCGGTGGCTGGTTTGCAATTCTTGCCGTTCATCTTGCTTTCCAGCATGCGAATCTGGACTACCGGGTCGGCCCATTCAGGCATGTGCTGGGAGTGGCCCAGTTGCATCGCTGGCATCACCGGCAAAGGTACGAGGACGCGCAGGTGAACTTTGGAGAGTTCTGGCTGGTCTGGGATCGATTGTTTGGAACGTTTTTGGATCCCAAGGAGCCGCTTGGACAGATAGGTATTGAAGGTGATCCTGTGCCGCATGCGTACGCGGACCAAATGGCTTATCCGTTTCGGCGCCCGCCGCACTGACATCACCATGCCCCTGGGGCGACCCACTGTGATGTGACGGGCCCCGCTGTGTCGCCTACCTCGTTGATGGACCAGTTCGGCGCCGTCAAAAGTCATCGGCCACGCGCGAGCTTTCAAACTCCATTAATATCGATTACAAAGTGCCTCCACGACCTTGGGAATCATTGCAAAGCACATATTGCATCACGGTTCTAAATGTAGATGTGCGGGGCGACACGACCCTGTCCCGGAGACTAAAAATGAGTAATTTGAACAGAGGCTTGTTTTGAAAATTCTGGTCATTGAAGACGAACCCAAGGCTGCTGACTATTTGCGCAAAGGCCTGAGCGAAAACGGTTATGCGGTAGAGGTTGCCCACAATGGCACAGACGGTCTGCATGCGGCTGTCACCGGTGACCATGACCTCGTCATTCTGGATGCCATGCTGCCGGGCATAGACGGTTTCACGGTTCTTGCAGCATTGCGCAGTTCGCGGGAGCTGCCAGTGCTCATGCTCACCGCGCGCGGGGACACGGACGACAAGGTGCGCGGATTTCACCTCGGCGCCGACGACTACCTCGTCAAGCCGTTCCAGTTTCCCGAGCTACTGGGACGCGTGAAGGCCATCCTAAAACGCGGCCAACCCGCCCCCATGGAGCAGGTTCTGCGCACAGCAGATCTGGAAATCGACTCGGTACGCCACCGCGCAACCCGCGCCGGGCAGCGCATTGACCTGTCGGCCAAGGAGTTTGCTCTATTGTCCCTTCTGGCCCAGAAAACCGGAGAGGTTCTATCCAGAACACAGATTGCCTCTTTGGTCTGGGATATTCATTTTGACTCTGACACCAACGTTGTGGAAGTTGCGATCCGGCGGCTGCGCGCCAAGATTGATGACCCTTTTGAGGAGAAGCTGATCCACACCGTACGCGGCGTGGGCTATGTGCTGGAGCGGCGAGGCGCACCGTGACACCCGGCCGACACCTCAAATTCTGGGCTGGGAATTCTCTTGCGGCCAGCATTGCGCTGGCCAGCGCCTTCTTCGGCTTTCTGGTGACAGGGGCTGCCATCGTGATCGGGTTTTACGCCCTTTCTCATCAGCTGGATGCCCGG
>JBKJIV010000025.1:0-6032 GCA_046598365.1 Polaromonas sp. | reverse complement strand
GTTTGTGATAGCTGTTGGCGCCTGTGTTTATTGGACTGCAGCCCTATTTGTCCAACAAATACCCCGTGCTGCGCCCGCCACCTTCCAGCTTGCTCAAAACGCCGCGCGCCAGCAGATCGTTGATATCCCGCAGCGCCGTATCCGCAGAGCATTTGCCCATCGCGGCCCACTTGGCATTCGTCAGCTTGCCCTCCATGCCGTGGAGCACATGATTCAGAACCAGCGTCTGCCGCGCGTTCATCGGCGTGCCGGCCCAGCGTTGCCAGAACAGGGCCTTGTCCAGCACGCCACCCAGCAAACCATCGGCGCCCTGCACGGCGCGCAGCAGGCAGGCCAGGAACCATTCCAGCCACGGCGTCACGTCCAGCGTGCTGCACTGGGTGGCTTCCAGCTGGTCGTAATACTGTTTGCGCTCTCGCTGTATCTGGGCGCTCAGGCTGTAAAAACGTTGTGCTGTACCTTCTGCCCGCGCAAGCGCCATGTCGCCCACGGCGCGGCTGATGCGGCCGTTGCCGTCGTCAAACGGGTGCAGGGTCACCAGCCACAGGTGGGCCAGGCCGGCGTGGATGAGGGCGTCGCCCGCCGGGGCGGCGTTAAACCACTGCAGGAAAGCAGTGGTCTCCATGGATAGTGCGGTGGCGGGCGGTGCCTGAAAGTGCACTTTCTCTCTGCCCATGGCGCCGGACACCACCTGCATGGGGCCCGCCGCATCGTTGCGCCAAGCGCCCACCTGTATGCGCACGCGGCCGCTGTAGCCGGTGGGAAACAACGCCGCATGCCAGCCAAACAGACGTTCGACAGTAAGAGGCTGGGCGTGCTGCTGGGTGGCGTCGAGCACCATGTCCACCACGCCGTCCACGTTGCGGTCTGCCGGCGCCAGCGCGCCAATGTCGACCCCCAGCCTGCGCGCGATGGAAGAGCGCACCGCGTCCAGATTGAGCGCTTCGCCCTCGATGGCGCTGGTGGTGATGACTTCTTGCGTCAGGGCTTGCAGCGTGGCCTGGTCGCGCTGCGCCAGCCCCAGCTCGGCCATGCGGCCCGTCAAATGCCCTTGCGCGCGATGCACCTGCGCGAGAGGTGCAGCCAGCGCGGCAGCATCAAACCGCCACTGCGGCCAGTCGGGGCGCTGCCAGATATAGATGCGGCGGCGAGGGGGCTTGTCTTGAAGCATGCGGCGATTATGCGCCTTATTCGCCGCTTTTTGTGCGACGAATAATAAAGCCATTCACCGCAATGATGTAAATGCCCCTCACTTTTTGAGCCGTATTGTCCAAACTGCGCCAAGATCACCGCCACCTCCAAAGCCACCGCCACGCGCGACCTGGCCGACTTGCTGGCCCATGGCTTGCTGCGCGTGGAAGGCGTGGGCAAGGCCACACGTTACGCCGTGAATGTGCCCGGCTGGGAGAAGCCTGCAGTCTAGGGTCTGAGCATCTGCATCCCCGACAGCTGCTTGGTAAAAGTGGTGTCAAGTACCATCACCGGTGTTCTAAATCTGCGCACAGTTCCAACCACCCCACGGAGACAAAACCAATGTTCAGTCATGTCATGGTCGGCGTTAACGACCTCGAAGCCTCAAAGAAGTTTTACGACGCGGTACTCGGCACCCTGGGCATCGGCCCCGGCGTTGCCAACAAGAACCGTTATTTCTACCGGAGCAAGGGCAGCTCGTTCGGCATCACCACGCCCATCAATGGCGAGTCTGCTTGCCATGGCAATGGCAGCACGATAGGGTTTACCGTGGAGTCGCCGGAGCAGGGTGCCGCATTCCATGCGGCGGGCGTGGCCAACGGCGGCACCACCTGCGAGGACCCGCCGGGCTTTCGCGAAGCCCCGGCAGGCAAGCTCTACCTGGCCTATCTGCGCGACCCGGATGGCAACAAGCTCTGCGCGCTGCACCGGCCACCCGCCGCCTGACGCAACAGCGTTTGCTGCACGCGCTGCGCGCGCTTGAACGCATTGCTGATGCTTGATCACATGCCAAACGCAGTTCACGCCGTCAACCGCCTGCGCAACGCGCGCCTTGCGCGCAGCTCCAAACCTTTTCTGGCGCGTGGCGGGCCGCGCGGGGAGCGTTGCGCTGGTTGCCGCCTTGTACCCACCCACTGCATCTGCGCACTTCGGCCTGTGCTGCCTGTACGCGCCGGCGTGTGCCTGCTGATGGCGGACATTGAGCCACTCAAGCCCAGCAACACGGGCTGGCTGGTGGCTGATGTGGTGGCCGATACATTTGCGTTTGGCTGGGCGAGGACGGAGGTTGACCCTGCGCTGTTGAGCCTGCTGCGTGACCCGCAATGGCAGCCGTATCTGGTGTTTCCCGGCGAGTTTGTAGCGCCGGGGCGCGTGGTGACAGAGGTGCCAGATGAAAGCGCCAGCGGCGGAAAGCGGCCGCTGTTTGTGGTGCTGGACGCCACCTGGCAGGAGGCGCGCAAGATGTTTCGCAAAAGCCCCTACCTGGACAAGCTACCGGTGCTGAGCCTGCAAAGCGAGCAAGTCTCCAGCTACCGCCTGCGTCGCTCGCAACGCGATGAGCACTTTTGCACATCAGAAGTCGCGGCACTGTGCCTGGCGCTCGCGGGCGAGGCGCATGCCGCGCAGACGCTGGAGGCTTATCTTGACGTGTTTACCAGCCACTACCTGCTGGCCAAGCAGCAATTGCCGGTGGACATGGAAGACAGGGCACACCTGCGTTTGCGTGGTCTGCGATTGGCCTGACAGGGGGCCGAGATGGCGGGCAGGAAACGCCGGTGGAGGACAATCACCCAAGCCCACCCCACAAAGCCGCACCATGACCGAAGACCAAAGCCCGCAAAAAGCCCCGAAGAAATCAACGCTGTGCGAATCCTGCGCCGGCGTTCAGCAAAACTGGCGCAAGGCTCCCGGCCACCCAGAGCTGGTGCAGGGCGACAGCCGACCGGAAAAGCGCCGAGGTCACCTTGCCACCGTAACGCGCTACAGCTGCGCCCGCTGCGGTACCAACTGGGACTATGAAAACGACAAGGCCAACCTGAAGGCGGGCTGGTCGGTAGTGACGCGCTAGCGCCCATAAAAAAGAGGACAGACCGGAGCCTGTCCTCTAAAAGGTGCCGCAGGATGGTCCGCGGCTCCTTGGAGCAAATTATTTGCTGCCAGCGGCTTTCACATCGGCCTTGGCTTCTGCCTTGACTGCATTGGTTTCAACCTTGGCGGTGGCCTTGTCGGCTGCGGCGTCGGTCTTGACGTTGGCCAACTTGGCATCAGCCTTGATGACGGTCTTGTCTGCTTTGGCTTCAGCCTTCACGCCTGTGGTTTCAGCTTTGGCCATGGCCTTGGCTTTGTCTTCAGGGTCAGCCTTGGCAACTTTGGCCTGGGCTTTGGCTTTGGTCTTGGCGGACTTGGTCACGGCTTTGGTTTTCTTTTCAGCGGCGTTGACTTCTGCCTTTTCGACTTTGGTGTCTGCCTTGGCGTCGACCTTGGCTTCGCTTTTGACAGCGGCTGCTACTGATTTGTCAGCCTTGGCTTCTGCCTTCACGACTGCCGGCGTGGCAGGGACAGCAGGAGTGGCGGGTGTGGCAGCTGTCTGGGCAAATGCGGCACCGGCGACCAAAGTGGCGATCAAGGTAGCGAGAAGTTTGTTCATTATGGAATCCTTGGAATATGAGAGATGTTGTGACCAGATGAAGTCATTGATCAGGTGTTCAACGTGCTGACTCGCCATGCTGACGACCAGGAACACATGCTGTTGCAACTCAGCACGTGGCCTTTACATTCGCGGACTTGACGCCCAACGCTACTTCACCGAGTCGAATAAGCGCCAGGCATGGTTGTCCTGCACAAAGCGGCGGGCCCCTCACTGAGTTGGACGACGGGCACGAAGGAGCTGGTGACCGGCTCCGGCGAGGACGCCGTACCCGCAATCGCCCAGCTTCAGCAGCATTCACGCGATGCAGTTACAGTGGCGCTGGCCGATGCAGCTTGATCGGCATCGCCATACCTACGGGACACTCATTTGCCAGCCATTATTTCCATTAAGCAGCTCAGTAAAATTTACGCCTCGGGCTTTCACGCCCTGCGGTCTGTCAGCCTGGACATCGAGCAGGGTGAAATTTTTGCGCTACTGGGGCCCAACGGTGCGGGCAAGACCACGCTGATCAACATTGTGTGTGGCATCGTCACGCCCAGCTCGGGCAGTGTCACCGCAGATGGCCACGACATTGTGAAAGACTACCGCGCCGCACGCGCCAAGATTGGCCTGGTGCCACAGGAGCTGTCCACTGACGCGTTTGAGAGTGTGTGGTCCACGGTGAGTTTCAGCCGCGGCTTGTTTGGCAAACCGGCCAACCCGGCGCATATCGAGAAGGTGTTGCGCGATCTGTCGCTGTGGGACAAGAAAGACAGCAAGATCATGACCCTGTCGGGCGGCATGAAGCGCCGCGTGCTGATAGCCAAGGCGCTGGCGCATGAGCCGCGAATCCTTTTTCTCGACGAACCCACGGCGGGCGTGGATGTAGAGCTGCGCCAAGGCATGTGGCAGATGGTTCGCAGGCTGCGCGACAGCGGCGTCACGATCATCCTGACCACGCACTACATTGAGGAAGCCGAAGAAATGGCAGACCGCATTGGTGTCATCAGCAAGGGCGAGCTGATTGTGGTGGAAGACAAGGCTGTGCTGATGCGCAAGCTGGGCAAAAAACAGCTCACGTTGCAATTGCGCGCGCCGCTGACGACCCTTCCTGTTGCGTTAGCCGGGCTGCCACTGGAATTGACGGAGGACGGTCACACCCTTGTGTATACCTTTGACACCCAGCAAGACGAAACTGGAATTGCCGACCTGCTCAAACGCCTGGCCGAAGCGGGTATTGAGTTCAAGGACCTGCACTCCAGTGAAAGCTCGCTGGAAGATATCTTCGTGAGCCTGGTGCATGCCGGCAAGCCGGACTCCACCCCTGCAAGCCCCGCAACAAAGGAGGCCGCATGAACTGGAACGCCATCCGCGCGATTTACCGCTTTGAAATGGCGCGCACCTTCCGCACGCTGACACAGTCCATCGCCGCTCCGGTGCTGTCGACCTCTCTTTATTTTGTGGTTTTTGGCGCGGCCATTGGCTCGCGCATGGGTGACATTGACGGGATCAGCTATGGGGCCTTCATCATTCCGGGCCTGATCATGCTGTCGCTGCTCAATGAGAGCATTTCCAACGCGGCGTTTGGCATCTACATGCCCAAATGGTCAGGGACCATTTATGAGCTGCTGTCAGCACCTGTGTCATCCACGGAGGTTGTCATGGGCTACGTGGGCGCGGCCGCGAGCAAATCAGTCATGCTGGGCTTGCTGATTCTGGCAACCGCGCGCATTTTCGTTCCGTATGAGATTGCGCACCCTTTCTGGATGCTCTGCTTTTTGTTGCTGACGGCCGTGACCTTCAGCCTGTTCGGTTTCATCATCGGGCTGTGGGCAGACAACTTCCAGAAACTTCAAATCGTTCCGCTCATGGTGGTGACGCCGTTGACCTTTCTGGGCGGCGCGTTTTATTCCATCAACATGCTGCCGCCGCTGTGGCAAAAAATTGCCTTGTTCAACCCGGTGGTGTACCTGATCAGCGGGTTCCGCTGGAGCTTTTATGGCGTGGCAGATGTCAACGTGGGCATCAGCGTCGCGGCCATCGTGGGCTTTTTGGCCCTGTGCCTGACAGCTGTGTGGTGGATTTTCCGCACTGGCTGGAAATTGAAAGCTTGACGCTCCCACGCCCGAAAGACCGTACTCATGTCCGCCAGCCCGATATTGAAAATCAAGCCCCTCGGCTTTCCGTGGGAGACGATTGATCCCTTCTTGTTTTGCGCCTATCACGACGACGCTTATCCGCAGAGCAACGGACAGATGGGCCCCGACGCCTCGCTGACGGGCCGCGCCATCGGACAGGACTTCAGCCGCAAGGACGGCTGGAGCATGTACCACGGCAGCACGGTGCCAGGTTTTCCGGCGCATCCGCATCGAGGTTTTGAGACCGTGACGATTGTGCGCAAGGGCTTGATTGACCATTCAGACTCGCTGGG
>JBKJIV010000194.1:0-14064 GCA_046598365.1 Polaromonas sp. | reverse complement strand
CTTGCTGCCCTGAATGCCACGCATGAGCTGCATCGCCGTCATCGATTTTGAAACCACCGGCCTTTCACCCGCCATGGGCGACCGCGCTACTGAGGTGGCGATTGTTCTGCTGGAGGCCGGCCGTGTGGTTGACCGCTTCCAGAGCCTGATGAACGCCGGTGTGCATATCCCCGCCTTCATTACCAGCTTGACCGGCATCAGCAATGCCATGGTGGCCGCCGCACCCGACGCCACCAGCGTCATGCGCGATGCCAGCCGCTTTGTTGGCAACGCGCCCATGGTGGCGCACAACGCATCGTTTGACAGCAGGTTCTGGCAGGCCGAGCTGGCGCGCGCCGGGGCAGCAGCGCTGCAGCCCTTTGCCTGCACCATGCTTGTCGCCAGAAGGCTGTACCCCCAGGCACCCAGCCACAAGCTGGGCGTGCTGGTGGACTACCACCACCTGCCCCGCGCAGGCCGCGCCCACCGGGCGCTGGCGGATGCAGAGATGGCGGCATCGCTGCTGGGGCAGATCCAGCACGACCTGCGGACGCGCCACCGCGTGGGCCAGCCCGACCACGCCTTGCTGATGACTCTGCAGCGCTGCGCCAAACCTGCCGTTGCTGCGTTGATGGCGAAGTACGCCGGTGTGTGAGTGGTCTGGAATCGATATGAATTTCGTAGCTGTTTGCGCATGACCATCAAGGGCTGGAGCCCTGATACATTGCTTTTGCAAGCGGACTTGTAGCGGGTTCTCGTCGCCGCGGAATCCTGCAAAGCTTCATGCACCTTGCATTTGCTGCGCCAACGCCGCCAGGCCTATGGCTTGCGCACCATGCCGAACCGGGTAACTTTCTTCACCCGGGTACACCACATAGCGTTGCCGCACCTTGAGATCGTCACAAGCCAGGCCAAAGCCTTTGTCCAATGTGGGCGCCGAAGATCGCTTGATCTCGATGGCTATTTCTGGCTGACCACCGCGCTCCAGCAGCAGATCGATCTCTGCCCCGTCATGTGTGCGATAGAAGTAAGGCCGCCAGCGCGGTCCGGCGCACTGAATCAGGTTTTCGATCACGAAGCCTTCGTAGCTTGGCCCCGTTACCGGATGACCCAGAAGGTCGTTGCTGGTTTCCAGGTCCAGCAGCGCATGAACGATGCCGCTGTCTCGCACATAAATTTTTGGGGCCTTCACAAGGCGTTTGCCGACATTGCCGCTCCAGGGTGCCAGGCGGCGCACCAGTTGCAAATCCACCATCAGATCGGTGTACCGCGTGACGGTGGGCGCAGATACGCCCAGGCCGGCCGCCAGCCGCGCCTGATTGAGCAAGCCGCCTTGTTGGTGGGCCAGCATGGTCCACAGGCGGCCAAGCGCCTGTACCGGCATGCGGGGTGCGAACATGGGTACGTCCCGCTCCAGGTAAGAGCGAATGAAGTCCCGCCGCCAGTCCAGGCTGGGGCCATCACCGGGTGCAAGCAGGCTCTCGGGAAAGCCGCCGCGCAGCCAGAGCGTTTGGGCGTCCAGACTGGCAGCGCTCGCTTCAAGAATGTCGACAGGCCCGATTTCAAGATAAGCCACCCGCCCCGCCAGTGTTTCGGACGACTGGCGCATCAGTTCCAGCGCGGCCGAGCCCAGCAGCAGGAAGTGTCCAAACCGCTCCCCGGCCGCGCGCCGGTCATCAATGATGCCGCGCAACACCTCAAACAGGCCCGGTGCACGCTGAATTTCATCAATGACGACCAGCTTGCCGCTTTGTGCCCGCAGGTAAGCATCTGCGTCATCCAGCCGCCGCCGGTCGGCCGGGCGCTCCATGTCCAGATACACCGCTCCGCCCGGCCAGTCGGCAGCGATCTTGCGGGCCAAGGTTGTTTTGCCCACCTGGCGAGGACCGAGCAACACCACGGCTGGCACAACAGAGGCCAGGCGGGTGCGCAAGGTGGATTCGATATTTCTCGGAATCATGGCCGTAAATCATACACCATGTGTTTGATTCACGGGGTAAAACTTGCCGCTTCGAGGCCAATACTGGCCCTATGCGTAAATGGCGGCATCGCTTCTGGGCCAGATCCTGCACGGCCTGCGCACACGCCATCGCGTGGGCAAGCCCGACCACGCACTGCTGATGACCCTGCAGCGCTGCGCCAAACCTGCTGTTCCTGGGTTGATGGCGAAGTACGCTGGCGTGTGAGTGGTTCGGAGGGGCTATGAATTTGGCAGCTTACTGCGTATGTCCATCAGGGGGCGGGGCCGTGAAACACCCATACCCTGCGACATGAACACCCACGCCTATCCCGTCACGCCGTTGTCCACCTGACTCCCACCCGAAGCAGCAAGCAATACCAGCGTCAGATCAGCGTGGCGGCGGAGATGGCGCAGCAGATGGCAGGGGCGAGCCAAGGCTCTTTGCCCGTCAAAGCCACAAACCCAGCTCCAACCATCGCGCTTTTCGTCGAACGGCAATTTCGTCACTGAAAAATTGCTTGAAGGTCAAAACGTTCGATTCTTTGGCATATTCAATGATTGTTCCTTTGGACTTAAATGATTCAGGTACCACAAGCGTGATCTGCAAATTCGCCATCTCCTTGACTGCGGAGAGTGTCACCTTTTCATCCATCGTTGCAAGGAAAACTGTGCAGTTTCGCTGCTCCATTGGAACTTGCTTCCAACGCTCCCGCAAAGTTGTCTTGGCTGCCAATACCAGCGCATCAGCAGATTTTTTCACATAAAGACTTTTATTGGGCAAAACAAAATCAGGTCTGCGTGTACTGACTACCGCCTGCTCTTCATAAGGAATGTCGCCCGTTTGTAGCATCTTGCGAATATGAGACTCAAACCCCGCACCCACACGCGTCCTGCGTTGTTGAGATGCATCAAGCATTACTTGATACAGGGGAATGAAATGCCGAACAATCCGTTGAACGATTTGCGTCGTTGTCGGTGCAACCCCGCCCCGAAAAATGATTTCCAAGGCCTGTGCCGCCCGGAAACGTAATTCATGCGAACGATAAATCGTGAACTCCACTTCCGTGGTCAGTTGTCGAAGAACATTTCCGGGGTGGCTCAGCACGAACGGGTTGAAAGACCTCTGCGGATCAGCAGCCAACCACTGTGACTGCGCCTGCGCGGTAATAAACGACCCATCCGGAATTTTGCGATATTGCTTGATCAACTGTGGCAATCTGCCGTCATGCGCTGCTGCCACGAATTCGTCGATCAGTAGATCCAATTCGTCAGCAATACTTTCCGGGACTGAATCTTTCTTGGGTGGCTCGAACACACCAACCAGAAAAGACGGGAGAACTTCAAATTGACGCTCGACTGCTTCGTATGCGACCGATCCAGAGTCAACTGTCAGACAATCAAAAAAGAGTCCGGCACGATCGCGTTTGCGTCCGAGGACAACAAAGGATGCGGGGCCAATATTCTCAAAAGCTGCTTTGGGCGGTACTGTGAAGTGTGCCTCAGACGCCTTGTTGGTGAATCTGCGATAGGTCATCTCTTGCGCATCCTCGCGAAAACCTGGCCAGCGTGCGCGAATGCTTGTTTGGAGAATGTGCGGTTTATCAGTGCGTGCTGGCAAGTCTCGATCTGCCGGAAAAAAGCTGCCACGAAATTCAATCGGTACATAAAAACCGGCTTGATGACTCTCGGGTTGAGGCCATGCCCACGAGCGATCATTTTTCGAGAGTTTTTTAATTGCTACTTTATCTGCGCCTGCATAAAGCGCATCAAGTCTTCGTAACAACTCAAGGTCAGCGTCTGATAGGACGCCGTCAAACAGTTCCCCGTCACTCATCTCCATATTGATTGCCAACCTTGATTCCCCTAATTTGCAGTTACCGTGGCAGAAAAAAATTATGGCAAAGAGTTGAGTTTGGCGGCAACCGCCAACACCACCGAATTTGGCATTTGGTACTTGGTTTTCCTTAGCTCACATTCCCAGACCGTTAAGACAGTCCACCCCTTTGATTGCAGTTCAACAGCGACGCGCTTATCTCTCTGGACATTGCCATCCAGTTTCTCACGCCAGAACTGCGGGTTAGTTGTCGGCCACTTGAAATATTTGCATTCATGCATGTGCCAAAAACAGCCGTGCACCAAAATAACAATGCGCTTTTTCGGGAAAACAATATCCGGCTTACCCGGTAAACCTTTGCCGCCCAGTCGGTATCGAAAACCCATCGCATGGAGAGCTTTTCGCAGGAAGAGCTCAGGCAGAGTATTTTTTCCCCGAATCCCCGCCATCATGCGGCTACGTGTAGCCGCATCTACAACGTCTGTCACGCGTTTGTATAGTCCGGTGTGATGCCCAAGGCTTTGTGAAAATATTTAAGGGCGCAGCCATAAACGGTATCCCCATGACGATCAAACATCACAGAAACTGCCTTGTTCAGATTGATGCATTCCTCCGGGGTGAAGGTAGGCTCGCCCGTCGTGATTTCCACGATTGTTTCGGCAGGCTCATCCGGGTGATAAAGCAAACCCGCCAAATACATTTTGTAGAACCAGCGGTTCATGGCGAAGTACGAACCGTTGGGCACTTCAGGTATGCGAGAGGTGGTTGTCATGGTTGGCTCCTTGTAAATCAGGCTGCGAGGCGAGCAGGTGTTCGTTCGCTTTGTACCGGGTCAACGATCAGTGGCTGCATGGCGCGGGCGACCGCGTGCATGACGGGAACCACGACCGAGTTTCCAAACTGCTTGTAGGCGCGCGTATCGGAAACCGGAATTCTCACACTATCGGGGAAGCCCATCAGGCGCGCGCATTCTCGCGGTGTGAGGCGGCGCGGATTCTTCTTGCTGCCTTGGCTCACAAGAATCTCGGAGCCATCCTTGTAATACCGAGCAGAAAGGGTGCGGGTAACGCTGTCCGGCGTAACTAGGCCAAAGCCAAAGCCGTTGCCTGCTTCCTGGTGTTTTTTCTTGTAGGCCTGCAGGTAAGCCCAGAGGTTGTCAGTCAGGGTGTACTTGTCCAGAACCTTGCGCTTGGTGTGGTCGTAGTAGTTTGACCCATCCCATTCAAGCGCTGGCTCGTCAGATTTCTTGTGAAGGATTTCCTCAAGCTTGTGCATACCCTTGGCTGGAAGATTGAGCATGTCCCAGTCAAAGATAACTGGGTCACGGAAGCCTACGATGATGATCCGCTCCCGGTGTTGCGGTACAAAGTGCGCGCCATCAATGACCTTGTAAAAGACCTGATAGCCAAGATCGTCGCGCAACGTACGGTGAATCACGTCGAAAGTTCGCCCCTTGTCGTGTGATTGCAAGTTCTTTACGTTCTCCAGCATGAATGCACGGGGGCGTTTCTTGGCGATGATTCTTGCCACATCAAAGAACAGGGTGCCTTGGGTTTCGTCGGCAAATCCGTGCGCCCTGCCAAGGGCGTTTTTCTTTGACACGCCCGCGATGGAAAAGGGTTGGCAGGGAAAACCGCCCAAGAGGACGTCATGGTCTGGAATGTCGTTTTCGTCAATCTGGGTGATGTCACCGTTGAGTGGATGGCCACCCTGGAAGTTCTCGGTATACGTTTTTTGGGCGTACGAATCCCATTCACTGGTAAATACACACTCGCCGCCGATGGCCTCAAAGGCGAGCCTTATGCCACCAATACCTGCAAAGAGATCAACAAAGGTGAAGTCGCTGTTGCCGCGTGATGTCGCACCGAAGTTCAGCAGACGTTGCAACTCTTCGGCGATATGTAAGGGCGGCGGCGTTTCGCCTTTTTGCCAGCGCCGGATCTGTCTGACATCAAAGTTGAGGTGATTTGCGATTTCCTGTTGCGTGTGTTTTTTGCGAGCGACTTCCAAGTAATAAAGGGCTGCGGAATAGTCGGCGGTAGAAATTGGAGTAGTCATACGGCGGGAATAATACCGGACATTTTGTCCGGTTTGTGTCCCCCTGAAAATAAATACAGTATCTATTTTGTAGCGACGCCCTTTTGGCAAGGGCAAAAATTTAGAAAATTGGACTAGCTCAAGCGGGGCGCTGATGTTTTAGTCGACCCTAGTTCATTCCGAAACCAAGGCGCACACAAAGTCGCAAAACCGCCCGCACAAATGGCAGAAAGTCCTTATGGGACATAGGCTTAGATACGCCCGCCAAGTCGCAAAAACTTGCGCAATACCAACATCGCCAACAGACATGGCCCGCCCCGCTACAGAGCGGACTCATAACGGGTTCAGCCCGTGTTTCTAAATGACAAATCGGCCACTAGCCCCTATCCCACCTGCGCACGCAGCAGCTATTTTTGTAGCAAGCCAACCACCCCCACCGCCTCCACCTCAATCAAAAACCCATAGTGCAACAACGGCACAGGCACCACCGCCCGCGCTGGCGGCGCGGCGCCTGCCCATTGCTGGTAGATGCGGTTGAAAGCAGGCCACTGCTCAATATCTGTCACATAGACGCGTACCTGCACCAGCTGGGCGACGCTGCTGCCTGCGGCAACAAGCGCGGCTTGCACGTTGGCCAGCACCTGGGTGGCCTGCTCTTCAAAGCTGGCCTGGTTCAACTTGTCGCCGGCCGGGGTGATGGGCAGCTGGCCTGATATGAAGACGAAGCCGTTGGCTACTGTAGCGTGGCTGTAGTGGCCGCCGGGTGGGGCCATCGTGATGGGGTTGATGCGCTGGATGCTGGTCATGACAATACCCGCAGTTACCAGCCGTAGAAGCGCGGCCAGGTGGGGCCTACCTCTTGGGTGTGCCCGTCCCCGTTGATGGCGTGGTACTCCGGAAACTGGGCGCCGGTGGCGCAGGCGTGGTTGGGCAACACGCGCAGCTGGGTGCCGACGGGAAAGTGCTGGGCGATGTTGTGGTCAGCTTCTCCGCTGCGGCTGACGATGCCGTGCTCTTGATTGGCGCCGGTCAGGGTGTAGCCGTCAATGCGCTGGCCGCTGGCATCGCAGAGCTGGCCGTAGCCGTAGTCGTGCTGCTGCTTTTGGGTGCCGCGGTCGCGGCTCATGGCCATCCAGCCGGCGTCCACAATGGCCCAGCCTTTGTCGGGCTGATGGCCTATCACCGTGGTCAGCACGCTCAGGGCCACGTCGTCGGGCGAACAAACGCCCACATTGGCCATGACTAGGTCAAAAAACACATAAACGCCGGCGCGCACTTCGGTCACGCCCTGCAGCTGTTGGGCTGACAGCGCGGTGGGGGTAGAGCCGACGCTGACGTTGGTGCAGGGCAGGCCGGCGGCGCGCAGGCGGTCTGCGGCCAGCACACACAGGCTGCGCTCTTGCTCGGCCATGGCTTGCAGGGCCTCGGGCGTGTTCAGGTCGTAGCTGGAGCCGGCGTGTGTCATGACGCCGCCCAGGGTGGTGTGGCCGCCTTCATCATCTTCGTGGAGCAGCTTGCCAATGGTGATCAGCTCGTCGCCCTGCGGCTGCACACCTGAGCGGTGGCCGTCGGTGTCGATTTCTATCCACACCTCAAAGGGCACACCGTGCTGGTGCGAGTAGTCAACGATGGCGCGCGCTGAGTCCGCACTGTCGGCAATGATTTTTAGCGCGCAGCCTTGGGCAATCAAGGCGGCGGCCTGTTTGAGTTTGGGCCCGACCATGCCGACGGCGTACAGAATGTCGGTGATGCCTGCGGCAAAAAACTGTTCGGCTTCTTTCAGGGTAGAGACCGTGATGCCGCGCGCCCCAGCCTCAATCTGTGCCTGGGCAATGGCGATGCATTTGGTGGTTTTGACATGCGGGCGAAAGGCCACGCCCAGCGCGTTCATGCGTTGCTGCATGCGCGTGATGTTGCGCTGCATGCGGGCGGTGTCTACCAGTGCGGCGGGGGTGTTGAGGTCTTGAAGGTGCATGGCATCCATTGTGGTCTGGGTGGGCGGTTGCTGCAGCAGATTTTGCCCCTGGTCATGGGCGGGCGCCGGCCGTGCACCAGCAGCTCGTGAGTCAATAGCGTGTGTCGCCGGACACCCGCTCAACCTCGGTGATCGCGTAGTCGGTGAACTCGTCGATCTCGGTGGCTTTGTCGAAGAAGGCGTCGGCACCGGCGGCGAGGCAACGCTCGCGCATCAAGGCGGTGGCGTAGCCGGTGAGGACAACGACTTTTTGCCGCAGCTCGCGCTGGCTGCAGGCTTTCACCACGTTCAGGCCGCTGCCTTGCAGCAAAAACAGGTCCACCACCGCCAGGTCCCAGCCGCTAGGGTTATCAGCAAGCCACTGGCAGGCTTCGGCTTCGGTGCTGGCGCCATCGACCACGCGGGCGCCGACCAGCTCTTCAAGCGATTCGGATAGTGCGGCGCGAATGACAGGGCTGTCTTCGACCAGGTAAATTCTCAGGCGCATCGGGGTATTCGTTTGAGCGGGTGAGCTGTCAGTCTACACAAGGCGCTTGACGAAAAGTAGAGGCAACTCATTGGGCGGTGGGGTGAGCAGTTGTGGGGCGGGGGTGGTGCGTTAAATTCGCCTCCTGGCGTTAATCCGCGCAATTGCATTGCTATAAATGTGATAGCGTGCACGCGCCGCACCGCTGCCGCTGCATCACGCCCATAATGGCTTACATACTTGAGGGAGACCGCTGTGGCCATGCTGATTCTGGGATTGGTGCTTTTTTTGGGCGTGCATTCCACGCGTATAGTGGCTGATAGCTGGCGAACCGCGACGATGGGCCGTATCGGGGAGATGCCGTGGAAGGCGGGCTTTGCGCTGTTGTCAGTTGTGGGGTTTGTGCTGATCGTCTGGGGCTTCAGCCTGGCGCGGCAGCAGCCGGTGCAGCTGTGGATGCCGCCGCGCGGCATGCGGCATCTGGCTGCGCTGCTGACGCTGATTGCCTTTGTGTTGCTGGCGGCCACTTATGTGCCGCGCAACGCGATCAAGGCGCGGTTGCACCACCCCATGGTGCTGGCCGTCAAGGTGTGGGCGCTGGCGCACTTGCTGGCCAACGGGAACGTGGCACACATCATTTTGTTTGGCTCATTTCTGGTGTGGGCCGCGCTGAGTTTTCGCGCAGCGCGGGGGCGCGACCGGGCGGCTGGCACGGTGTACCCGGCTGGTACGGGAGTGGGCACGGGCCTCACGGTGGTGGTGGGTGTGGCGGGGTGGGCAGTGTTTGCCTTCTGGGCCCATGGCGCGCTGATAGGCGTGCGGCCGATTGGCTGAAGTCTGGTGGCAAATGAACCCGTGCGCCCCTGTCGGACAGGCGGTTGGCGGGACGGGTCCTACGGTTATGCAGGCCGGTTGCCGATATGAGGTGTTGAGCACGTGGCGCATAGTCAATCATGGGCCTGACCGGGCGCCGCAACAGCAACGCGCAGCACGCGCCAATGAGGCATGATGAACAACCCCTTTCACCCCTTAACCCGTTTTCCCAGACAGACGGTATTGCTGATTGCGCTGGCAGTGACGCCACTGTTGGCTGCTGCGCAGTCCAGCACTTCACCCCCAGCGGGGCCCGCACCCGCGGACCGTGCCGTGTTGGTAGATCCTGGCAACGGGCCCTTCATGGCGCCGGACATGAAGCCGCGTCCCAGGCCACAGCTCAAACCGCGCATGAACTCCGACGAGCTGAAGCTGGAAAGCCGGCCCGAGCAGCGGCCCGAGATGAGCCCCGGCATGCAACCCAACAGCCAGAAGCCACTGCGCAACAGCAAGCCTGTAGCGCGTGACAACCTCACTCAGGGGCCAGCGGTGACGGTGGACCCCCGCGACTCGACAACGCGGCCAAACTCATTGCCGCCTGTGGATTCGGTGCGCGATATGGTGGTGTTGCCGCCTGCGCCAGCCGCTTCAGCGCCTGCAGGCACAGCGAGCAGCCCTGTGCGGCCTTGAAAATGATCTTCGGGCCGGTTGGCGAATCGAACCGGCACACGTACCGGTCAGGCGCTGGAACCGTTTGCGGCTAAATTGACAGTGCCCGGCCTTGCGATGCGTTGACGGCCGCCTTGTTTTTGCGCGGCTTGGCGCGTGCCTTACCTACGACCTCGCGCTGGGCCACGCGTGGCGTCATCAAACTGCTGGCCTGTCGAAGGTCTTGCAGCCATGCTGCGTATGCGGGGCTGCCAAGGTCGGCCCCCGAGCGCAGCAAGGCGGCAGGGTGCAGGGTAACCAGCACACGCAGGCCGTCCTCACGGGTGAACCACTGCCCGCGTTCAGACATCACTGCGACATGACGGCCCAGCAGTGACGCGGCAGCGGTGGCGCCCAGCGCAATGACTGCGTCTGGGTGCACCAAACTGATCTCGCTCTCCAGCCAGTGCAGGCATGCAGCGGCTTCGTGCTGCGCCGGAGTTTTGTGCATACGGCGCTGACCACGCGGCTCGAACTTGAAATGCTTCACGGCGTTGGTGATGTACAGCTTGTCGCGCTTCCAGCCCAAATCAGCAATGGCTTGGTCAAAGAGCTGGCCGGCGGGGCCGATGAGCGGTCTGCCACGCAGGTCTTCCTGGTCGCCGGGTTGCTCTCCCACCACCATGACGCGCGCATTGGCCGGGCCTTCACCGCAGACGGCCTGGGTGGCGTGCTGGCCAATGGGGCATTCGCGGCAGCGCTGCGTGGCGGCGTTGAGTGCGGGCAGGGTGAGAGGGTGGTGCCCCACCTGCCCATGACCCAAGGCGAGTGCGGCCTGCTGCCGGTCTACCGCTGCAGCGCCTGGCCGGAAGTTGGGAATACGGCGACGCGGCGTGCTGGGCGCCTGCTCGATCATGGTGATGTGTTGTTCTGACGACGCTGCACTCAAGCTGCTGATGAGCTGGGCCTCTGGCAGGTTTTTCCAGTAGCGGCGGGGCATTTCTTTTTGCATCATCTTGAGCTTGAGCCGCGCGGGGTTGAAGATGTGCTGGTAATAAGTGAGCCACAGTTGCTCGCCGGCGTCAGGCGGAGGCGCGTCGCTTTTTTGTGCGCCGGGCCCAAAGCGCAGTGTGGCGCCATCCCACTCCACGCTGCGTTCGGGCGTGAGGATGGCCCAGCGCATTTGGGTAAAGCGACGCTTGAAGAAAGGCGCGATGGCTTCAACGATGTGATGCTCGGGCTCAAACCAGGCGACGTGCATGGGCCCGCCTTCCGGCTGGTTGCGAAAGGTGTCGTCTTGCACTGTGCGAAAGCGGACAAAGGCTTTCATTTTGTGCATGTCGCGTCGCACCGCCTGCGCCAGGTGCTGAGCTTGCACCATGTCTGCATCCAGTGGGTCATGCCGCAGCGCGGGCTCGTGCTGCAGGCGCCAAAGAATGCGATAGAGCAGCCCGAAGCGGTTGGGGTCGGTGTGCAGAATAACGGTTTCAGCCAGCGCCAAATACTCTGGCGGCACGTTGACCGGCGGTGCGTCGCTGAAGATGATGTTGGGGACAACAACGAGTGTGTTGGCGTCTGAGGCAAAGAGGTCTTGTACCGGCTCGTCAACGGTGTGCCAGCTGACCTGCTCGGGCAGCATCTGCTGCGCCAGCAGAGCGCGAGCGGCACGGCGAAAGCCTTCCAGATCCGCCGGACCCTGCAGCGTGATAGGCAACAGGGCTTGTGGGAAGAGGTCGTTTGTCAACAGGTCGTTCATCACACCCATGTGGCACTCCTTGCTTCTCTACTTAACGCTGATGGTGCGGCAGTGGCAGACAAGTGCGGTGTAGGCAAAGGTGCCGTCTTGGCGGGTGGCGCAGCGGGACTGCGGATAGGAGAACGTGAATGTGCGTAGGCGTTGTCGGGCGCATGTGTTGCCCCGTCATCGTCAAACAAACCAGCCTGCGCGGGTGGTGCCGCAAGACGCGCAGCCAGGTTGAGTGCGTCGAGCGCAGCGCCGGGCTGGTGGTCTGCAAGCAGCACGAAGGGCATGACTTTTTTTAAAGGTACATGCAGGCGCACCATGTCGTCGGCGCGCAGCTTGCGCACTCGGCGCGCCTGCACGATGCGCATGACCGCCTTGACGCCCAAACCCGGCACCCGCAGCAGCATCTCGCGTGGCGCCTTGTTGATGTCGACCGGAAACTGCTCGCGGTGCGCCAGCGCCCAGGCAAGTTTGGGGTCCATGTCGAGAGCGAGCATGCCCGTTGTGCCGGCGCTGTTCGTGGCGTGGGGGACCACAATTTCGTCGTGGGCAAAACCGTAAAAGCGAATCAACCAGTCGGCCTGATACAGGCGATGTTCCCGTATCAATGGCGGTTGGCGCAGGGGCAGGCTGGACGACGCATCGGGGATGGGACTGAAGGCCGAGTAATACACGCGGCGCAGGCGGTAGGCGCTGTACAGGGTGGCTGTGGTGGCAAGGATGGTGCAGTCATCTGTGGCGTCGGCGCCGACGATCATCTGCGTGCTTTGGCCTGCGGGAGCAAAGCGCGGGGCTTGCGCGCGTTTGGGCAGTGCTGAGTGCGGCAGCGAGATGATGCTGCTGCGCGTTGCATCGCGCGCGTTGCCTTTGGCGTCGTCAATGTGCACCCGCATGCGCGCCATGGACCGCCGAATGGCGCTGCTGTCTTTTTCGGGCGCGAGTGACTCCAGGCTTTGCACCGTGGGGAATTCGATGTTGATGCTCAGGCGGTCGGCATACAGGCCCGCACGAGCGAGCAGGTCGGGCGATGCGTCGGGAATGGTCTTGAGGTGGATGTAGCCACGAAAATCGTGCTCCTCTCGCAGAACCCGAGCGACCTCCACGACCTGTTCCATCGTGTAGTCCGGGCTTTGGATGATGCCGGACGAAAGAAACAGGCCCTCTATGCAATTGCGCCGGTAAAAATCGAGCGTGAGTTGCACCACTTCTTCAATGCTGAACCGCGCGCGCGGGACGTTGCTGGTGACGCGGTTGACGCAGTACAGGCAGTCGTACAGGCAGAAGTTGGTGAAGAGAATTTTCAGCAGGGAGATGCAACGCCCGTCGGGTGCATAGCTGTGGCAGATGCCCGAGCCCCCGGTGGAGCCTATTCCCTTGCCGCCTACCGAGTTGCGCTTGCTGGTGCCGCTGGATGCGCACGAGGCGTCGTATTTGGCCGCGTCGGCCAGAATGGCGAGTTTTTGCTGCGTATTCACTGTATTAATATACAGTGTTTTGAGTCTTGGCGGGTGAAAATCTGGCCTGGCCAAGGCCCTCGTGTGGGCTTTGTCGTCTAAATTCCCTTAATTGCCCTCAAAAGTACGGGGCGTTGGATTGGGGAGTTTTAGCCTGTTTTTTGGCTCTTGCTTCCATGAACAGATAGACCACGGTGGCAGCAGCCAGGGGGGCGAGGTAATAAATAACGCGGTAGGCGACGAGGGCCGCAAGCAGATCGTGCTTCGGCAATTGGTGCGACAAGAGCGCGACAAACACAGCCTCCAGCACGCCCAGGCCCGCAGGCACATGGGTAATTACGCCGGCAATGGCTGCCAGCAGCAGCACGCTCACCACCGCAGAAAACTCGACGCGTTGCTGCAGCAGGATGAAAATAATGCCAGACATCACCAGCCAGTTGCTGGCTCCCATGAGGAGTTGCAGGCTGGCCAGGCGAAGCGAGGGGAGTGCTATCTCATGGCCATGAACATGCAAGGTGCGGGTGCGTGAAAATGCGCAGACCGCCAAGTAGGCAGCCGCCATGCCCACCAGCACAAAACCGATGTAACGCAGGTGTTCGGTGGCAATTTTCCAGCCGTCGGGCAAAGTAGGCGGGTGCAGGCTGAAGACCAGGCCACCCAGCAACAGGTAACCCATCCAGTTGGCCAACATGCTCATGGACATGATGCGTGTGATCACGCCAGTGCCCAAGCCCAGTCGGGAGTAAAGGCGATAGCGAAATGCCACGCCCCCGACCAGTGAGCCGAGGTTGAGATTGAACGCATAGGTGATGAACGTGACCGTCATCACCGTGACGGCGCTCAGGCTGTGGCCGGTGTAGTGGCGGCCCACAAGATCAAACGTGCTGTAAAGCGTGAAGCTCACCACCACCAGCAGCACGGCGCCCCAGACAGCAGTCAGGGGATAGTGCTGCAGGGAGGTCAGTACCTCTTGCCAGTCGATGGTGCGCGCCTGCGTGACGAGCAGGCCAGCGACCAGCGCGAAAAACACGGCTGTTGCGATGCGCCTGAGCCAGGGCCACCAGGCGGCGGCCCTTATTTTTTGGAGCGCGCTTGCCGGCTCGGGCAATGGGGCGGGCGGCGCCAGCGCGCGGCTGTTGTCCATGCCAGGTTCA
>JBKJIV010000139.1:0-4490 GCA_046598365.1 Polaromonas sp. | reverse complement strand
GAGCAATACCATGCGTGACGAATACGATTTCAGCAAAGGCAAGCGCGGCGCAGTCATCGCGTCGCCCGGAAAAACGCGCATCACCATCATGCTCGACGACGACATCATCGAAGCATTCCGCGCCAGGGCAGAAAACGCCGGCGCGGGCTATCAGACGCTCATCAATGCGACGCTGCGCGAGGCGCTTGGCGCGGCAAGTGACAAAGAAAAACCTCTGACTGCCGCCGTTTTGAGGCGTGTGCTTCGCGAGGAGTTGAGGGTTGCCTGATACTGTCCTGACAGCACCACATTCACGCGGTCACCCTTGGGATCCCGCGTACGCACGATGTCCATCGAAATATAACTGCGCTCATGATTTCGCCGCAGAACTCTTCGCAGAGCGGCTCCTTGATCGTTGTGCCGCACACGCTCGCGATCTCATGCCAGCGATAGGTTAGCGGGTCAGTTGTAAATGGTGTGGCCAGCGAACGAAGCACAGAACAGTCAACAACACAAGTCGCCTTGACGCTGAACCGGCGTCGCCAAGCGGCCTGCGAAGTGGCCAGACCTCGCACCTTTGTCCAAAACCGGGCGGTGGCAAGCCCTAGACTCAAGTTGCTTCAGTTCATACCAACAAGGAATCCATCATGAGCAATTTTTCTGGCAAAGCACCTACCTTCGTCGTGTGGGTGATTTCTCTGGTTCTGTTTATCGTTGCGCTGCTCGCGCAGTTTGGCGTGGTCCGCGTGGGCGCACCCATTGCCATGTGGTCGTGGATTATTGGTTTCGGCCTGCTGCTGATTGCCTGCCGGGTTAAAGGGCTCTAAGCCTGCGTCTACAGGATGCGCCAGGGTGCCAAGCCCCCGGCGCGTCGCAATCAATACGTCTTGTACGGCAAGAACTTGCCTGACAACACCACATTCACACGATCGCCTTTTGGGTCGGGCGTGCGCACGATGTCCATCGAGAAATCAATCGCGCTCATGATGCCGTCGCCGAACTCTTCGTGGATCAGTTCTTTGATGGTGGTGCCGTAGACGCTCACGATTTCGTACCAGCGGTAGATCAGCGGGTCGGTTGGCACGGGGGTGGGCAGTGAGCCTTTGTAGGGCACAACCTGCAGCCACTTTTGCTCTTCTGCGGTCAATCCGAAAATTTTGCCAATGATCTTGGCGGCCTTGTCGTCAAACGTCATCTGGCCCAGGCAGCCGGCGGTGACCCACTCTTTGCTGTGGCCGACCTTTTTGGCCACCGACTCCCAGGTGATGCCTTTGCTGACTTTGACGGTGATGATTTTTTCGGTAACGTCGTTGCGGTTCATGGTTTGTTCTCCGTGTTGTAAATGCTAAAAATGTGATGAATCAAACGGCCACCGGGCGTGGCCAATGGAATTTGCGGTCGGCTTCCTTGATGGGCACGTCGTTGATGCTGGCCTCGCGGCGTTGCATCAGACCCAGCTCGCTGAATTCCCATTGCTCGTTGCCGTGGGAGCGGAACCAGAAGCCCGCGTCGTCATGCCACTCGTACTCAAAGCGAACCGAGATGCGGTTGCCGGTGAAGGCCCAGAGTTCTTTCTTGAGCCGGTAATCCAGCTCTTTGGCCCACTTGCGTTTCAAAAATTCACGAATCATGGGCCGGCCCGAGAAGAAGTCGGCGCGGTTGCGCCAGACCGAGTCTTCGGTATAGGCCAGCGCTACGCGGTCGGGGTCGCAGCTGTTCCAGGCGTCTTCGGCCTTCTGCACTTTTTCTTTCGCGGTTTCCAGCGTGAAAGGGGGCAGCGGTGGGCGGGCTTGTTCTGTGCTCATGCGACGGCTTTCAGGGTGACGGAAGTTGGTTCGGCGGCAAGCGCGCCGCGTCCCGGCTCCACCGTGGGCGGGTGCGCGGGTGCCCGGCCGTGCGACAGGTCTTTGGAGCGCGCCACCAGAAAATCCACCAGGTGGTTGCGCAGCGGGTAGTACTGGGGGTCGTGGTGCACGGTGGCGCGCTGGCGGTCGCGCGGCATGGTGTTGCGCACAATCTCGGCCACGCGTGCCTGCGGGCCGTTGCTCATCAGCAAAATCTTGTCGGCCAGCAGCACGGCTTCGTCCACGTCGTGCGTGATCATGAAAACCGTCTGGTGCGTCTCGCGCACGATGGCCAGCAGCTCGTCCTGGATGGTGCCGCGTGTCAGCGCGTCCAGCGCGCCAAAGGGTTCGTCCAGCAGCAGCATTTTGGGTTCGATGGCAAAGGCGCGCGCGATGCCCACACGCTGCTTCATGCCGCCCGACAGGGCTGCGGGCTTTTTGTCGATTGCGCCGGACAGACCGACCAGGTCCACGTATTTCTGCACATGGGTGTCCACTTGGGCGCTGGTCCAGTCTGGCCATTTGGAGCGCACGGCAAAGGCTATGTTTTTGCGCACCGTCAGCCAGGGCATCAGCGCATGACCCTGAAACACCACGCCGCGCTCCAGGCTGGGGCCTGCAACTTCGCGGCCGTCCATGAAGATGAGGCCGGCGCTGGCCGACTCCAGCCCCGCCAGCGCATTGAGAATGGTGGTTTTGCCGCAGCCCGAGTGGCCGATGATGCAGACAAACTCGCCGCGGTTGATGGTGAAGTTGACTTCATCAAACACCGGGCCAGATGTGCCGGGGTAAGACTTGGCCAGGCCTTCAACTTGCAGAAAAGGCCGGTCTGCTGCGGTGGGTGCAGGCTTATTCAGCATAGGTCACCCACTTTTGCAGTTGCGCAAACATCAGGTCCAGCAGCATGCCCATCACGCCGATCACCACGATGGCAAATATCACATTGGTCAGCGAGAGGTTGTTCCATTCGTTCCACACAAAGTAACCAATACCGGTGCCGCCCACCAGCATCTCGGCGGCCACAATCACCAGCCAGGCGATGCCCATGGAAATGCGCATGCCCGTCAAAATGGTGGGTGCAGCGGCCGGCAAGATGACCAGAAAGGCCTTGCGCAGCGGTTTGACTTCCAGCGTCTTGGCAACGTTGAGCCACTCACGTTTGACGGCCGACACACCAAAGGCGGTGTTGATCAGCATGGGCCAGACCGAGCAGATAAAAATCACAAAAATGCCCGAGGTCGACGAGTCCTTGATGGTGTAGAGCGCCAGCGGCATCCACGCCAACGGCGAGATCGGTTTGAGCACCTGAATGAAAGGGTCGAGTGCGCGGCGCAACAGCGGCGACATGCCGATCACAAAGCCCAGCGGAATCGCCACCAGACAGGCCAGCAGAAAACCCAGGCCGACACGGGCCAGCGAATAGCCAAGCTGGATCGCAATGCCCTTGTCGTTCGGGCCGTTGTCGTAAAACGGATCGGCCAGGTGTTTCCAGGCGGTCTGGCCCATTTGCAATGGCGTGGGAAAGCCACCAGTCTTGGCCGTGCCCGGGTCTTTGCCCAGCATCTTGAGGTACTCGGCCTGCTCGGCTGAAACCGCTGGCCCGGCTGCGCCGCCGGTGGCGGGTAGCGTAGCCAGCTGCCACGCTGCCAGAAACACCAGCAGCAGCAGGACCGAGACCAGCGTGGCCTTGAAGTTCAGTGACTTGAACATCCAGATCAGCCCATCTTGTTGATCGCGAAGGACTTGAGATATTCCTCAGGCTTGGCCGCATCAAACACCTTGCCCATGATGGTGAACTTGGGGTACGCACCATCCGGCGCTTTCTGGCCCAGGTCGGCCATGCGCTTTTTGGCGTCGGTCAGCAAAA
Source organism: Polaromonas sp. (assembly GCA_046598365.1). Taxonomy (GTDB): domain Bacteria; phylum Pseudomonadota; class Gammaproteobacteria; order Burkholderiales; family Burkholderiaceae_C; genus Polaromonas. The sequence goes on along the minus strand of JBKJIV010000139.1, from coordinate 800 downwards.
AGACCTTTTCAGCGATCTGTTTGTAGTTGATGTCGCCCTTGACGTAGCCCCAGCGTTTCATCTGCGTCAGCATCCACACCGCCATCGACTGCCATGGGATGGGGTCAAAGTCGGCGCGGTCGGGCACCGTCTTGATGTTGCCCAGGCCGTCGGCAAAGCGGCCGGTCAGCACCTGTGTCAGCACGGTTTCGGGCTGGTTCAAATAAGCCTGCGGCGCAATCACCTTGGCGATCAGCTCGCGGTTTTTCGGGTCGCGCGCCATGGCGGCGGCCGTCAGCACCGAGCGGTACAGCGCGGCAAAGGTGTTGGGGTTTTTCTGGATGAACTCTGTAGAAGTGCCAAAGGCGCAGCAGGGGTGGCCGTTCCACAGGTCTTTGGTCAACACGTGGATGAAACCAACTTCTTCGTACACCGCACGCTGGTTGAAGGGATCAGGGCCCAGAAAGCCGTCGATGTTGCCGGCGCGCAGGTTGGCCACCATCTCGGCCGGTGGCACCACGCGCAGCTGCACGTCGGTGTCGGGGTTCAGGCCAGCTTCTGCCAGGTAGTAACGCAGCAAGAAGTTGTGCATCGAATATTCAAACGGAATCGCAAACTTGAAGCCCTTCCAGTTTTTCGGGTCGCGGTTGTCTTTGTGCTTCAGGGCCATAGTGATGGCCTGCCCGTTGATGTTCTGGATGGTCGCCACATTCATGGGTGTGGCGTTGGAGCCCAGGCCCATGGAAATCGCCAGCGGCATGGGGCTCAGGAAGTGCGTGGCGTCGTACTCCTTGTTGATCATCTTGTCGCGGATCAGCGCC
>JBKJIV010000126.1:0-17009 GCA_046598365.1 Polaromonas sp. | reverse complement strand
CCGGACCGATCGGCCTTATAGTTGTAACCCGTTCGACCCGCCAACCACCGATCCAGCGACCCAGCGATCAGGAGAAGAGATGGAACAACAGGAAAAGCAGCAAATCCAGGCCATCGTGCACAAGATGCTCGCCGCCATGGTCCAGTTGAAGGGATCGGACCTGTTTTTGACGGCCGGCTTCCCGCCTGCCATCAAGCTCAACGGGAAACTCACCAAGCTCAATGAGAGCCCGCTGGCGGCGGAGCAGACCAGCAAAATGGCGCGCGCGATCGCGTCTGAAAAGCAGTGGCAGAGCTACATCGACACCAAGGGCCAGAACTTCGCGATTTCGCTGGAGGGCGTTGGCCGCTTCCGCATCAACATCTTTACCCAGCAACAGCGCTGCGGCATGGTGATCCGCGTGATCACGACCGACATCCCGGATTTCGACCAGATGAAGCTGCCGCCCGTGCTGAAGGACATCGTGAAGGAAAAGCGCGGGCTGATTCTGCTGGTGGGCGGCACAGGCTCGGGCAAGTCGACCACGCTGGCGGCAATGCTGGGCGTGCGCAACCAGGAAACACACGGCCACATCATCACCATCGAGGATCCGGTCGAGTACGTGCACCCGCACAAGAACTGCATCATCACGCACCGCGAAGTGGGCATTGACACGGTGGGCTGGTTCGACGCGCTCAAGGACACCCTGCGCCAGGCGCCCGACGTGATCCTGATCGGCGAGATCCGCGATCACGAGACCATGGAATACGCGCTCAACTTCGCCGAGACCGGCCACCTGTGCATGGCCACGCTGCACGCGAACAGCGCCAACCAGGCGATAGACCGCATCGTCAACTTCTTCCCGATCGAGAAGCACGAACAGGTGCGCAATGACCTGGCGCTGAACATGCGCGCCATCGTTTCGCAGCGGCTGGTGCGCAAGATCTCGGGCGGGCGCGCCGCCGCCATCGAGATCTTGCTGAGCACTTCAACTTCCCGCGACGCGATCTCCAAGGGCGAAGTCGGCCAGCTCAAGGAGATCATGAAGAAGTCGATCAATCTGGGCATGAAGACTTTTGACCAATGCCTGTACGAGCTTTACGACGGCGGCGACATCTCGCTGCAGGAACTGCAAGCCAATTCGGACGGCAAGAGCGAATTGATGTTGCGCCTGAAGCTGAACAGCAAGCGCTTCATTCGGGAAGAGTTGCCCGGCGGTGACGGCGCGACCAGCGGACTGTCATTGGAAGTGAAGGAGGAACCCCCAGAGGAAGAGAAGCCGGGCGCCATCCCCAAGATGCCTGCGAGGCCCTCGGTTCCGGAGCCAGCGGTGAAGCGCGTGGCACCAGTGGCACCAGTGACAGCGGTGAATCCAGTAGCAGGAGCGCCGGCGCCTGCCACACGTCCCTCTGCGCCGCTGACGCTATCGCTCGAAGAAAAGCCGGAACCACCAGCACCTCCGGTCAAGCCCTGAATGCCGACCGACACCGCTTTACCGTTTTCATCGCGGAGGATGCATGGACGAGTTTGACACCATCAACGACCACTTTGCCAGCTACGCCAGGCAACTGACGGAAGACCCGTCAGCCCGATTTGGCGCCCTGCGCAGCTGTTCCTTTTTCGAGCCGATGGCCGATGATTGGCTGCAACGCATTTCGGCGATGGCGCGCATCAAGACGTTCCACTCGGATGTCTCCATCACCTCGCAGGATGACGACATGAAGGCCTTCTATGTGATCCTGTATGGCTCGGCAGATGCCTATCGCAACGGCAAGATAGTCGGCACCGTCGAAACCGGTGACTGTTTCGGCGAAGGCATTTTTTTTGCCAATGGCACCATCACCACGTCTGCGACGGTGATTGCCGACGACAAGTGCATCGTCGCTGAATTCAGCAGGGCCGTTGTCGAGGAACTGCACTCCGAGCCCCACGCGATGGTCAGCATGAATAAGGCGCTACTGCTGGCGCTGTTCAAGAAACTAAAGGCTGCGAACCAGAAGATCGAAAGGCTGATGCTCAGCTAAAGTGACGGCGTCTCCGGCTGGTGCAAGACGCGGGTCGGCCTTCAATACGTCTCCAGATGCAGCCGCCCCTCACGGCCAGCACCACAGTGGCGTCAGCCCCGTAGCATTTGAACGTGCCTCAGCTTGTGGCCAGGATTTACCAACCGTTCCTTGGGAAGTCCATTGAATCTTTTATTGGGAAATTAAACGCATGGCCATGATCATTTCCACGAACATGATTTTCAGAGGCTTCTCTGCCTTCTCTCTCTGGCCATTCATTTTTGTACGACCAGAGTACCGCAACGATGCTGCCCTGATCGAGCATGAAATGGTTCATTACAGAGAACAGGCGTGGGTCATGCCGGTGTGGGTACTTCTTTATCTTGCCTCTCGAAAATTTCGGCTTGCCGCGGAAGTTCGTGCCTATAAGCGGGAAATTGCTCTGGGTGCCGTCACACACGAGCAAGCCGCCCACGCGTTAATGGGCTATCGCCTTGGGATCACGTTGGACAGAGCGATGTATGTCTTGGCTTAAGAACAATAATGATGGAAATGAGACCTTTCCCTCTGATGACGGGAAAGCTTTGCTACTAAATTCATAGTACAAACGGGAGCCTTTTATGAGCTACATGCTGCTGATCCACGAGCCCATAGGTCAAAGGCAGGCCCGCGGCGAGGCCGAAGGCCGGGCGGTGTATGCCCGCATGCTCGACTTTGCGGCCGATCTTAAGGCGCGGGGCCTGTTGGTGGCGGGCGAGTCGCTGGCTTCGCAGGACGGTGGCGCTGCGCGGGTGCAGGTGCGTGGGGGCAGGGCGCAGGTGTTGGATGGCCCCTTTGCCGAGGCTAAAGAGATGGTCGGCGGCTTTTTTCATCTTGATTGCAAGACGCGCGAGGAAGCCCTTGCGATTGCCGGGCAATGCCCGGCAGCCGAGTGGGCCACGATTGAGGTGCGTGCCGTGGGGCCGTGTTTCGGGTAGTTACGCGCACGCGGTAATTTTTTGCCGAGTCTTGTCGATTTCAGATCCACCCGTTCGTCGTGGGAATGAAGACGGGGTTTTTTCCGGCTTTACAAACTCAACGAAGGAGAAGAAATATGCGATTCATGATCATCGTCAAGGCTACGCCCGACTCCGAAGCTGGCCGCTTTCCGCCTGACGCCGACAAGATGTTTCAGGCCATGGCCAAGTATCACGAGGAGCTAGCCCAGGCCGGCGTGTTGCTAGATGGCTCCGGGCTGCAACCCAGCAGCAAGGGTTGGCGCATCCGCTACGACGGCGACAAACGCCAGGTCACCGACGGACCTTTCACTGAAAGCAAGGAACTTATCGCGGGCTACACCCTGATCCAGGTGCGCTCGCGCGAAGAGGCGCTGCAATGGTCGCGGCGCTTCCCAAACCCGGTCGGCGAAGGCCAGCCCGCCGAAATTGAGGTGCGTCAGTTTTACGAGATGGAAGATTTCAAGGACATGGCCAAGCCCGAAACATTAGATCGCTTCAAGCAGATGGGCATGGAATAAATGAAGGCAGGTTGATCAACCAACATCAAAGAGAACACACATGACGACACAAATTTTTGTCAACCTTCCAATCAAAAACATGGAGCGTTCCAAAGCCTTTTTCAGCGCGCTGGGCTACAGCTTCAATCCTCAGTTCACCAATGATCAGGGGGCCTGCATGGTGGTGCAGGAGGACAGCATCTACGTGATGCTGTTGGTCGAAAGTTTTTTCCAGACCTTCACCAAAAAAGCCATTGCCGACGCCAACAAAACCACCGAGGTGTTGTTGTGCCTGTCTTGCGACAGCCGGGCCGCGGTAGACGAACTGGTGCGCAAGGCACTGGCTGCGGGTGGCAAGGCACCAAATGCGCCGCAGGACCACGGCTTCATGTATGCCCACGGCTTTGAAGACCTGGACGGCCACTTGTGGGAGCTGGCGTACATGGACATGGCGGCATTTCCGGCCGACCCGTCGCAAGCCTGATGCACTCGGCCACGCACCAGGCGATTGCGGCAGTCTGGCGCATCGAGTCGGCGAAGATCGTCGCGGTGGTGGCCCGCATGGTGCGCGACATTGGGCTGGCCGAAGAGCTGGCGCAAGACGCACTGGTGTCTGCGCTGGAGCATTGGCCCAAAGACGGCGTGCCAGACAATCCGGGCGCGTGGCTGATGGCCACGGCCAAAAATCGCGCGCTGGACTGGCTGCGCCGCGACAAAGTTTTGCAAGGCAAGCTGGAGCAAATTGGAAGCGACATGGAAGCGCTGGAGGCTACCGTGGTGCCAGACTTTGTGGATGCACTAGACGCCGCGCGCCAGGACGAGATCGGCGACGACTTGCTCCGGCTGATTTTTACCGCTTGCCATCCCGTGCTCCCTACAGAGGCACGCGTGGCCTTGACTCTGAAGCTGCTGGGCGGGCTGAGCACGCATGAAATTGCGCGGGCTTTTCTGGTGCCGGAGCCGACGATTGCGCAGCGCATCACGCGTGCCAAACGCTCACTCAAGGACGCGCAGGTTCCCTTCGAGCTACCCCGCGCTGAGGCTTTGGGCGAACGCCTGTCTTCGGTGCTGGAGGTGGTTTACCTGGTTTTCAACGAAGGTTATACCGCTACAACGGGCGACGACTGGATGCGTCCGGCTCTGACTGACGAAGCATTGCGTCTGGGGCGCATGCTGGCAGAACTCGCGCCCGCTGAAACCGAAGCGCTCGGATTGATAGCGCTGATGGAGTTGCAGACGTCACGCGCGGCGGCGCGGGTGGACGCGACAGGACGGCCGGTACTGCTGCTCGATCAAGACCGCAGCCGCTGGGACCGCCTGTTAATCCGTCGCGGCCTGGCTGCTTTGGAGCGTGCCGCCGCATTGGCCGGCGCACGCGGCCCCTATGTGCTGCAGGCAGAAATCGCAGCTTGCCATGCGCGTGCTGCCACTGGTGACGGGACCGATTGGACGCGCATTGCTGCGCTTTACGAAGAGCTGGCGCAGGTTGCACCGTCGCCCGTAGTGGAGATCAACCGCGCCGTTGCCGTCGGTATGGCGCGTGGGCCTGCCGCCGGGCTGGTGATCATCGATGCGCTGCAGGGCACGCCGTCGCTGAAGGCCTACCAGTGGCTACCCAGCGTGCGCGCCGACTTGCTCGCCAAGCTGGGTCGTAACGAGGAGGCGCGGGTGGAGTTCGAACGTGCTGCTGCACTGGCGCGTAATGTGCGGGAGCGCGATTTGTTGCTGGAGCGGGCGCGCGGGCTCGAATGACATCAAAGGCCACGGGGGGGTACCGTTTGGTCTGAACTGTATTTATACAAAGCAAACGCTTGCTAAAAATACCCGGTTTTGTTATCGTTCATCTCCATGGACAAAATCGACGCGCGCAAGCGCATTCCCACCCCTGAAGCCGACCCAGCGGAAAAGCGCCCGCGCGGTCGGCCGCGCAAGACCATCGATGAGCGTGACGACGGCAACCGTCGGGTTGAGTTGGTCAACGCTGCTGCGCGTTTGTTCCGCCGAAAAGGTTTTGACGCAACCAGCACACGCGACATTGCCGCAGCCGTGGGCATGCACAGCGGTTCGCCCTTTTACCATTTCAAAAGCAAAGGCGCGTTGCTGCACGCGGTGATGGACGAAGGCATGCGTGCGGCCATTGCCGCGCAAACGGCGGCGCTGCAGGCCGACGCATCATCTGCCGCTGATGCGTCGGCATTGCTCGCCGTGCTGATCCGCAATCACTTCGACGTGTTGTTGGGTCCGGGCAGTGACTTTATCCCGGTCATGCTTTATGAGTCGCGCTCCATCACGACCAAGCAACGCTTGTCGCTGGCCAAACTGCAAAGCGACTACGAATCAGTCTGGGAGCCCGTCCTGATGGCTCTGAGTAGTGAGGGCAAGCTCAACGCCCCCGTGAAGCTGGCGCGTCTGCTTATTTTTGGAGCGCTTAACTGGTCCGTGCAATGGTTTGACGCCAAAAAGGGTGCGTCGCTCGACGAGTTGACGGACGCGGCCATGGCGCTGTTCATCGGGACAAGCCCGATTGGAAAAGCAACAAGGAGAAAGACCTCATGACTTATCGCTCAGTGTTTGCGCCTGATCTGTTTTCGGGAAAGGTGGTGGTGGTCACCGGTGGCGGCTCGGGCATAGGACGGTGCACGGCGCATGAGTTGGCGGCGCTGGGCGCCCATGTCGTGCTGATCGGACGCAAGCTGGAGAAGCTTCACGACGTGGCGGGCGAAATTGTTGCCAATGGTGGACGGGTCAGTTTCCACCCCTGCGATATCCGCCAGGAGGCGTCCGTGCAAAGCACGGTTGCTGCGATAGTGGTGGCGCATGGCCGTGTGGATGGTCTGGTCAATAACGCTGGCGGTCAATACATCGCTCCGCTGGAGAGCATCAGCGCCAAAGGGTGGGACGCTGTCATCAACACCAACCTCACCGGTGGTTTTCTCATGGCGCGCGAGTGTTATCTGCAGTCCATGGCGCAGCACGGCGGCAGTATTGTCAACATGGTCGCCGACATCTGGGGATCCATGCCGTCCATGGGACATAGCGGCGCAGCGCGTGCCGGTATGGTCAGCCTGACCGAGACGGCTGCGGCGGAGTGGGCGCACAGCGGCGTGCGCGTCAACGCTGTGGCACCCGGCTACATTGCCTCCAGTGGCATGGACCATTACCCGCCAGAAGCGGGGGAGATGCTGCGCGGGATGCGCAAAACGGTGCCGCTGGGACGCTTCGGGACCGAGGCAGAAGTATCTGCAGCGATTGTGTTTTTGCTCAGCCCGGCGGCCAGCTTTATCAGCGGCAGCATCCTGCGCGTCGATGGCGCGCGGCCGCAGGTACGCATGGGCTGGCCGATGCGGCAGCCCGGTGCCCAGGCCCTGCAGCGGGATGCCATTGCGCCGTTTGATGGCTTTCATCTGGCCACAACCCCGAAAGTTTTTTCCTCGTGACCATCTTTCAGTCAAGCTGGAATGCGCAGGGGGCGGTGGCGCTGCAGCGGCGCGAAGCCATGCTGGCACGTATCGTGGCATTGCGGGCCCTGGAAGAACGGTCGGCGCAGGCTTCGGCCAAATCTCGCCCTGTGTTTGACAAGCGCGGTCAGTTGTTGCCGCGCGAGCGTATCGCTTTGTTGCTGGATCCGGGTTCACCCTATTTGCCTCTGTGCGCCCTGGCCGGATTCATGCAAGACAGCAAAGACCCTGAGCAGTCCACTCCCGGCGGCGGCGTTGTGGCAGGAATCGGTTTTGTCGAAGGTGTGCGTTGCATGGTGGTAGCCAGCGACTCGGGTATTGAGGCGGGCGCCATCCAGCCGATGGGGCTGGAGAAAATTTTGCGTGTGCAGGAGATAGCGCTGCAGAACAAATTGCCTTTCATCCATCTGGTGGAGAGTGCCGGCGCCAACCTGATGCGTTACCGCGTTGAAGGGTTTGTGCATGGCGGCGCCTTGTTTCGCAACCTGGCGCGCTTGTCTGCGGCGGGCATCCCTGTATTAACGATTCAGCATGGCTCAGGCACTGCGGGCGGGGCTTATATGCCGGGTCTGAGTGATGTGGTGATTCTGGTGCGTGGCCGCTCGCGGGCGTTTCTGGCTGGCCCTCCCTTGCTGATGGCAGCTACCGGCGAGGTAGCTACCGAGGAAGAACTCGGAGGCGCCGAAATGCATGCGACGGTGTCGGGCTTGGGCGAAAGCCTTGCAGAGGACGACCGGCATGCCATTGGTACGGCCAGAGAGTTTGTGCGGCGCATGGCATTTCCGCGAAACCCGCAAACCGCTCTGGAGACCGCGTCGCCACCGCGCTTCGACCGGGATGAACTGCTGGGCCTGATGGCTGACGACCTGCGCCAGCCAGTGGACATGCGCGAGGTGATGGCGCGTTTGGTGGACGACTCGGATTTGCTGGAGTTCAAGCCCTTGTATGGCGCAGCCACGCTTTGCGCGCAGGCGTCCATTGACGGTCACGCGGTCGGCATCATCAGCAACAACGGTCCCATAGACGTGGCCGGCGCCAACAAGGCGACGCATTTCATCCAGCGTTGCTGCCAGCTGGGCCAGCCGATTGTCTACCTGCAAAACACCACCGGCTACATGGTGGGCAAGGACAGCGAGCAGGGCGGCATGATCAAGCACGGCTCCAAGATGATCCAGGCCGTAACCAACGCTACCGTGCCGCAAATCACCATACAGTGCGGCGCATCGTTTGGCGCTGGTAACTACGGCATGTGTGGCCGCGGCTATGGTCCGCGCTTTCTGTTCAGCTGGCCCAGCGCCAAAACCGCGGTGATGGGCGGCGAGCAGGCCGCACGCACCATGCAGATCGTGTCTGAGGCAGCCATGGCGCGCAAAGGCGTCGCCATTGATGCCGCGCAGTCGCAGGCGCAGTTCGACAAGATTGTCAGCATGTTCGAGGCGCAGGCTGATGTCTTCTACACATCAGGCCTTCTGCTCGACGATGGCGTGATTGATCCGCGCGACACGCGGGCCGTGCTGGCGCAGTGCCTGGCCATGTGCGCTGACGCAGCAGCGCGGCAGCTCAGGCCCATGCAGTTTGGAGTCGCGCGAATGTGAGAAATAATTTGTCATGCCGGGCTGGACCCGGCATCCATGTGGGTGCGCCGCAATGGATCCCGGATCAAGTCCGGGATGACATGTCATCAAGGAACAAAAATGCAATACACCCACGAACACCTCGAAATCCAGAAAACCCTCAAGCGCTTCATCGACGCCGAGATCAACCCCCATGTGGACGAGTGGGAGGCCGCAGAAATTTTCCCCGCTCACGAGGTCTTCAAAAAGCTTGGCAATCTGGGACTGCTCGGCCTGACCAAACCCGAAGAATACGGCGGCGCAGGTCTTGATTACTCGTACAGCATGGCCATGGCCGAAGCCCTGGGCAACATTGACTGCGGTGGCGTGCCCATGGCCATCGGTGTGCATACCGACATGTGTACGCCGGCGCTCGCCCGCTTTGGCAGCGACGAACTCAAGCGGGAGTTTTTGGTGCCTGCTATTTCCGGCGATGTCGTAGGGTGTATCGGTGTCAGCGAGCCGGGTGCCGGAAGCGATGTAGCGGCCATCAAAAGCTACGCGCGAAAGGACGGCGACGACTATGTGATCACCGGTCAGAAAATGTGGATCACCAACAGCCTGCAGGCCGACTGGATGTGCATTCTGGTCAACATCGGGGACGGACCGGCGCACAAAAACAAGAGCCTGGTGATGGTTCCCATGCGTGACAAGGGCGAGCTGCGCAAGGGAATAGAGGTGGGCAAGAAGATCAAAAAAATCGGCATGAACTCCAGCGACACAGGCCTGATTTATTTTGACGAAGTCCGTGTGCCGCAGCGCTACCTGATCGGCAGTGAAGGTTCGGGCTTTATGTACCAGATGATGCAGTTCCAGGAAGAGCGGCTCTGGTGTGCGGCCAGTTGCATCCAGTCGCTGAGCAACTGCATTGAGTGGACGGTGGAATGGGCGCACGAGCGCAAGCTCTTTGGCGCCACGCTGGCTGACCAGCAGTGGGTGCAGTTCAAGCTGGCTGAGATGAAAACCGAAGTCGAAAGCCTGCGTGCCATGACTTACCGTGCCTGCGAGCTTTACGTCCAGGGTCAAGATGTGACCGAGCTGGCGTCCATGGCCAAACTCAAGGCCGGGCGCTTGAATCGCCTGGTGCCCGACACCTGCCTGCAGTTTTGGGGCGGCATGGGCTACACCTGGGAAAACAAGGTCGCGCGCATGTTCCGCGACGGGCGGCTGGCTTCCATAGGTGGCGGCGCCGACGAGGTGATGATGGGCATCATCGCCAAGTACATGGGCCTGGCCAAAAGCAAAAAGCCTGCAGCCTGATGACCGCCGCCATAACCGGCAAGCTGCTGATCACCCGCTCGGGAGATGTCGAGCATTGGACGCTGCACGACCCTGCCACTCGCAATGCGCTGACGGAGGAGTTGGTGGACGCCCTGAGACAGGCTTGCGAACGTGCTGCTGCAGACAGCTCCTTGCGGTTTGTGGTCCTTCAGGGTGCCGGTGCTTCTTTCTGCGCTGGCGGCAGTCTGGGTGATTTCGCCTTGTCCGTCGGCCAGGCTTTGCCGGCCGGCCAGGTCGACCCTCTGATAGCGGTCAACGCTGGCTTTGGTACGCTGTTGAACGCTCTTTGTGCACTGCCGCAGATGCTGCTGGCCGCCGTTGACGGTCCGGCCATGGGAGGTGGATTGGGACTGGTCTGCTGTGCCGACTTTGTGTTGGCCACACCTGCCGCCGTGTTTGCCGCGCCCGAGGTCACCCTGGGCGTGGTGCCTGCGCAGATTGCACCTGTTGTACACCGGCGTCTGGGCGACCGGCTGGCGCGCAGGATGCTTTTGTCTGGGGAAAAACTTTCTGCCCAGCAGGCAATGACGCTGGGATTGGTCGATGAGGTGGCCTCTGATTTACAAGTCGCCGCTGCCGAGCGTATCAAGGCGCTGCGCCGGGCAGCACCTGGGGCCGTGGCCCATACCAAGGCCTTGCTTTGTATGCTGAATCAGCCTCCAGTCTCAGAATTTCAGACCGCAGCAGCTGTCAAATTTGCTGCACATTTACGCAGTCGTGAAGCGGCTGAAGGGCTGTCAGCCTTTGCGGCCAAGCGCAAACCCGGGTGGGCCGCATGACCACTGCCCCCATCCGCCGCCTGCTGATTGCCAACCGTGGCGAGATTGCGCGCCGCATCATGCGCACCGCTCAGCACATGGGCATCGCCACTGTGGCGGTGTACTCGGATACCGACGCGCAAAGCCTGCATGTTCAAGATGCCGGCAGCGCCGTGGCCTTGGGTGGCACGGTGTCGGCAGATTCATATCTGCGCATCGACAAGTTGCTGGCTGCTGCAAAGGCATCAGGCGCCGATGCAGTTCATCCGGGCTATGGCTTTTTGAGTGAGAACGCTGACTTTGCACAGACCGTTCTCGATGCGGGCTTGACCTGGGTCGGGCCGCCGCCATCAGCCATTCGGGCGCTGGGCAACAAGGCCAGCGCCAAGCAAGTTGCACTTGAATTGAAGGTGCCTCGCCTCCCGGGCTATCAGGGGGGCGATCAGTCCAACGACCTTCTGCGCGCCGAAGCAGGGCGCATCGGTTATCCGCTGATGGTCAAGGCCACCGCCGGTGGTGGTGGCCGCGGAATGCGTTTGGTGCTTGAGCCGTCCGCGCTGCAAATGGCGTTGGACAGCGCGCGATCGGAAGCCTTGTCGTCCTTCGGCAGCGGCGAGCTATTGCTTGAACGTGCGCTGCTGCAACCTCGCCATGTGGAGGTGCAGATCTTCGCCGACGTACATGGCAACTGCATTCACCTGGGCGAACGGGATTGCTCGGTACAGCGGCGCCACCAAAAACTGATTGAAGAGTCGCCCAGCCCGGCAGTGAATGCTGACTTGCGCGAGCGCATGGGTGCTTGCGCCGTGAAGCTGGCGCTGTCGGCGGGGTATGTGGGGGCTGGAACGGTTGAATTTCTTCTTGATGAAGAGGGAAATTTTTTCTTGATGGAGATGAATACGCGACTGCAGGTCGAGCACCCTGTCACGGAAATGGTTACAGGCCTGGATCTCGTCGAATGGCAGTTGCGGATTGCGCAGGGCGGGCGGCTGCCGCTGCGTCAAGACCAAGTGACCTTCCGGGGCCATGCGATCGAGGTGCGCCTCTGCGCTGAAGACAACGATTTTTCGCCGCATACCGGACAGGTCCACCACTTCGCGGCGCCTGAGTACGCCAGGTTCGACCATGCTTTGGCTGCCGGTCAGCAGATCACGCCTTTTTACGACTCCATGTTGGGCAAGCTGATCGTGCATGGTGCGAGCCGGGAAGAAGCTATTGATCAGATGGTCGTTGCCCTTGCCGGCACGCAGGTGCTGGGCCTGCCGACAAACCGCGCTTTTCTGGCCGCTTGCGTGGAGCACCCAATTTTTCGCGCTGGCAAAGCCCTGATTCCTTTCCTCGCAGAGCACGGGGATGGCATTCGCAAAACCCTGAGGGCGCAGCAGGCGCAGGTGCTGCTGCCCGCGGCGCTGGCGTCACATTTTGGCGGCAGTCAAGGCGCAGCAAGGAGCTTGCCCGCGCCCTTTACCAAGTCGCTGCGGGTGGTGCATGACGGGCAGATGCATGTCCTGCAGATCACAGAAACGGGCGAAGGCATGCTTCGGGCCAGATTGGGCGCGCAAGAACATACAGCCAGTTGCCGGCGTGTAGCCGCCCACCAGATGGGGGTGAGCGTCGATGGCGTCAGTCAGTTGGTGCAGGCAGTTCGGGTTGCCGATGGTCGGTGGCATATACAAGCAGGTCAGACTGACTTGTGGTTGAGTGACGCCAGTTTTGAACCTGCGGCGGGCGCAGGGTCAGCCGGGAAAGCGCTGGAGCTTCGCGCGCCCTTTAATGGAAAAGTGATCGCGTTAAGTGCCGTCGCCGATGGAGCGGTCAAGCGGGGCGACACTCTGCTGGTGATTGAGTCCATGAAACTTGAGCACGCCATTTGCGCAACCCATGATGGCGTGATTGCGAGCGTGCCGATTGAGTTGGGGCAGCAAGTGGCAACCGGACAGGTTTTGCTGAGGTTTGAAGCATGAATGCACTTGGACGCACGCCTGCGGACGATCCGGGCCTGCTGGCCGATATTTCAGAGACGGTCAAGCGCTTTGCGTTGAACGAAATCGCACCCAACGTCGAGAAGTGGGATGAGGCCGGAGAATTTCCACGTGAACTTTATGGCCGGGCCGCCGCGCTGGGTTTGCTGGCCTTGGGCTATCCGGCAGAGTTGGGTGGGGTGCCGGCCTCCTGGCGCTTGCGTAACGCGATGACGCTGGCGCTGTGCCGTTACGGCGGCAGCGGCGGCGTGCTGGCCAGCCTTTTCTCGCACAACATCAGTCTGCCGCCTGTGCTGGCGTACGGATCACCTGCGTTGCAGGAGGCGGTGATTCCGCCGGTACTGCGTGGCGAAAAAATTGCTGCACTGGCGATTACCGAGTCAGGCGGCGGCTCCGATGTTGCCGCCTTGCGCACCACAGCCCGGCGCGACGGCAATGACTACTTGATAAACGGCGAGAAGGTTTTCATCACGTCCGGCATGCGGGCCGATTTCATCACCGTTGCGGTGCGCACCGGAGAAGCGGGCACCAAGGGATCGGGCGGCATCTCGATGGTGGTGGTACCCGGCGACAGCGCCGGGTTGACGCGCAGCTCCTTGAAGAAAATGGGTTGGTGGTGCTCCGATACCGCGCAGTTGCGCTTTGACGGCGTGCGGGTTCCAGCCGGCCACTTGTTGGGCGAGGAGGGCGCGGGCTTCAGGATCATCATGGGTAACTTCAACGGCGAGAGACTGGCGTTGGCCGTGGCGGCGCTGGGTTTTGCCCAAGCTTGTTATGACGAGGCCGTGGGTTGGGCGCGGCAGAGGCAAACGTTTGGACGCGCGTTGATCGAGCATCAGGTGATCCGTCACAAGCTTGTGGACATGCACATGCGTTTGGCCTCAACCCAGGCCTGGGCAGACGCCGTGGCAGACAGAGCGGACGCTGGCGATCAGGGTGCGGACTGGATTGCCCATGTTTGCATGCTGAAGAACCACGCTACGCAAACCATGCAATTTTGTGCCGACCAGGCGGTGCAAATTCTCGGTGGATTGGGTTTTATGCGCGGCTCCAAAAGCGAGCGCATTTATCGCGAGGTCAAGGTCATGATGATAGGCGGCGGTGCCGAAGAAATCATGAAAGACCTGGCTGCACGACAATTGAATCTATGAACAAACCATTGCCACCTCGTGCATCCTCACCTGTTAAATTCGAGGCGGAATTTGTTGCCCGGCTGAAGACGCTTTTCGAAGAAAAAATTTCCTTCAACCGGGTGCTCGGCTTAAACATTACCTCACTCAAACCAGATCGCGTTACCGCACGCATCGACATGAGTGAGCATCTGATTGGCCACTACGCCCACAACCGCATCCACGGCGGGGTGATCAGTGCGGGGCTGGATGCCATGGGCGGCCTGGCGGTGATGGCTGCCATTGGCGCACGGCACATGGACGAATCCATCGACCAGCGTCTACACCGTTTTGGCAAACTTGGAACCATCGATTTGCGGATTGACTATTTGCGCCCCGGCATTGGCGAGTATTTTGAGCTGCGGGCTGAAGTCATGCGCCTGGGCTCGCGCGTGGCAAGTACACGCATGGAGTTTCTAGGCGCGGATGGCAAGCTGTTGTCTACCGGGGCGGGCGCATACATCGTGTCATGAAAAAAGCCACCCGCGGGTGGCTTTTGCTGTGCCGACTGGGCGCTTATTTCATGTACTCGGACACCGGCTTCCATTTGCCGTCGATGATTTGAGACAGGCGTGATACATCACTGCCCAGACGCTTGGTGGGCGAAAAGGTTTGAGGTGCGCTGCCGAAAATATCGGGCGGGATGGTCGTTGTGTCCATCACCTTGATGAAGCTGTCCGTGGTCAGATTGTTTCCCGCTTTTTGGGCCACTCTCGCAAACGCGTCGATGATGCTGTAGCCGTAAACCGAGAAGACAGTCGGGTCTTCGTTGAACTTGGTCTTGTACTTGTTGGCCCAGAAGCGCAGAGGCTGTGAGGCCTCATCGAGGTAGGGGTTCTGCACCGTCATGGTGGCATACAGGCCGTCCATGGCCTTGCCACCCAGTTTGTGGATCAGGTCGGTGTACGACGCGCTGGAGCCGAGGAACACGGGGCTGAAGCCCGTCTTGCGGGATTCACCGATGGCGCCAATGGTTTCCCGGATGATGGTTCCGAGAATCACCATTTCGCAGCCGGAAGATTTCATTTTGGCAACCTGTGAGGAGAAGTCGGTCGCGCCGCGTTTGTATGAAGTCTTTTCCGCAAACTCCATGCCCATCGTTTTCAGGCCAGCCTCGCCGCCACGCATCACTTCCAGGCCGAATTCGTCGTCCTGGTACATGGTGCAGACTTTCTTGAGATTTTTTTCCTTGACCAGTTTGGGTGTTGCGTTGCGCATTTGGTCAAAGTAGGTAGCGGCAAAGGAGTATTTGAGCTTGTGAAAAGGCTCGTACATCTCGCGCGCCGCCGTGATCGGCAAGAAGTTGATGACGTTCTTGTCAAACTGCACGGGCATGGCTGCCAGGTTTTGAGCCGTGCCGATGTGGCCGACCATCATGAAAATCTTGTCCTGATTGACCAACTTCTGCGCTGCGAGTACGGCTTTTTTAGGGTCATACGCGGAGTCTTCGACGATGATCTTCACCTTGCGTCCGTTGATGCCGCCCTGCTCGTTGATCTCGTCCACGCGCAGCAACATGCCCAGCCGCGCCTGCTTTCCAAAGCCGGCAATCGGGCCGGACAGATCCTGGATAGAGCCCAGCGTGATTTCGGTTTTGCTCACGCCCTGCTGGGCGCTTGCGTAACCGGCACTGAGCGCAAGAGCGGCGAGTGCCACGGTGAATTTGAATGTCATCGGTGTCTCCTGTGGAACAAATGTGGGTGCACTGGGTATTCTTAACGCTCGCGCGGCCCTGTCAAGCTGGCGTATTCACTTAAGGTGTGCCCCTAGGCCAGAGGCACAAAAAAAGGCCGCTCCCGAAGGAGCGGCCTTTTCACCTGGGTAATTTGTCAGGGTTTACCTGACGCGGGACGCCAGTTCGGCGCGTGCCTTAATTCTTGAATTGATCAGACATGATCTTGAAGCTGCCGTCTTTTTGCTGCACCATGCGCAGACCATTGAACGCCACATACTCTGACACCACCTTCCAGCGGCCGTCCTGGATTTGCGACAGCCGCGAGAGGTTGTTGCCCAGGCGTTTGGTCGGGCTGAAGGTCGATTCAGCCGTGCCAAACATGTCGCGCGGGATCACCATGGTGTTCATGGCCTTGATAAAGCTCTCTGTCGTCAGATCAGTTCCGGCCTTCTGGGCACCGCGAACGAAGGCGTCGATGGCTGCGTAACCGTACACGGAAAACACGGTCGGATCTTCGTTGAACCCGGTTTTATATTTGTTCGCCCAGTGGCGAACAGGCTGCTCAGCGGCGTCCAGGTAGGGATGCTGGGAGGTCATGGTTGCAAACAGGCCGTCCATGGCTTTGCCGCCCAGTTTGTGAATCAGGTCGGTGTAGGCGGCGCTGGAGCCCAGAAACGCGGGGTTGAAGCCGGTTTTGCGTGACTCGCCAATCGTGCCAATGGTTTCACGAATGATGGTTCCGAGGACCACCATCTCGCAGCCGGAAGCCTTCATCCTGGCAACCTGGGACGAAAAATCAGTGGCACCGCGCTTGAAGGAGGTTTTCTCGACAAAGTCCATACCTATGGTCTTGAGTCCAACCTCGGCACCGCGCAGCACTTCCAGCCCGAATTCGTCGTCCTGGTAAATGATGCAGGCACTTTTGATGTTTCTGTCTTTCACCAGTTTGGGAGCGGCAATTCGCATTTGATCGTAATAGGTCGCTGCAAACGCGTACTTGAGGTTGTGAAAGGGCTCATACATCTCACGCGCTGCCGTGATCGGGAAGAAGTTAATGACGTTTTTCTCAAATTGAACCGGCATTGCAGCCAGGTTCTGAGCCGTGCCGAGGTGGCCGACCATCATGAATATCTTGTCCTGGTTGACCAGCTTCTGGGCGGCCAGAATCGCTTTCTTTGGGTCGTAACCCGAGTCTTCAATCAACAGCTTGACTTTGCGGCCGTTGACACCGCCCTGCTCGTTGAGCTCATCGACGCGCATCATCATGCCGGAGCGGATCTGCTTGCCAAAGCCGGCCAGCGGGCCTGACACGTCCTGTATCGAGCCCAAGGTAATTTCGGTTTTGCTCACGCCCTGGGTTTGGGCAAAAGACAATGTGGCGCCCAGAGTCAGGGCAACCAGGGTAGCGGTTGGTTTGAATTTCATGAGGTAATTTCTATGACGGATGAAGGGATGGAAAAGATGGATGAGGGAGGCTAACGGTACATGACCTCGATCTGAGGTGCGTACTTTTGCTGCACGAGCTTGCGCTTGAGTTTCATCGTGGGCGTGAGCTCTTCATCCTCAGCGGATAGCTGGGTGTCAAGCAGGAAAAAC
>JBKJIV010000056.1:0-4856 GCA_046598365.1 Polaromonas sp. | reverse complement strand
ACACCCGGGCCTGCCCGTGATCATCATGACGGCGTTTTCTGACCTGGACAGCGCTGTCTCGGCCTTCCAGGGAGGTGCTTTCGAATACCTGCCCAAACCGTTTGATCTGCCCAAGGCTGTAGAGCTGATCCGTCGCGCCGTCGAAGAAAGCCAGCGCGAAGAAGTGGCCGAAGAACGAATGGCCGCCACCCCCGAAATGCTGGGTCAGGCACCCGCCATGCAGGACGTGTTCCGCGCGATTGGCCGCCTGAGCCAGAGCATGGTGACGGTGATGATCACGGGTGAATCCGGCTCCGGCAAAGAGCTGGTGGCGCGCGCGCTGCACAAGCATTCACCGCGCGCCAACGGGCCGTTTGTGGCGATCAACACCGCAGCCATTCCCAAAGACCTGCTGGAGTCCGAACTTTTCGGCCACGAGCGGGGCGCTTTCACAGGCGCGCAGACCATGCGCCGCGGCCGCTTTGAGCAGGCCGACGGCGGCACGTTGTTCCTCGACGAAATCGGCGACATGCCGTTTGACCTGCAGACGCGGTTGCTGCGTGTGCTCTCCGACGGCAACTTCTATCGCGTCGGCGGCCACAACGCGGTCAAAACCAATGTGCGCGTGATAGCCGCGACACACCAGGATCTGGAGCAGCGCGTCAAGGAAGGCGGCTTTCGCGAAGACCTGTTTCACCGCCTCAACGTCATCCGCCTGCGCCTGCCGGCCCTGCGCGAGCGACGTGAAGATGTGTTTCAGCTAACGCGCCACTTCCTTCAGCAAAGCGCCAAACAATTAGGCGTGGAGCCCAAGCGCATCTCTGATGCGGCATTGCAGCAGCTCAGCACCTTCAGTTTTCCCGGCAATGTGCGGCAGCTTGAAAATATCTGTCACTGGTTGACCGTGATGGCACCCGCCCAGGTCATCGAGCCCAAGGATCTGCCTCCCGAGGTGCTGGGAGCGGCGCCCGACCAGGGCAAGGTCATTGTCGAAGGCGGCTTGACTGTCCGTCCGCAGCCTTTGGTCTCAGAGGTTCCCCGCACTGCGCCGGTTGATCATTCGCAGCCTGACAACCCGATTCCGATTCCCGAGGTGGTGTCGGCAGCTCCCGTGCCACAAGGCAGCGGGTGGGAAACCGGGCTGGAAGCCGAAGCCATGGCCTTGCTGGCGACTGGTCGAAGCGATGTGTGGGACGTTCTGACGCGCCGCTTTGAGTCAAAGCTGATCCAGACCGCACTGCTCAACACGCGCGGACGCCGCATCGAAGCCGCACAAAAACTGGGCATAGGCCGCAACACCATCACGCGCAAGATCCAGGAATTGCATTTGGAGTAAAAACTGCCGGTCCTAAGCGGCGACGGACACCGCTTGGGCCTAAGGCCGTACGGCGGAATCTAACTTTCGTGCCACGCCATTGCGGCCGTTAACCAGCACCACCAGCGCCGCGGCAATTTTGTCCGCCGGCAGCACATGGGTGGCACCGCCCAGCGCGATGGCGGCGCCGGGCATGCCGTGCACCACCGAGCTTTCACGATCCTGGGCGATGGTGATGGCGCCCTTGTCTTTCATGGCTTTCAGCTCCACGGCGCCGTCTTCGCCCATGCCGGTCAGCAAGACGCCCAGCGCATTCGGGCCGCAGACTTCTGCCAGAGAGCGGAACAAAAAAGATACTGCGGGGCGAAGTTGATTCTCCGGACCTAGGCGGGTCAGGGTAATGCCGCCATTCCGGCTGATGCCCATATGAAAATCGTCGGGTGCCAGGTACACATGGCCCGGCAGCGGGCGAGTTCCGCTGGTGGCGATGTGCGTCGGCACACCCGTTGTGTTGTTTAACCAATCGACCATGCCAGGCAAAAATCCCTGCGCAATATGCTGCACCACCAGCAAGGGCACCGCAAAGTCCTTCGGCAAGGCCGAAAGAATAGTCTGCAGCACTGGCGGTCCACCGGTGGACGCGCCAATACCGATGTAGCTGATCTGCGCCTCAGGGTGTAACGGTGATTCAGCGGGGTACGTTTGCGGCAAGGGGGTGCGGTGCAAACGGCTCGAGCGGCGAACGACCTTGACCTCGGACATCAGTTTCACTGTTTCCAGCAAGTGCGCGCTGGTCGCTTCAATATCGCTGTGCGGGTGATCCCAAGGTTTTTTGACGCAGGCAATAGCGCCCGCCTCCATGGCCTCGAATGCAAAAACAAGGTCCTGGCTCTCTGAGGTGGCGCAGCAAACAATGATGGGCAGCGGCTGCGTTTCCATGATGCGCCGGGTCGCTTCAAAACCCTTGAGGTAGGGAACCTGGATGTCCATAAGCACCACATCGGGCTTGTTCCTCTGGACAAAATCAACCGCATCCTGCCCGTTGCTGACGGCGCCGATCACGCAGATCTGCGGATCAGACTCGAGCAGCTGCACCATACGCAGGCGCAGGGCTGCAGAGTCTTCCGCTACCAGAACATTGATTTTGCCGTTGATCATAAAAACTTCACGTCTGAGATCCTCAAATCAGTCGCCTCACCACCTCAATCAGGTTGCTCTGGTCAAAGCTGCTCTTGACCAGATAGGCGTGGGCGCCCACGTCCACGCCGCGCTCGCGGTCTTCTCGCGTTTCCAGCGCTGTCACCAGCACCACGGGCAAGTCTGCCAGCTTCTTGTCGGCGCGAATCCTCTGCGTCAGGTCAAAGCCATTGAGCCGCGGCATCTCCACGTCAGAAACCAGCAGATCGAATTTTTCGGCGCGCAACAGGGTGAGGGCTTCCATGCCGTCTGCCGCGGTTTTGACCTTGTACCCGGCGGACTCCAGAATGCTCCTGATCAACATCCGCGAGGTGATGGAGTCCTCGGCGACAAGAACCGTCCCGGTCTCCACCGGCTTTGCTCCCGTCGCGGTACGCCGCACCACACCGCCCGCCTTCCGGGCAGACTTTAGCAGGTCAGTCACATGGAGAATGGGCGCCACCTGGCCGGAGCCGAGCACCGTGGCGCTCGCAATATTGCGCACGCGGACCAGCGGTTTACCCAGGCGTTTGACCAGTACCTCCTGTTCGTCCAGCACAGCATCGACCGCAAACGCGACGCGCTGATCGGCAGTGCCGAGAATAACGACCAGCATGCTGGCGGCCAGTTCGTCGTCGTGCTGTGCGGGCGGCAGATCCAGCACCTCGGCCAGTCGCACCAGGGAGACCACACGCCCGTCCAAGACGATGGTTTCGCGGCCTTCCACGGTCCGAACATCGTCGGCCTTGACGCGAGCCACACGCTCGACATGGAAGGTGGGAACAACAAACAGCCGCTTTTCTGCCTCGATCAGAATTCCCCGAAACGTCGCAAGCAAAGCCGGCAGAACCATGCGGAAAGTGGTTCCCCGATTTGGTTGACTTTCAACCGAGACGCTGCCCCCCAGTTTTTCAGCCCTCTCGCGCACGATAGCCATGCCCAGCCCTCGGCCAGACAGTCGGGTGATCATCGCGCTGGTGGACACTTCGGCTTGAAAAATCAGCGCCTGCGCCTGGGCTTCGTCAAGGTGCTGCGCGTCCTCTGCCGAAAGCAGCCCGTGCTTGACGGCCGAGGCCCGGACCTTGTCAGTGTCAATACCAGCACCATCGTCGCAAAGCAGGATTTCCACCTTGCTGTCGCCAACCTGTGATACGGACAGCGTGATCGTGGCCCGGGCAGGCTTGCCCAGGCGCACGCGTGCTTCAGCGGCTTCGATGCCGTGATCCACGCAGTTGCGCAGCAAATGGATGAGCGGGTCCTTGATCTCCTCCAGAATGCGCTTGTCGATCTCGACATCCTCCCCGTTAACCGTGAGGTCGGCTTCCTTGCCTTCGTCGCGGCACAAATCGCGCAGGAGTTTAGGCAGCGATGCCGACAGGGTGGAAAACGGCAGCAGCAGCAGTTTCTTCGAATCCTCCAGCAGGTCGTCCACCAGTTTGCCAAGGGCATAACGGTCGTGCTGCGCCGTGCGCTCCAGTGCCACGGCCTGGCGTTCCACGGCCTTGACGTAGTCCATGCTCCAATCAAAAAAGTCCAGCATGCGGGCCATGCCCGCAGGGGGCTGGCTCGGCGCCTGGGTGGCCGGCTGTTCGGACTGCTGACGCAGTTGGCGCGCCAGTGGTTCGACCTCTGCCCAGGCATCACGCCAGGCATCAAAGCGGCTGGACAGTTCGTGCAAATCGGTCACATGCTGGTCAGAGACCAATTTTGCCGCGAGCATTTCCTCGGCCTGCAGCAGCCGGGCCTCCAGTTTGGACACCGCCACGCGCACGGTTTCCTGGGATGGTATTTTCTCGCTTGCGGCAGACACAACCGGGGCCAAGGCCGCAAGCTCTGACGGCAGCGCCGCAGGGGAGCGGGCATGGACCGTTTGCCCCATGGGTGCGGCCTCGCCGGCTGCCGGGGTGGACGTGTTGGCAAGCGGCTGCAAAGTCTGGCGTAGCATCGACGAAGCAGGCTGTGCG
This sequence comes from Polaromonas sp., assembly GCA_046598365.1. GTDB lineage: Bacteria > Pseudomonadota > Gammaproteobacteria > Burkholderiales > Burkholderiaceae_C > Polaromonas. Next base: position 422 of record JBKJIV010000056.1, on the reverse strand, counting down.
CGGGAAACGTTGGGCCCCGCCAGCGCCAAGGCGACGGCGTCAACTGTGTGATGCAGCGTCTCAAGCGCGTCGGGCAATGGCGAGCTTACCCCCCGCTTCCAGCGCGAGAATGTGTCCTCCATGGCGTGGCACAGCGATTCGATTGCGGTGAAATCCACCGCCCGTGCTGCGCCCTTCAAACTGTGCGCGGCGCGAAACACCGTCTCCAGAACCGGGCGTTGCGACTCGGCTGACGGCAATTTTTCCAGCGCCAGCAAGCAGTCCGTGATCGCCTGCAAATGCTCCGCCGCTTCGACCTTGAAAGTGGCCTGGAGTTGCTGCAGGAATTCGTCTTCTTTGGTACTCATGGCGCTGTTGATTACGCCACCTTGTACCGCTCGACCATCTGTTTGAACCGCTGGCCAAGAATGTTCAGGTTGCGC
>JBKJIV010000179.1:0-7901 GCA_046598365.1 Polaromonas sp. | reverse complement strand
TCAGGGGCTTGCCGCCCGCCTTGCTGGAATACGTTCCCCGGGCATAGGCCCGGTCCCCACGGCTCAGCAAAACCCGGCCTTCCTGGGCGGCCACGATGCGCGGTGCAGTCGCAAATGTGGCTTCGTCAACGATCAGGGCTTCGGCCAAAAAGGGCTCGATGGCCTGCGGGGAAAGCGTTGGAATTGCCGAATCCGATAGGGATTCATAGCGGGTACGCGGCGAAACCCGTATCGTGTCACCGGGCTGGCCATCCATCGAGGCCGACCGACGGGTGCGAAGCGTCGCACGCCCGTTGGACTTGTCGAGGTACAGCTGCTGACCCGGATAAATGCGATGCGGGTTGCGAATTTCCTCAATGTTCATTCCCCACAGCTCGGGCCAGCGCCATGGGCCTTTCAAAAACATCCCGGAAATGGCCCACAAGGTGTCACCGCGCTTGACGGTGTATTCATCGGGGGCGTTGGGGGTCAGGTCGCTCAGGGGCACGCCGGTTTGGGCGACCTGGCTGGCTGTGGCCTTCTGGTCGGCGCTGATAGGGAAGTTATGCGCCTGCAGGCCCGTTAGGGTGGCCAACAGGGTGATGGCTATTGAAATTTGACTGAAACGACCAAAAATAGTTTGCATCTTGAGGCCCTTGGGGCTGGCACGGGTGCTGGCCGGCTGGCCGTCCCCGCGTTATATCTTGATAAATCACTAGCGATTCTGTACTTAAGCCCTTGATTACGCAACGAATATGCGATTCACCGGCAACCGAAGCGCTGAAAATTAGCGAAAATTAGCGAAAATAGCGACACCTGATTGCCCGCCCCATGACCCAACTGACGATTCTCCGATATCCCGACCCGCGCCTGAACACGGTAGCCAAGCCCGTGGCCGCAGTGGACACACGCATTCGCGCCTTGGTTGATGCCATGCTCGCGACCATGTACGAGGCCGAGGGCATCGGCTTGGCCGCCACGCAGGTGGATGTGCATGAGCGCTTGGTGGTTATTGATGTGAGTGAAGGCCGCGACCAGCCCTTGATCCTTATCAACCCCGAGATAGTGTGGTCCAGTCCCGACACCCAGGTTAATGATGAGGGTTGTCTTTCGGTGCCCGGAATTTATGACGGCGTGGAGCGCGCCACGGCCATTCGTGTACAGGCGCTGGATCTGAAGGGTGAGCAACAGACGCACAGTGCTGAGGGCCTGCTGGCGGTGTGCATTCAGCACGAAATGGATCACTTGATGGGCAAGGTGTTCGTAGAGTATCTGTCGCCACTCAAACGTAATCGCATCAAGACCAAGATGCTCAAGCAACAGAAGTAGCCCCACGTTCGCTCGCTTCGTGCCGCGCTCAGCACCCCGAGACGTATTTCATTCGTTAGCGATTGGATTGAAATTGGGTAGTCAACCGGTTCCGAGCCCGTCGTCGGCGAAAATCGGCTGATGCGCATTATTTTTGCCGGTACCCCCGAATTCGCCCGTGTGGCTCTGGCACAACTGCATGCCGCCGGTTTTGACATCCCCCTTGTCCTGACCCAGCCGGACCGCCCTGCCGGCCGCGGCATGAAGCTGCAGAGTTCCAGCGTCAAGCAGTTTGCGCTGGAAAAAAGCATCCCCGTGGCGCAGCCGCGCAGCCTGCGACTTGACGGCAAATATCCCGATGATGCCGCCGCTGCACGCGAGGCCCTGGAAACGGCAAAAGCCGATGCCATGGTGGTTGCGGCCTATGGGCTGATCCTGCCGCAGTGGGTGCTGGATGGGCCCCGGCTGGGTTGCTTGAATATCCATGCCTCCCTTCTGCCACGTTGGCGCGGAGCAGCACCTATTCACCGGGCCATTGAGGCGGGGGACAGCGAGACCGGCATCACCATCATGCAGATGGACGCAGGCCTGGACACCGGGGCTATGTTGCTGCTTGAAAAGCTCTCCATCGCGTCTAGCGACACCACGGCCACTTTGCACGACCGACTGGCAGCTCTTGGTGGCCAAATGGCTGTGCAAGCGCTGGAGCTGGCCGCTTGTGGCGGGTTGACGGCGACCAAACAGCCGACCTCGGGCATTACCTACGCGAACAAGATTGAAAAACATGAAGCCGTGATTGACTGGGCGGAAAGTGCCGCGCTGATTGAGCGACGCGTTCGCGCCTTCAATCCCTTTCCTGTTGCCGTCAGCCTGCTGAGCGGGGTCGCTATCAAGTTCTGGCAGGTCACGGTGGTGCCTAACGCCGTACCGCCAGATGGCGCCGTACCGGGTCAGGTTCTATCGGTCGGTGCCGACGGGGTCGATATTGCCGCCGCCGATGGCGTTGTACGTGCGACCCGTCTACAAAAACCAGGGGGCAAGCCGTTGGACGCCGCAGAGTTTTTGCGTGGGTTTAGCTTGTTACCGGGCCTGATTTTTTCAAATCGCTCAGTCAAGGGAGAAGGTAGTTGATCGCTTTGTTGTTCCGGCATCCGGAGTTTCGGGTGGGGGCGCGTGACATGTTTCCGGTGGCTCCAGGCATCGCCGCATGGGGCTTGATGACTGGCGTAGCCATGGTCAAGTCGGGCATGAGTTTGTTTGAGGCCGTGCTCATGGCCACGCTGGTGTTTGCGGGCAGCTCGCAGCTGGCGGCGGTGCCGCTGATGCTCGCGGGTGCGCCCATGTGGGTGATCCTGGCGACCGCGTTTTGCGTCAATCTGAGGTTTGTCGTGTTCAGCGCCCATTTGCGCCCTTACTTCATGCACCAGCGTCTGTGGCGTCGGCTGGCCAGCGGGTACTTCACTGCCGACCTCAGCTACGTCTTGTTTACACAGCGTTATCCTCAACCTGCTGCACCGGATGACGCGCCGCGGTTGCTCGCTCAAGAGGCCTACCTGGCAGGCAATTGCGCCGTCAACTGGGGTAGCTGGGTGGGAGCAAGCTTGCTGGGTATTGCGCTGGCCAACGCCATTCCGCCTGCCTGGGGACTGGGATTTGCCGGCATATTGGCTCTGGTGGGGATTCTTTGCGCGTTGGCAACAAGCCGTTTGCGTGTGGTGTCTGCCGGCGTGGCCGGGGCTGCGGCAGTTGCTGCGTTTGCCCTGCCATTGAAGCTCAATATCCTCGTGGCCATTGCGGCTGCAGTCGCTGTGTGTCTGGTGCTTGAAAAACCCGAGGCACGGACGCCCGGAGCCGGGGTAGCCACATGAATCAAACCGATCTCTGGACGGTCATCACCATCATGGGTCTGGCAGTGGTGACGGTGATCACACGTTCGTTTTTCTTTATTTCCAGCAAACCCTGGACCTTGCCACTTTGGGTCCAGCGCGGTCTGCACTACGCTCCGATTGCGGCTTTGTCGGGCGTCATCGTCCCTGAAATTGTGATGACGCAGGGACACTTGATCGGCACCTGGCAAGACGCAAGGCTGTTTGCTGCGCTGGCAGGCGCAGCGTGGTTTTTCTGGCGCAAAGGCGTGCTGGGGACCATCCTCGCAGGCATGGCGGTTTATCTGCCCTTGCATGTGGGACTCGGTTGGTAGAGATGGCCCCCACGGTCGCTCACTGCGTGTAGCTCCCTGCCCCCCGAGGGGGCCGCTGCGCCTGCGGGCTGGCGAAGCCAGACCCGCGGCCCTGGCTGGAATGAAGAGCCCTCGGTCGTTCACGGCGCCCTACAATTTGTAGGCTTTGCGCCACTTGGCCCAAACTTTCCATTGCGAGCCCTTATGAAATTCATCCGCTTTTCCGATCTCTGCGCCCAAGGCCTTGTCAAGGGCCAGCGCGTGTTTATCCGTGCCGACCTGAATGTGCCGCAGGACGACAGTGGAAACATCACTGAAGACACGCGTATCCGTGCTTCCATCCCCTGTATTCAGATGGCCCTTGATGCGGGCGCCGCCGTGATGGTGACGTCCCATCTCGGCCGTCCAACGGAGGGGCAACTTAAGCCGGAAGACTCCCTTGCGCCTGTCGCAAAACGGCTGGGTGAACTGATGCAGCGCGAAGTACCGGTACTGCCTGATTGGGTCAACGGCGTGGATGTGCAATCCGGCCAGCTGGTCATGCTGGAAAACTGTCGCGTTAACCTGGGTGAAAAAAAGAACGACGAAACACTGGCCCGCAAGATGGCTGCGCTTTGCGATATTTTTGTGCACGACGCTTTTGGTACCGCTCACCGCGCCGAGGCGTCAACCTACGGCATTGCGCAATTTGCAAATGTGGCCTGCGCCGGCCCTTTGCTGGCGGCTGAAATGGACGCCATTTCCAAAGCGCTGGCTAATCCCAAACGCCCACTGGTGGCGATCGTTGCAGGCAGCAAAGTCTCAACGAAACTGACCATTCTCAAGGCGCTGGCGGGCAAGGTGGACCAGCTGATTGTGGGTGGCGGCATTGCCAATACCTTCATGCTGGCTAGCGGTCTGGCTATTGGTAAAAGTCTGGCTGAGCGCGAGTTGCTGGACGAAGCCAGAGCGGTCATGGCCGATATGAAGGCACGTGGCGCCGAGGTACCTATTCCGACAGACGTGGTCACCGCCAAGACCTTCAGCGCCGATGCCGCTGCCAGCGTCAAGCCTGCCGCGGCCGTGGAGGACGACGACCTGATACTGGACATTGGCCCGCAGACAGCGAAAAAGCTGGCTGACCAACTGATGGCCGCAGGAACCATCGTGTGGAACGGGCCGGTGGGCGTATTCGAATTTCCGGCCTTTGAAGGCGGCACGAAAACCATTGCGCAGGCGATCGCTGCCAGCAGTGCCTTCAGCATCGCAGGCGGCGGCGACACCCTGGCTGCCATCGCCAAATACGGCATCGAAAAGGACGTGGGCTACATCTCGACCGGCGGCGGTGCATTTCTGGAAGTACTGGAAGGCAAAACGCTGCCCGCGTTTGAAATTCTTTCGAAGCGTGCGGAAAACTGATTCACCGCCGCTTGCTGTGAACTGCGGCCGCGTCTTTGCGGTGTGAACCTAGGGGCAAATAGGGACCGTAACCGCGTTGTAACTTGCACGTGAGAAAATGGAAACTTAATTACATTGGAGACCGCCCTCATGTCCCGCCTGCAACGCCGCGCTACCAAGATTGTTGCCACCCTCGGCCCCGCATCCAGCGATCCTGCACTGCTTGAAAAAATGATTCGCGCCGGCGTGAATGTGGTTCGCCTCAATTTCAGCCACGGCACGGCGCAGGACCACATCGACCGGGCTGGTCTGGTACGGGAAGCCGCGCAGCGGGCCGGGCGCGAAGTGGCCATCATGGCTGACCTTCAGGGACCGAAAATCCGTGTCGGCAAGTTTGCAGATGGCAAGGTCATGCTGGAGCCAGGCGAAAAATTTGTTCTTGATGCGTCGCGTACCGAGCCCGGCGACATCAAGGGTGTTGGCCTGGATTACAAGGAGCTGCCCCGTGACGTCAAGGCCGGGGATGTGCTGCTGCTCAATGATGGCCTGATTGTGCTGAACGTCGAAGCCGTGCGCGGTGAAGAGGTGCACACCACCGTCAAGCTGGGCGGCGAGTTGTCCAACAACAAGGGTATCAACAAAAAAGGCGGCGGTCTCACGGCGCCAGCGCTGACCGCCAAGGACATGGAGGACATCCGTACCGCCATGAGCTTCCAGGCAGATTACGTGGCTGTGAGTTTCCCCAAAAACGCCACTGACATGGAGATGGCGCGTCAGCTCTGCAACGTGGCCGCTGCGCAATACAAACACAAGCCAGGCTTGATTGCAAAAATCGAACGGGCTGAAGCGATTCCGAATCTGGAAAGCATTTTGCGTGTGAGCGACGGCATCATGGTCGCGCGCGGTGACCTGGCCGTCGAGGTCGGAAACGCCGCCGTGCCGGCTTTGCAAAAGCGCATGATCAAGATGGCGCGCGCGCAGGACAAAGTGGTCATCACCGCCACCCAGATGATGGAAAGCATGATTCTCAATCCGGTGCCAACGCGCGCCGAGGTCAGTGACGTGGCCAACGCCGTCCTCGACGGCACGGACGCCGTGATGCTGAGTGCTGAAACGGCCGCGGGCAAATACCCACTGGAGACCATTGAAGAGATGGCCAACATCTGCCTGGAGGCCGAGAAGGCAGAGTACGCCCCGCTGGATGCCGACTTCAGTGGCAAAACCTTTGCCCGTATTGATCAATCAATCGCCATGGGTGCGCTGTTCACGGCGCACCATTTGGGTTGCAAGGCCATCGTCGCCCTGACGGACAGTGGATCTACCCCCTTGTGGATGAGCCGCCATGACATTCGGGTGCCGATCTATGCCCTGACGCCGCGTCTGGCAACGCAGCGAAAGATGGCGCTGTACCGCAACGTGCGTCCTTTGCTGATGGACACCAGTGCAGACCGCGATACCGCCTTGGAGCAGGCCGAAGGCCATTTGCTGCGCCGGGAGATTGTGCAAAGCGGAGACGTCTACGCCATCACCTGCGGCGAACCCATGGGTGCGCCGGGAGGCACCAATATGCTCAAAATCTGCCGGGTTGCCTGAGCAAAAACACCCTTGGCCCTGCAAATACGGGGCCATAATGCTATATAAAATGTAGCAAACCGAGGGCTTTCAGCCGGTGAATTTGAATCCGGCGGCGCATTCGGCGCGTATTGTAGGCATGACCATGAAGAACTGTTTTTTATTGTGGCGAAGCTGGCTGGTGCTGGCTTCGGTAGCCGCTGTCGGCACTTTGGGCGGCTGCTCTGCGTCGGGCGCCCTGAATGCCCTGGTGCCCAGTGACAGCTATACCCTGCGTTCGTCCGTCGCGTATGGTGCGGATGCCCGCCAGCAACTGGACATCTACTTGCCGCTCGCCCGTCAAAAGCCCGGCCCGGTGGTTGTGTTTTTCTACGGCGGCAGCTGGACCACCGGGGAGCGATCTGCTTACCGCTTCGTGGGTGAGGCTTTGGCGTCGCGCGGCATCACCGCAGTGATCGCTGACTACCGCTTGAGTCCGCAAGTCAAGTACCCGGTTTTTCTGCAGGACAGCGCTCAGGCGGTGCGCTGGACCGTTGACCATCTGGCAGAGCTGGGCGGTGACCCGGGGCAGGTATTTGTGATGGGCCACAGTGCCGGCGCCTACAACGCTGCCATGCTTGCGCTGGACCCGCGCTGGCTGGCGGGCGCAGGGCTAAAGCCCGCCCAATTGGCCGGCTGGATCGGTTTGGCCGGGCCTTACGATTTTTTGCCAATCGTCAACCCGGATGCGCAGGTTGCGTTTGATTGGCCGACCACGCCCCTTGATTCGCAGGCGCTGGTTCATGCATCCAGCAAATCCCCGCCCGCGTTATTGATCGTTGCGCGCTCTGACACCACGGTCAATCCAGTTCGCAATTCCGAAGCGTTGGCGCGCAAACTTAAAACTGCCGGTGTCCCCGTCGGGCTGTCCGTCTACGACAATGTAAGCCACGTCACCGTCGTGGCCGCATTGGCCAAACCCTTGCGCGGACTGGCGCCCGTGCTGGAACGGATTGAACGCTTTGTCCAGAACCCTGCGCGGGCGGCTGACGAGTAAAGCCCCGAATTGCTCCTGATGTGTGGGCCAACGGGCGGCCTCACATTTGCGCTACCGGTAAAATGGGGAAAGTTACCACCCAGTTACCAACTTCCCCGGGGATCTATTTATGGCACTCGTTTCCATGCGCGAGCTGCTGGACCATGCAGCAATCAACGGCTACGGCATTCCAGCTTTTAACGTCAACAACCTTGAGCAGGTGCAAGCCGTGATGGAGGCCGCCAAAGAAACCGGCGCCCCGGTCATTCTGCAGGCCAGCGCTGGCGCGCGCAAATATGCGGGCGAGGCCTTCATCAAACATCTGATCCAGGCAGCGATCGAGATGTACCCACAGATTCCTCTCGTTATGCATCAGGATCACGGCCAGAACCCGGACGTGTGCCAGGGCGCGATCAACCTCGGCTTTTCATCCGTGATGATGGACGGCTCACTTGAAGGCGATGGCAAAAC
>JBKJIV010000133.1:0-39437 GCA_046598365.1 Polaromonas sp. | reverse complement strand
TGGCCGTTAAATCGTCGTTAACCATCTCTGCCATCGGAAAAACGCCCATGCCCGCGGCGCCAAAGGTCTTGAGCAGGGCGCTGTCCTCGAATTCTCCAACCACACGCGGCTGTATGGCCAGACGCTCAAACCAGTGCTCCAGCCGCGAACGCACGGCAGCCTGCTCTGTGGGTAGCAACACCGGCACTTTGCTCAGCGACTGGGGAAAGCCGCGGCGCGCGGCTGCGTACAGGGACGGCGGTGCATACCAGGCCAGACCGGATGAGCCGAGGGAGTGGCTGTATACCTTGAGGTTGGGGTTGGCGGGCGCGGGACGGTCTGCAAGCACCACATCGAGCCGGTGCAACGCCAGGTCGCCCAGCAGATGCTCAAACTCGTCGACATGGCACAGCAGCCGAAGGGTGGGTTCCTGCATGACTGGCTCCATCAGGCGGCTGACAGCCAATTTGGGCAAAGCATCGGATATACCGACGATCAACCGTACCGTTGGCGAACCGACTGCGTCGCGCACCAGTTCGGGCAACTGCCTGCCTAACTGGAAAATCTGATCGGCTTGCCGCAAGGCTGCCATGCCTGCGTCGGTCAACGCTACCCCGCGCCCGGCAGGTTTCAGAAGCGCGTAACCCAGTGAACGTTCCAGTTCCCGCACCTGTGTGCTCACGGTTTGCACAGCCATATCCAGCCGCTCGGCGGCGCGCGCCATGCCACCTTCTTTGGCAACTACCCAGAAGTAGTAAAGGTGCCGATAGCTAAAGGGCTGGTTCATTGTCAGTTTTTGCAGAAGTGATTTTAACTAATTATCTTCTTTTTATATGCTCCATATTGCTCTATCGTTGCGGCATGTCTAATCCTGCCATCCCTGCTGTTGACGTGTTCACGGGCACGCCTGTCCGGAGTCCATGATGTCCAGCTTTGAACCCGTCATCCTGTTCTTCGTGCTGGGAGCTTTGGCGGGTCTCGTGCGTTCGGATTTGAAGATACCTGGCGTTCTTTACGAGTCCTTGAGCATTTTCTTGCTGCTCGCCATCGGCCTCAAAGGTGGCGTCGAGCTCGCGCGTTACCCGCTGTCAGAAGTAGCGCTGCCGGCATTGTTGGTGGTAGCGGTGGGTGCCTTGATTCCCTTGATGGCCTATCCGGTGCTGCGCGGGATAGGACGTCTTGGTCGGGCTGACGCAGGCTCGATTGCCGCACACTATGGTTCTGTGAGTGTGGTGACTTTTGCGGTAGGCGCGACATACCTTGCGCGGCTGGGCGACACCGCTGAGGGCTACATGGTCGTCTTCCTCGTGCTCCTCGAATTTCCTGCGCTGGTGATCGGTGTATTGCTGGCGCGCCGCGGCGAAACCAACACGCCCTGGAAGCAGGTGTTGCACGAGGTATTTGCTGGCAAGAGCATTGTTTTGCTGCTGGGTGGTTTGGTGATCGGCTGGGTCGCCGGGGCCGGAGGCATCGCGCCGCTGGACCGTCTCTTCTTCGATCTCTTCAAGGGCGTGCTTGCGTTCTTTCTGCTTGAGATGGGCTTGGTGGTCGCCCGGCGTTTCGGCGAGTTGCGCCGCGCCGGCATTTTCCTCGTCGCGTTTGCGGTAGTCATGCCCTTGGTGGCGGCGGGCCTGGGCCTGCTCACCGGCTGGTGGCTTGGTCTGTCGGTGGGCGGTATCACTTTGCTGGCCACCCTGTACGCCAGCGCCTCTTACATTGCGGCCCCGGCTGCCATGCGCATCGCTGTGCCGCAGGCCAACCCGGCGCTGTCGATAGGCGCGGCTCTTGGCATCACCTTTCCGTTCAACCTCATCGTGGGCATTCCGCTGTACCACCGGCTTGCCCAGTCGCTCCACCCTTTGGGAGTCTGAACCCATGGAACTGACCAAACGCAAACTCGTGACCATCGTGACCGAGGCCGCGATCGAGGACACCCTTGTTCATGACCTCGAGCAGCTTGGCGCGCGCGGCTACACCATCACCGATGCGCGCGGCAAAGGCAGCGGCGGCAAGCGCGACGCCACCTGGGGGCCGCAGGCCAACATCCGGATGGAAGTGCTGTGTGACGTTGCGACGGCGCAGGCCATTTGTACAGCGCTGAGCGAGCGCTACTCCGACAACTACGCGATGGTGATCTATGTCGGCGACGTTGATGTATTACGCCCCGCGAAATTCTGATCTTTAACCAATGCCGAAAGGACACCATGCAAATTGAGACCCGAGGCCGCGTTGCCGTAGCGGCCATGCTGGATCTGGCCCTGCGCGCCGACCGCAGGCCGATCGCGCTGGTCAACATCAGTGCCAAGCAAAAAATTTCGCTGTCGTATCTGGAGTTGTTGTTTGCGGGCCTGCGTAAGCGCGGGTTGGTGCGCAGCGCCCGCGGACCGGGTGGAGGCTACAGCCTGGCGCGTAGCCCGCTGGATATCACCATGGCCGACATTGTGCTGGCTGTCGATGATTCCGCAGCCATCGCAACAAGCCCCAGGCCCAGCCCTGGCCGCCCCCGGGATCAACGCGTTGCCAGTGACTGGCATGCGGAACTTGAAAGCGCCATGGTGGCGTTTCTGCGTTCGGTCTCTTTGCATGATCTGGTCCAGGCGCGGTGCGAGCAAGGCCCGAACTGCGGTCCTGTTGCCTGATCGCTGGTGGGCAGACCGGGCCTTTGCGACCGCTTTTGGCGGTGTCGTGGGCAGGTGCGGCACCGCCCCGAATAGCGAAGGAGAGTGCCGGCGCATCTACACTCTTCTGTAGCCAGCTCCCTGGTGTTGAAGGAGACACAGTGCCCCGTCTGAAACCGCTGCCACCCGAGACCACGCCGGAGCTCAAACCCCACTTCGATTTCTTTTTGACCACGTTGGGTTTCACCCCCAACAGTGTGCTCACCATGCAGCGCAAGCCCAAGCTGGTGCAGGCGCTGGCGCAACTCAATGCGGCGGTGATGGACCCTGCCGGCGAGGTCGATCTTGGCTTTCGCCGCCTCATCGGCCATGTGGTGAGCAAGGTGGCGGGATGTCTGTACTGCCAGGCGCACACCCTGTTAGGCGCGAAAAATTTTGGTATCAGCGACGCCAAGCTGGCTGATATCTGGACTTACAGCACAAGCGCACTGTACAGCCACAAAGAGCGGCTGGCGCTTGACTTCGCGTTGGCGGCCGCGAGCCAGCCCAATGCGGTGACCGACGAACAGTTTGCCGAGTTGCAGCAGCACTGGAGTGACAGTGAGATCACCGAGATGCTCGGTGTGGTGGCGATGTTTGCTTTTTTAAACCGCTGGAACGACACCATGGGAACACCGCTTGAGGCCAGCCCGATGGATGTTGCCAAGCAGGCTCTGGGCAGCAGGGGCTGGACGGCCGGTAAACACACGGGCTGAGGCCGGTCCGCACATTGGTGCGGCTCAAACCAGCCCAGCCGATTCTTTCGCGCGCATCTTCGCGCCGATGTACTCCCCATGTGTCACATGCAGTAGCCCCGCGATTTTGCTAATCAGGTGGTTCTCATTGGCGTCAAGATGCGCGTCGGCAAAGGCCACCTGCCACATGTATTCGACCACCTGGATTTTCTGCGCCTGCGTGAAGTGGTCGTTCATGCTGGACGTGAAGCGGTGGTAGTCGTAGCTGGTTTTGGCGGTGTCCTCCGCGAGTTCCAGCAAACGCGCCAGCTCGTCATCGCGCAGAGAAAATTTTCCGCGCAGGCCGGCCAGCACGGCAGCACGCTCGGTGCCGTTCATGTCCGTATCTGCGCGCATCACATCAACCAGCAGCACCGCAGTTGCCAGCTGCAGCACATGGGTCAACTGCTGCGGCGACTGGTTTGCTGAGCTGCTGGTGAAGGTGTCAAACAGATCTTTAAGGGATCGCAACATGCATGGGTGTCCTGTGTGGATTGCCGTGGGGTGGATTCTGGCCGTGATGGATCAGATGCCCCCCGGATTGGTTCCTGCAAGACCAGGCTGCCGAATTCAGGAGAGCCCGCAGCGTTTGACCCGGATCAATGTACTTCACGGCCAATATTTTCAAGCCGGGGCAGGTCCCCGTCCTGCGTCGCATCATCCCGTGTCCATAAAGCTTTACCTCGACGCCCACCATGCCTGCTTGATGCTTACTGGCCTGGCCTCAGCGTCACGCGCCACCACGAGGCGTCAGCCAGTAGCATGCACCCGCCGTCGGCGATAGGTGTCAGGCGTTCGACGCGTGCTGGCAGAGGCTTGGGATCGGCGAGCTCTGTCCACTGTCCAGGCGCGTCCCACCGCAGCGCGTGCAAGGCCGCAAGTTGCATGTCCGGGACAACCACTGTGGGGCGTTTGCCCTGGCGCTCAATGATGACCGCAAGTTGCTGCTCCAGTGCCCCCATGCGGTGGTTGGAAACATCCATCGCTTTGGCATAGACGTCAAGCCGGGGCGGGCGAAAGTGGTGCAGCGTGAGAACGCCGCCCACATGGGGCGTGGTCACACTGGCGATGTCGGGCTTGCCGTCGCCATCAAAGTCTGCAACGCCCACCGGGTTGAGCCAGCGGAAAGTGGCCCCGGCATAGGGGCCGCGGGCTATTTCAAGCAAGACCTTGATGGCATTTACATCATGGGTCCCGTCTGGCCGCGCACTGGGGCGCAGCCCAAACACCACCACCGCGGCGCCGCGCAGGGCGTCGGCTTCGACAAGGATGATTTCATCGCTTCCGTCAGCATCCAGATCGGCGAGTCTGGGTATTCTGTCTTCAAACACCCGGTGCAGTGGCAACTGATACACCAGCTCTTGCATGGTGCCCGATACCCCGGGCACCAACACATGCAGGCTTGCTGCGTGAACTGGTGAACCTAGCGCCTTGTGCGGGTAGCGCGAAGTGGGGGACCCCAGCCAGGCCCACAGAATGTCCTTGTGCCCTTGCACGGCCTGGCTTTGGGGCAGGCGTTGCCTGGCCGCTGCGGGTGGCACGTCTGGAGCCGGCGTGTGCACCCCACACTGGGCTGAAGACGTTTCCAACTGAAGCTCCATCGCCAGGGGCGAGCCGGCCAACGCCCATAAGGCAAGCGAAAGAATCCAGCCCTGTGGCAGCAGCCGTAGGCGCCGGGTTTGTCTGGTGAACGTAGGCGTCATATAAATGGGTCGGCACAGACTCAGCTTTCTTACATGATTCGTGCACATTTGGATAACTCTGCAGTTGCGCGGTAAATCCCTGGTAAATCTCCGTTTCCCCTACAAAGCCTTGACAAACCGAAGCTAACAATCGCTTCACTGGATCACCCTCATGCCGTCAAAACGCAGTGATGCAGGAGCAGCTCTATGAGCCGCTTGCCGACCCATCCCCATCACAGGAGACCACCATGAAATTGAAACTCGTCACCGCATCCCTATTGGCTACAGCACTTTTTGCCAGCGTCGGCGCGTCGCCCGCCTTGGCGCAAAACGTTAATACCCCCGGTATTGACCGCTCCCAGCAGGCCATCAGCGCACGCATTCAGCAAGGCCTGAACTCGGGCTACATCACGCCGTCTGAAGCGCAGGCGCTTTATCAGCGCGACCGTGACATCGCCGCGCGCGAAGCCTTTTACAAGTCCAACGGCAACGCCACGCAGCAAGAGCGCCTACAGCTGCGGGCAGAGCTTGACGGACTGAACGCGGATGTTGAACGGATGATGTCCAACCGCCGTGTGGCTGGGCAACCGTCAGGCACGACCCCCGGCATTGACGCACGTGAAGCGCAAATCAGTCAACGCATAGACGAGGGCGTCCGCACCGGACGCATCACGCCGCGCGAGGCAGACAAGCTGCATAAGCGTGAGATGCGCATAACGCAGCACGAAGCCAAGTTCAAAGCGGACGGCGTGGTTACCAACCAGGAGCGTCGCAAGTTACGCAAGGAACTTGCGCAACTTCGCGATGATGTTGAGCGCATGATGCGCAACGATCGCCGCCGCGGCTAAGCGGCCCGTAGAGGTTCCCAGAAGGGATGCTGGCCGCAGCATCGGGAAATGAAGCCTCTCAGCAAGCCAGCTGCCGGGCCAAATCTCCAAAGTCTTTTGCGTGCATGGTATTGGCTGCGTCAGGCGACACATCTTTTGGCCGCGCCGCGCCAAACTCGGCAGGCCGCTCGATGTACGCGGTTTGCAGGCCGCAGGCGCGGGCGGCGGCCAGGTCGTCCTGGTGCGCAGCCACCAGCATCACCTGTGCTGGCTCCAATTCGAACACCTTGGCCACGCCCAGGTAGGTGGCCGGGTCGGGCTTGTAGGCCCGAAAGACTTCCGCCGACAGGATGCAGTCCCACGGCAGTCCCGCCCGTTTGGACATGTTGGTCAGCAGACCGATGTTGCCGTTGGACAGTGTGCAGATCGTGTGGCGCGCCTTGAGTCGCGTCAACCCCGCCACAACATCCGGCCAGGGGTCCAGCCGGTGCCATGCCTTGTTCAGGTGCTGCTTTTGCGCCTCAGTCAAATGGGCCAGACCGAATTGGTCAAGAATGCTGTCCAGAATCAGGCGGTGCAAATCGTCAATCAGGGTCCATCCCAACTCACCAGACATCACACGACGCATGGCTGGCTGGTAGCCTGCGCGCCAGGCTAGGGCAAACCCGTCGCCGTCGACTTCTGGCCGCAGCGCCTGCACCTCTCGTGCAATGCTGGTGTGCCAGTCCACCACGGTACCAAAAACATCGAATGCAAGCACCCGTGCGTGCGGACGTGGGGAGTAGGATTGCAGGTTCATCTGCACATTATCTCCGTGGCTATTTTGCTGAAACGGCGCGGGCCGCCGAGCGAAAGCTGGGTGGGGTGTAAACGCCGGGGCTAAACTGAGCTGCGCGTGAGGCTGGTCCGCTCGCGTAAAGCTGTGAAAGGGCGAATGAACTTATGTCGAGTGTTTGCGAGGAAGCATTGGAGCCAGCGGCGGTGAGTGAGGCCCGGTTCCGCCAGCTCATGGACGCTTTGCCGCATATCGTCTGGCTGATGCAGGCAGACGGTTCGGCTACCTGGTTTAACCAGAAGTGGTGTGAGTACTCTGGCCTGTCCATGGCGCAAAGCTTGGGGCTGGGCTGGACGGAGCAGATTCACCCGGATGATGCACCCAAAGTAGCCAACGCTTCGCAGCAGGCCTGTGCATTGGGCGAGCCCTTTGAGATGGAGTACCGGCTGCGCCGGGAAGATGGCGCCTACCGCTGGATGCTCGCGCGTGCTGCTGCGCAAGTCGATGCGGGCGGCCATACCAAACAATGGATGGGCACGTTGACCGACATTCATGATCTGAAGCAGGCCTCAGAACTTTTGGAGCGCGATCTTTTCATGACGCGTATTGCCGGCAGGGTTGCGCGTCTGGGTGGTTGGACGATTGAACTGCCGGAACGCAAGCTCACCTGGTCTGACGAAAACTGTCGCATCCACGACGTACCTCCCGGCTATCAGCCAACGCTGCAGGAGGGGATTGGGTACTTCAACGCTGAAGACAGGCCGATGGTGACTCGCCTGGTGGAAGCCTGCGCGCAGCACGGCACCCCCTACGAATTTATTCTGCCCAAGATGACCGCTAAAGGCCGGCGCATCTGGGTGCGTTCGCTCGGCGAGGCTGTGCGTGATGATGGGGGAAACATCATCCGGCTCCAGGGCGCGTTTCAGGACATTACGGAGCAAAAAGAGGCCGAGGCAAGCGCGTTGGCTTTGCAGACCCGGCTGAGCGACACGCTGGAGAGCATCACCGACGGCTTCAGCTTGATGGACAAGGACTGGAACTTCACTTTCGTCAACAGCCAGGCCGAGCGCATGCTCAAGCGCGGACGCGGGGACCTGCAGGGAAAAAACCTGTGGGAGCAGTTTCCCGCCATGGTGGGCACACCGGTAGAGCGTGAGTACCGCGCAGCAGTGAAGGAGCAACGGAGTTCACGCATTGAAGCCTATTACCGGCCGCTGAAAACCTGGTTTGTATTTCATGTGTACCCGACAGAATCCGGCACGGCGGTGTACTTTCAGGACATCACCGAACGGCGCAAGGAGCAAGCCCAGTTGCGCGTGCTGGAGACCGCGGTGTCCCGTTCGAACGACATCGTGATCATTGCAAAGGCCAGTCCCTTCCACGCGCCCCAGGCAAAAATTGTTTTCGTCAATGATGCTTTTGAGCGCCATACGGGCTACAGCCGTGCCGAGGCGATGGGAATGCCTCCTGAATTTATTTGGAAAAATGACTCCCCCTCTGGTGAACCAGATCGCGTCACTGCGGCCATCAAAAAATGGCAAGCTGTTCGAACGCAAATCATCAGCAACACAAAAGCCGGAAAACCGATCTGGCTGGACATCGATGTCACACCCATTCCAAGTACGTCGGGAAAGTTCACTCATTGGGTGGCCGTAGCGCGCGACATCACTGCGAGCAGGCAACAGGAGGAAGAAATTGTCAGGCTCAACGCGGGTCTGGAGGAGCGGGTGCTGTTGCGTACGGGGGAGCTAGCAAGCGCCAACAGCGAATTGGAATCCTTTGCCTATGCTGTGTCGCACGACCTTCGATCACCGCTCAACACCATTCATGGGTTCAGCCAGCTCTTGGCAAAGCACGATGGGGGCAATCTCAGTGAGAAAGGCAAGCACTACCTGGAGCGGATAGGCGTCGGGGTCAAGCAGATGGGCGATCTGATTGAAGGCATGCTCACCCTGGCGCATTTGTCGCAGGAGGAGATCAAGTCCGAGCGTGTTGACCTGTCAGCCCTTGCCCGAACCATTGAAACGAGTTGCCGCGAGAAGGAGCCCCAGCGGCGAGTGGAGGTGAACATACAGGACGGTCTTTGCGCCGATGGTGACCCACGCTTGCTTTCGGCCGTGATGCACAACCTGTTAGGCAATGCATGGAAATTCACCGCCCGGCAGGCGCTCGCAAAAATCGATGTCGGGAGTGCCCCGGACGTTAATGGCAACACGGTTTTTTACGTCAAGGACAACGGAGTGGGCTTTAGCATGGCTTTTGCCCACAAGCTTTTCGGCACGTTTGAGCGCCTGCACTCTCCCGGAGACTTTGTTGGAAACGGCATCGGACTGGCTACGGTGAAGCGCGTCATTGAGCGCCATGGCGGCCGCGTCTGGGCGGAGAGTAAGCCCAACGAGGGTGCCAATTTCTACTTCACTTGTGGTCCTGCAGTCCAGCCGCACATACGCGGCTAGTGCAGGTAGGCAATAAAAGCGGCGACCTGCTATTGTGTGAAAACGGGTGTGCGGTGTGCCCATGGCCGTGCTGATTCAAAAGCTGCGGCTGCCCGGAAAATGTCAACTTCGTGGTTGATTTTGCTCACCATTTGCAGGCCCACGGGAAGTCCGGAGGCGGTGAACCCAACTGGAACAGACGCGGCAGGCTGACCCGTCAGGTTGAAGGGATAGGTGTAAGACATCCAGGAAATGATGTTGCCGCCCAACGTCTCAGTTGGCGAATCGGCATCGGCATCAAATGCCGTGCACGGCGTCGTGGGGGTCAAGAGTAAGTCAATGCCCTCAAAACGGGCGCGCATGGTCTCGCGCAAGCCGTACCGGGCGAACACCTTGCCGTAGTAGTCTTCCAGTGTCTGGCGCAGTGCTGGCTCAAGCATTCGGGCAACGGCCGGATCCAGCATGTCCCTGGTGTCTCGCATGGCATTTTTCAGCCGCGTTCCCACGCCTGCATAAAACTCCGCCATCCAGAGGTCGAGTGGGTCGTCGCCTGCCAATTCATCCCACAAAACAATTTCGCAGCCGAGGTCTTGCAGAACTCTCACTGCCGCTTCACAAGCCTGCGCCACATCAGGCTGGGGCTTTGCTCTTCCAAGAGTGGCCGTCCAGGCAATACGCATGCCTTTGACCGATTGGCCGCAGGCACCGACATAGTCTGGTACGTCTCCGGCCAGGCTGAACGGGTCGCGCCGGTCGTGGCCGGAGATGACCTGCAGCAGCAGCGCCGCGTCGCGCACGGTACGTGCCAGTGGGCCGACATGAGCCAGTGTGGGCGTGGCAGAAACCGGAAATACCGGCACGCGCCCAAACTGGGCCTTGATGCCAAATAGCCCGCAAAAGGAACTGGGCAAACGAATCGACCCTCCGCCATCGGTGCCCAGTGCAAACGGCGTTATGCCAGCGGCCACGCTGCTGGCTGCTCCCAGGCTGGAGCCGCCCGGCGTCTTGCGCAAATCCCAGGGGTTACGGGTGATGCCTGTCAGTGGCGAAGGACCGCCCCCCTTGCAGCCAAACTCTGTCGTTGTTGTTTTGCCAATCACGCAGGCCCCTGCTGCCCGGACCCGTTCCACCGAAGGCGCGTCGGCGGGGGCCACGTTGCTGGCCATCGTGCGGGAGCCAAAGGTTTGCCGAACGCCGCCCATGGCGATCAGGTCCTTGACGGACAGAGGAAGGCCGTGCAGCGCGCCCAGTTGCTCGCCAGCCATAACCGCCTGCTCGGCGCGTGCAGCGGCTGCCAGCGCCTCTTCCGGGGTGGTGGTCACAAAACAATTGAGCGTGGGTTCAAGGGCCTCCAGGCGTGCCAGACACGCCCGCATGACTTCTACCGGCGACACCTGCCTTGTTGCAATGGCATGGATGAGCTCGGTTGCACTGGTGTAAGCGTAGTTCTGCATGACAGGCTTTCAGTAACAGTCGGGACGGGGGTACCCCTCGACCGTATTCTGTCGGAAGAAGCCTGTATGCAGGGTCGTGACCGTAGAAAGCCCCGCGACGGGGGTTCCATGGATGTCGCTGAATATCCTTTAAGCGCAGCCGTCAAGTTCAGCAAGCGTGCCGCTCCCAGGACTGATTTGGCAGCAGTGGGAGCGGTGCGCCAGCTGCTTGAAGCCGGCGAGGGCTGATATTGCCCCGGAGGGCGAAGTCTTCCGGCTGATGCCGGAAAAACTCAGGCTGCCTTGCGGCGCTGGCTATAAGCCGTAGTGCGTTTGACGCTGGCGGTGCTGACACCGTCGCCAGCGATTTTTGTGGCCAGCTCAGCCGACTTTTCTTCAATCTGCGCGGCCAGCTTGCTTAGCGCCAGGGCGCCGGGTGCCGTGGCTGCAGCCAGGGTGTTGAGGGCGGTCACGCCAGTCTTTTCTTCAAACAGGCTGGCATTGGCAGCAACGCGCTCGACGCCGACTTCCATCACCTTGACCAGCTGTGCCACCACTTGCTGGGCGCCGTTGGTCGTCATGTTCAAGCCCTTGGTGTAGTAGGCGCTGAAAGCCAGTTGGGCTGCGGTTGCATTTTTGGCAGTTTCGGCGGTCAGCTCAGTGCGTGACTGCTTCAGGGCCGCGTTCCAGCGCTTTTCCAGCAGGGTCACCACACGCTCGCCGCCAGCGCGGTAAGCATCAATGAAGTTTTTGGCGGTGTTGCCATAGGACTCGATCAAGTCTGCTGCAACGGTGGAGAGGTTCTTGGCGCTCATGGTGTTTCCTTTGAAGAATGGTTAGGCGATGAGTGATCATCAGGGTTTTCACTAGTGGCTGCGACCTAATCGGCTAGAGGTGCGTATCCAAACGGGCCTGTGGTCGGGAAAACGCTGCTTTCAGGCTTCCAGAAACAGTGCCGGATCCACCATGGTGCGGTTCAGCATCACGCCCCAGTGCAGGTGCGGGCCGGTTACCCGGCCGGTGGCGCCTACCGCGCCAATACGCTTGCCGGACGTCAGGGTGTCGCCCACCTGTACGTCAATGGCACTCAGATGGCAGACCATGCTGAGCAGGCCACCGCCGTGGTCTAGCCAAACCGTCTGCCCGTTGAAAAAGTAGTCGCCGGTATCAATCACCCGGGCAGGCAGGGGCGCCGCTACGGGCGTGCCGGTGCCAGCTGCGATGTCCATGCCGCTGTGGGGGCTGCGGGCCTGCCCATTAAACACACGCCGCAGCCCGAAAGAGCTGGAGCGCCGACCCGGCACCGGTACCTGCATGAGCAGCGTTTGCGGCAGTGGCTGGCTGAAGGCCTCCATCACCACCTGCTGGTGTACTCGTTCACGCTCATGGCGCGCAAGGTCTTCGGGCGACAGATCGACAGTGCGCGGCGAAACCTTGAGCTGCTGCTCGCTATAACGCTTGGGCTCAATGTTGTAGGCCACTTGCCGCTGCGTGCCATCACTCGCCCGTACCTTGATGCTAGCCCGGCCAGGCTGTGCAGACAGCGGTATACCCACCAACGCCGTCCAGTCAACTGCATCACCTACCACCAGTAAAGGCACGTCACCCGCAAAGGCGATGGGCCGCTTGGCCGCCGGACCCAGCGAAATCCGGGCGATACCGCCCGGGACCCGCAGCGGCCGTGGCCAGACGCCAGAAGCATCTGAAGGCGTGGTTGCCATCGCCGCGTGGGGCAGGGCCAGCAGGCCCAAGCTGCCAAGCAGGGCAGTTCGGCGGTTCAGACAGCAGTCACCGTAAAACACATCGCTGGCCATGCGCCTGTTTATTCCTTGGCTTCCCAGGTGATCTTGCCGTCTTTCACATAGTCCTGAAACTGCGTGAGAGGAATAGCCGTCACTCCGGCTACGCCGTCACCGGCGTCCCAACTCAAGGTGGCGCTGTCTGGCTGCAGCGCGACTTCAATGCGCCCTGGTGGAATCGGGATGGGCGCACCGTCGCCCGGGGTAAAGGTGACGCAGCCAGTGACTGTGGCGAATTTGGGCATATGAGTCTCGTTGAAGTTTGAGGGCAGGCTAAGCAGCCGCATCAAAACATAGTACGCGCGCAGATGTTGCTTGTATGTCGGCAAAAGACGACTGTGGGAATGAGTGAATTTTTTCAACTCTTCACGTCACTCGATCGGACGCCGCCTGGTTTGTCCCCACAGATTAGTCGGATAAATGCAATTAAATGGTTGCATATAGATTTAATCGGGCGCACAATAAAGCAACCAAGTAGTTGCATGTTTATTCACCTAAGGAAATCGCCATGAAGTCCACGAATCATTACCAGCGCCAGATAGTCCTCGCGGCCTCGCCCGCTACCGTGTACGCGGCACTCAGCACGCAGAAAGGCCTGCGCGACTGGTGGACGCACAGTTGCGATATCGCCACCAACGTGGGCGGCAAATCCACCTTCCGCTTTGGCCGCACCCACAAGGTCTTGCAGAACATCAAGCTGGTTCCCGATCGTGATGTGTTCTGGCGCTGCGTGGAGGCCAACATCGAGATTCCCGGTGTGACGCAAAAAGACGAATGGGTCGGCACCGACATGGTCTTCAAGCTCACCCCCGTCGAAGGCGGCAAGACCCGCCTTGACTTTGAGCACATTGGCCTGACGCCCGAATTTGAATGTTACGAGCAGTGTGAGGGCGGCTGGAACCTGTTTCTGGGCAGCCTGCAAAGTTTGGTTGAAACCGGCACCGGCACGCCTTACATCGAGAACGTTGCAGAAGTCTGCTCCCACTGAGCGCCAGCAAACCCCCACTAAATACCGCCCCGCTATCTTCACCTCGCAAAGGACTACCTATGACCACCGCAACCCAGGCAAACGCCACCAGCGAAACCGACCGCATCGAGCGCAAGGTTCACATCAATGCGCCGCGCTCCAAAGTGTGGCTCGCGCTTTCAGATGCCGAGCAATTCGGTAACTGGTTTGGCGCGGCTCTTAAGGGCAAAACATTTGCAAGCGGACAGCGCGTTGAGGTGCCCATGACGCTCGAGGGCTGCGAGCACATCATGTTCGACGTGATCCCCGAGCGTATCGAGCCCGAGAGTTTGATGTCTTACCGTTGGCACCCTTACACAGCTGGCGACGAATACTCAAAAGAAGAGCGCACCCTGGTGACCTTCACGCTGAAGGAGGTGGGCGGCGGCACCTTGCTGACGGTGGTTGAAACCGGTTTTGACAAGATCCCGCCAGCGCGCCGTGCGCGCGCCTTCGCCAGCAACAGCGGCGGCTGGGAGTTCCAGTTCAAACGCATTGCCGAATATGCCAGCGCGGCTTGACAAGGGCGACAAGGCCGGCAAGGCGGCCAAGGTGCTGAAGAAGCCGGCGGCAGACATGGCCACCGTCTTCTTCGCGCTTGGCGACAAGACACGGCTGCAACTGATTGCCGTGCTGTGCGCAGGCGGCGCGTTCTCCATCGCGCAGCTCACAGCCAACACCGATTTCACCCGCCAGGCCGTGACCAAACACCTTCAGGTGCTGGCCCACGCCGGGCTGGTCAAGGATTTGAAATTGGGCCGCGAGCGCCTGTGGCAGTTTGACCCTGCGCAGGTTGAACTGGCGCGTCTATCGCTCGAAGTGATTGGCAAGCAGTGGGAGTCCGCACTGGGACGTTTGAAGCAATTTGTAGAGCAAGGCTAAAAGACATGAACATAGACACGACCAAGGCTTACACCGGCGGATGCGCCTGCGGTGCCATCCGTTTTGAGATTGCCGGCGAACCCATCTTTTCAAACGACTGCCAGTGCCTGGACTGCCAGCACATGAGCGGCACCGGGCACGGGTCTTACCTGACCTTTAAACGTGAGGGGGTGACGAGCTCGGGCGAGGCAAAGCAGTGGGCCATGAAGGGCGACAGCGGCAATGTGAAGACCCGCGCCTTCTGCCCCGTCTGCGGTTCACCCGTTTATATGACGTTTGCCGCCATGCCCGAGCTTTTCACCGTACACGCCGCCAGCCTGGATGAGCCGGGACGGATTAAACCGCAAGCGGTGACGTATGGGATTCGGGGGCATGCCTGGGACCGGCTTGATCCGGCAATACCCAAATTCGATACGATGCCGCCTATGTGAGTGAGCCGCCGCAGCACCGCAGGGGTTATGCAGAGGGGCCTTGGCGCGCCCACACCAGCAGTAAATTATTGGCGGGCATGGCATGCCTTGCGCGCAGTTGCAGCCCAACTTTGGCCGCTTGCGCTTGCACGTCTTCAAGGCGGCGAATACCCCAGACCGGGTTGCGCTCCCGCAGGCTTTGGTCAAAGGCCAGGTTGCCCGGCGACGTGAGCACCGCATCTTCAAGGTAGGGGCCATAGGTGATGAGTTGGCCGCCAGGTGCGAGGTGCTGCGCGCTGCCGCGCATCAGCGCGGCGCAGGTGGCCCATGGCGAGATGTGCAGCATGTTGGCGCAATAGATCAAATCGAAAAGCTGCCCGCGTGGCAACCAGCTTGCTGCCATCACGTCAAGCACCACGGGCGCGCGCACATTGCAGACGCCTTGGCTAACAGCCCAGGCCTTGATCGAGCCATACCCGTCGGGCTGCGCATCGCTCGGCTGCCAGGTCCAACCCGGTAAACCAGCTGCAAACCACGCCACATGCTGGCCCGTGCCCGAAGCAATTTCCAGCGCGTTGCCGTGCTCGGGCAACACGTTCACCAGCACATCCAGAATGGCCTGCTTGTTGCGGTCAGCGGCGGGGCTGTAGTCGGGTTGGGGCAGCATCAGCTGATGCTAACAATTTGGTCGCTGGCATCGCACCAAGTGCCCGGCGCGATGCCGGCTATGGAAAACGGCCCCACGGCCGCGCGAATCAGCCGCAGCGTGGGGAAACCCACCGCAGCGGTCATGCGCCGCACCTGGCGGTTGCGGCCTTCACGAATCACCAGTTCTAGCCACGACGCAGGTTGCGCCTGCCGCATGCGGATGGGCGGGTCGCGTTGCCACAGCGCAGGCGGCTCTGACATGCGCTCTGCACGCGCTGGCAGCGTAAGCCCATCATTGAGCTGCACGCCCGAACGCAAAGCGGCCAGCGCAGTGTCGCCAGGCACACCTTCAACCTGCACCCAGTACGTCTTTTCCATCTTGAAACGCGGGTCCGCAATGCGCGCCTGCAGCTTGCCATCACTGGTCAGCAGCAGCAAACCTTCGCTGTCGGCATCAAGGCGTCCCGCGACATAAATTTCGGGAATATCAATATAGTCCTTCAGCCCGCGCCAACGCCCTTCAGGCGTGAACTGGCTGAGGACGCCGTAGGGCTTGTTGAAGCAGATCAGCTGGGGGAGAGACGGTTTGAGTTGCAAGGGCTATTCTCGGGCTGCCTGTATTGTCAGGCCCGATACCGGAGCCGATGGCTTCAAAGCGGTTAGCGGCCGTGTTGACGATGCACCCGTCACCCGGGCCTAGGTTAATCACATGGTCATCGCGGTTGCCGCCGGCGGTGGTCAGCATTTCGAGCATGACGTTTTCGCGGGGGAGTAAAGAAGGGGACTTCTCCGGTGGGTTGGGCGTGAGTCAGCTGCGAGGAGCAAAGCGCAGCCAGTAGTGGTAAGACTCTTCCCGTGGATTGGCGGATTAGCATGTGTATGTGAGGTCCAGATTCAAAATCCGTAGCGAGCGATTTTCAATTGGCTGTGCTTGGCCACATAACGCGAGCGAAATAGAGAACCAGCATTGAAACGACAAACATAAACGCCGTCATTAGCATTAGGCCTGGCAGAAATTCGGTCGGCCATTCCAGTACGCGAGCTCGGTCTGGCTGATCGGGCAGGTAGAGCACGTGGACCTCCCGCCCTAGCCAGAACTTCTGTTGCGCCGCGCTGGTCAGCGGCTCTCCAGTGCTGGCGTTAAGAATGACGGGGCCGTTGGGCGTAGTGAACGTCACATTGGGGTGATATCCGGTGTACCTTTCCGGATTTTTGCCAGTGGCTTGGAAAAATCTGAAACCAGTGACTACGCCTTCGGCCTTAATCCCCTCACGGCTGTAGCGCGCGCTTAATTGATATTCACGGAAAATCATTTCTCCGAACAGATAGGCAGCATACAGAAAACAACACGCCATCAATATCAGTAAAACCGCATATCCCTGTCGAGCCGAATGGCTGAGTGTGGAGATTTTGGCTCTATTAATTAGCTGCATACCACTCATTCATCCGCAAATCACATGCTGCACGATGCGCATCAGCATCGAGGCCTCCCGGTCGACTAGGAGTTTAACGAGGGCAGAGAACAAGTACGCATGTACCCGGTACCGTCGAAAAGGCACGGTCAGTGATTTTTCAGCAGCCATTGGCCCTTGCAATCACCGCGTTAGCATACTTTGAGCTGGCTAAGTTGGTGACTCTCATTTAGCCCAGCTGTCCTTCACCCCCGTCACCTGATTGAACGCCGCTTTCCCTGAAGCGTGATCCTTAAAGTCAGTGACAAAGTACCCATGACGCTCGAACTAAAAGCGCGTACCCGTTGGCACATCGGCCACTGAAGGCTCCACAAACGCAGTCGCCGTCTTAAGGCTGTCAGCGTTCAGGTTCTCCAGAAAATCTTTTCCATTCGCCTCAGGGTGCGCTTCGGTGAATAGGCAGTCGTACAAGCGCGCTTCGGCCTCCGGCACATCATTCCACCCATTCGATGGCACGATGTATTTCAAATTGCGGGGTTGCGCACCGCAGAGCCGGTCCAGCTTTGGGTTGGCAGCTTCAATCCCTGGCTTGCGAGCTGTTTTTTTGCGTGTAGTGATGCTTGCGCCAAGGCCTTGCTGATTTTGAGTTCGGTAGTCGCGGCACTGGTTCGCTTCGGCTTGTTCATTGAGCGAGCATTTTTAGGTTGAGCCATTTGTCCAGATCCTCTACGTAAGTACGGCGGTGGGTGCCATGGGCAATCGGCTTGAGTATGCCCGATGCATTATCTAAAACCTTCCACCGATCAGCAAGCGGCAGGTACAAGGCATACAGGTTGTTCAGGCTACGCTGAAAGCGACGCTCCACATCTGTTTGCGGAATGTTGTGGCCACCCTGCTTGACGCGCAACGCGACCCGATTGACGGCCAGTTCAGCGCTGGGCAGCGCGACATAAAAAATTTGCACCTTGTAGCCCCTGGCCTTGCAACGGCTCAGAAACAGCGCAAAGGTGCGACTTGAAAGCGTGGATTCGAAGGCAAAACTTACATTGGCCGCAGCCAGCTCGCGAAGTCGCCTGAGCATGATGCGGCCCGCTTCAAATGAGACAGTTTCTGGGGAGTACGCGGACAGGCCCGCTGCAATTTGGTCCGCGTTCACAAACTCCAGAATGCCCAAAGCCTGTTTCAGTAAAAAGGGGGCCGCAGTTGATTTGCCCGCGCCGTTGGGTCCGGCGATCACAACCACTGTCGGTGGCATGAGTTTGGCGGGAGGGGCAGCCTTCATTTCACCCAGCTGTCTTTCATGCCCGTTACTCGGTTGAACACCACCTTGCCCGCAGAGTGATCCACCACATCAGTCACAAAGTACCCATGCCGCTCAAACTGATAACGGGTCCCCGCCGGCACATTGGCCAGTGAAGGCTCCACAAACGCCGTCACGGTTTTCAAGCTATCCGCGTTCAGTTCTTCCAGAAAATCCTTGTCGTCCGTGCCGGGGTGTTCGGTCGCAAAGAGCCGGTCATATAAACGCACCTCGGCTTGCACCGCATCGGCCACCCCCACCCAGGTGATGACGCCCTTGACTTTGACTGCGTCGGAGCCGGGGGTGCCGCTCTTGGTGTCGGGGATCAGTTTGGCTTGCACTTCGGTGATCTTTCCCGCAGCGTCTTTGAGCGCGCCTGTGCATTCAATGACGTGGCCGTATTTCAGGCGCACTTTATTTCCGGGGAACAAGCGGAAAAAACCTTTGGGCGGCGTTTCTTCATAGTCGGTGCGTTCAATCCACACCTCTTTGCCAATTTTGAAGTTGCGCTTGCCCAGGTCGGGCAGGTGCGGGTGCACGGGTGCAGAGCAGTCGTCCAAGGTGCCCGCGCCCATGACCTCATCCCAGTTGGTCAGCACCAGCTTGACGGGGTCGAGCACGGCCATGGCGCGGGGGGCGATGGGGTCGAGTGTGTCGCGCAGCGCTCCTTCAAGTGTGCTGTAGTCAATCCAGCTGTCGCTTTTGGTCACGCCAATGCGCTCGGCAAACAGCTGAATTGCCTCGGGTGTGTAGCCGCGGCGGCGCAGGCCGACGATGGTGGGCATGCGGGGGTCGTCCCAGCCGGACACTTTGTGGTCGTAAACCAGCTGGGCCAATTTGCGCTTGCTGGTGAGTACATAGGTGAGGTTCAGGCGGGCAAATTCGTATTGACGCGGCGGCGGTGCGCTGATGAGCTGACCTTCTGTGAGGCGCTCCAGCAGCCAGTCATAAAAGGGGCGCTGGTCTTCAAACTCCAGTGTGCAAAAGCTGTGGGTGATCTGCTCCAACGCGTCTTCAATCGGGTGGGCATAGGTGTACATCGGGTAGATGCACCATTTGTCCCCCGTGTTGTGGTGGGTGGCGCGGCGTATGCGGTAGATGGCCGGGTCGCGCATGTTGATGTTGGGCGAGGCCATGTCGATTTTGGCGCGTAGCACCATGGAGCCGTCTTCGTGCCGGCCTGCGCGCATTTCGTGAAAGCGGGCCAGGTTTTCTGCCGGCGTGCGGCTCCTGAAAGGGCTGTTGACGCCGGGCTTGCTGAAGTCCCCGCGGTTGACGCGGATTTGCTCGACGGTTTGCTCGTCCACATAGGCGTGGCCGGCTTCAATCAGGTACTCGGCGGCGCGGTACATGAAATCAAAGTAGTCGCTGGCCTGGTAGGGCTCGCTGTTGCCGGGTTGGCTCCAGTCAAAGCCCAGCCACTTCACCGCGTCAATGATGGAGTTGACGTATTCGGTGTCTTCTTTTTCGGGGTTGGTGTCGTCAAAACGCAGGTGGCACACACCGCCGTACTCGCGCGCCAGGCCAAAGTTGATGCAAATGCTTTTGGCGTGGCCCACATGCAGGTAACCATTGGGCTCGGGCGGAAAGCGCAGGCGGAGTTTGGCCGGGTCGGGCTGGCCCGCCGCATGGTGCGAGGCGTCACCGGGGCTGCCGCCCCACTGGCGGCTGGCGTATGTTGCTTTGGCCAGGTCGTGCTCGATGATCTGGCGCAGAAAATTGCTGGGTTTGTGGAGTTCTTTGTCTGCAGGGGCGGTCATGAGGGTGATTCTAGGGGTTCGCAGTTTTTTACCCCTTCGGCAGCTTTACGTTTGGCAACGCTCGTTAACGTAAAGTTGGTAGGCAGTTTTTATGGTGGCAGGTTTAATACCGACATGGGCGCTTTCCGCCCGGTTCATGGAGATCGTTATGACATCAGTCAAATCTGTTTTAGGCAAGGCCGCCCTGGTCGCCGTGGCGGTGCTGGGATTTGCAGGCGCTGCGCAAGCAGGCAGCAATGTGTATTGGTCGGTTGGGGTCGGTTCACCCGGCGTGTCGGTCGGCGTCACCAACGCCCGCCCGGTGTATGTGCAGCCCGCGCCGGTTTATTACCAGCCGGCACCCGTCTATGTGCAACCGGCGCCGATTTACTACCAGCAGCCTGCGCAAGTTTATTATCAGCAGCAGCCCGTGTATGTGCAGCCAGCGCCCGTTTATTACGGGCGTCCCTATGGGCACAAAAAGTACCATGGCCATGGATATGGGCACAACAGGCATCAAGCATATGTGCACGGCGCCCACGGCTTTCAGCCCCCCGGTTATTACTACGGCCGCTGAGCTGTTTTTCGATACCTGAAAAAACAAAACCCGCAGATTTTGGTCTGCGGGTTTTTTTATGGGCAAGGTTTAATGCTCAAGCCGAGGGACGCCAGAAAACATAGTCGGCTTCGTAGGGCACTGCTATGCGCATGCCCAACTGCGATGCGCTGCATGGCTTGACGGATACCAAGCCACCCAAAGTGCGAACGCGTTGCACATAGCTTACGTGGTGCAAAGTGCCGGGCACCGATGAAGGCTCTACCTTGGTTCGTTGCAGGGGAAGGCTGTGGTCGCCATTGGGCACTTCGACGAACTCGAGCACAGAGGTACGGGAGCCGTCCCTGTGTACCCAGTTGGCGCGGGGCCGTGCACTCGGCGAGTGGACGATGGCGTTGCCGTACGTGTCTGTCAGTTCAACGGTGGTGTTTCTTAGCAACCAGGCGTACTCGTAGGGTGAGCGTTTGACGGCCTGGCATTCGTAAAGCAAGTCACCGCTGCCTCGTGCCTCAACAACTACCTGATGTCCTGCGGGAACACGAATGGCCTCAGGAAGGTCGTTCTGGGTGTTGTAGGGCGCTAGCGGACGGTAGCCACACGCACTCAATAGTGTCACGACTCCGGTGACCATTAGCAGCGTGCGCAGTGGGAAGCTGGAAAATCGGCAAGCGAACGGTTTTGTAGACGGTTGTTTTTTCAAGGCAGTCTCCAAGAAGGTTTGTCTTCACCATTGGAAGAGCTGCGCTTGTAACTGTATGTAGGACGCCGTGCAGCGGTTTCGCGGGCGAATGCCGCTATCGCTCTGGTGCCTGCGGGGAGCAGCTCAGCTCATCGTGTTGCAAAGGATGTCGTAGACGTCCGACGCGGAAGCTCTGGACGGTTTGCCATTGCTGCCGCAACTTTTAACAGCTTTGTTCAAGCCAGCGGGCTTGGCTGAAAGTATGTAGTTGGCACGCTGCAGGCCAGAGCCCGAGATGGCCAGGGAACTGGCCGTAGTAGCCGTTTCGGGATTGCTGCGCAAAGCCAAGGTGGTGCTCGGCTCTTCGACCATGACCCATTGTGCAGAACCATCGCTGCGTATAACGCGCTGATACAGCAGCGTATCGGCAGCGGCAGTTGTCATGGTGGCTTCAGCGGCGGTGGAACTTCCCACCGGGTGGTTCAGGCTGGCGTGCACTGCCGAGGCCAGGGGCGCAGAAAAAGTGCCGATCATGGCTGCGGTCCCCGTCACCATGAGCAGTGCCAAGCCTACTGCCAAGCTAGCGACGCGAAACATGTGGTGTGTGCTTTTCATGGTGATGGACTCCTTCAGCAATGCTGTGAAGTGAGTAAACCGCGAAGCTGGTCAGGCCGGTGTAGGAGCAAGGCCACTGCGCATGAGGGCGCAAACCGTGGACACAGAAGCCCTGCCGCAGGGCAGGGCGTCCGGCTCTTAGACTGCGCTCCAGAAAATGTAGTCGGCCTGATACGGAAGTGTTACTTTTTCGCCGCTGTTGGAGATAGAGCAAGTCTTGGTTTTTTCAACGCCGCCCTTGGTCTTGATCCGCTGGATAAAGCTGACGTTTTGCAGGGCGCCCATGCCCATGGAAGGCTCAGCGCGTGCAAGTTGCATCGGGAGGTTGTACTCCCCATTGGAGGCGACTGCAATCTGGGTGCCCACAATGCTGGAGCCGTCAATGTGCGTCCACTTGGCCGGGGGGCCGGAATAAGCGACAACGTCTTTACCGGTGCGGTCGAGCAGGTTGGCCTGCGGGCTCACCAAAACCCAGGCAAAGGGGCCTGGGGGTGTGGCACGGCATTCGTAGTTGAGCAAGCCGGTTGCCGTGGTTTCAAGCACAACCTTGTGGCCCGGCGGGACCCCAATGGCCATGGGCAAGGTGTCCTGGCTGAATTCCTTGGGAGGTGGCGGAACGCTGGAGCAAGCTGCCATCAGCAATGCGGTGCCACCGACCATCAGTGTGGTGCCAATAAGGCTGCTGCCCAGGGTGCGGAATTTTGTGTTGGTGCTTCTCATCTTGCGGTCCTCATTCGGTTGTTAGTGCCAAATGCTGAGTTAATACGCAAGACGTGTAAGCACCTGTAGGACGCCGCGCCTGGGCAATGCGAGGCAAGAGCGTGAGACGCTCTCGCCCCCGATATCACCTTACATCGCCTTGTAGAAGATGTAGTCGGCCTGGTATTTCACGATTTGTTTGGAATTCACCGTGGCGGCAGTGCAAGGGGTTGCGGGTGCAACGCCGCCACGGGTGTCCACGCGCTGGATGAAGGTGACGCCTTGCATGGCGCCTGTGCCCATGGCGGGGTTGGCCTTGACCAACTGCAGGGGGATGCTGCCAGCCACGTTGGGGGCGACGGCAAGTTGTACTGCTGTCAGTTTGGAGCCGTCCATGGACTCCCAAGTGGCTGGAGGGCCATAGTATTTTCCGACCTGCTTGCCGCTGCGGTCCAGCAATCGGGCGTCAGGACCGACAAATACCCACTCAAATTCGCCAGCAGTGGCGGCTTTGACCCGGCATTCGTAAGTGATTTCGCCCACGCCGACGGTTTCCATGGATACTTTGTTGCCCACGGGCACCTGAACGGTGGCGGGCAGAGCTGCCTGCGAATAGCTGGGCATCATTGGCGTCATGGTGCCGCAAGCGGCGATCAGTGAGACGGTAGCGGTGGCGATAGCGGTGCGGATCATCATGTCGAAAACTCCTGTTGATTTACTGGCGTATGCCAGATTGCAGTTTTGCCTCCCTTTGGCCCATCGGAAATGGTGTTTGGGCGGCTCCCGGCGGGAGTACGCAGGAAGATACGGCGCTGGATTCAGATAACCGGTGGACCGGGCCAAAAAAATGTGGCGGCACCTGCACCTGGTGCCTCGCTAGAAAACCTTATTGGCCGAAACGGGGCCCGGTTTTCAAGAACTGGAACTCCAGCGCCGAACTGGTGCGGCCCAACACCGAGTTGCGGTGCGGAAAGCGCCCCATACGCGCAATGATGTCGCGGTGCTGTTCGGCATAAGCCAGGCTGCTTTGCATGACGTCGCTCAGGTCTTGCGGTGCGGCGGCTGCCAGACTGGTGTAGCGGCGCACACCTTCTTCCTGAAGCTGCAAATCTTCGGCATGCATTAACGGCATGTAGAAAAACACGCGGCCCAGCCAGGGCAGGGACAAATCGGCGCCGGACGCCAGCCCGGTACTTACCACGCGCTGGGCGTGCTCGTCCCCCGCGAAGGCTTCAGCTTTGCCGCGAAAGATATTGCGCGGAAACTGGTCAAGCAACAGGACCAGCGCCAGCCGACTTTGCGGCTCGGCCTCCCAAGCGACGAGCTCGCCCGCCAGGGCCAGCGCGACGGCTGGACCAAACCGGCGGCTGATAGTGGCGTCCAACTCGGCACCGCCGGTAAACCACTGTTGGCGCATGTCAGGGCTGAACCAGAAGTCAAGCACCGAAGTGGCGTTAACTGGCGAGGGGGAACTGGCCGGCTGGCTGGCTTGGTCTGGCGGACTCATGGGTCAATCATGACAGCTTCGCAAGCCCTGCGCTACCGCGGTGTTGGTGACTTTTTATCCGCAGCTCGGACTGCTGCGTAGGTGTAGCCCCCGCTAGCCCTACATTGCGCGGAACTGGTGGCTGTACATGCGGCTGATCGCCAGTTTTTCCGGTCGATTGCGCAAGCTCAGGGTCAACTTGCCGGATTCGTCA
Source organism: Polaromonas sp. (assembly GCA_046598365.1). Taxonomy (GTDB): domain Bacteria; phylum Pseudomonadota; class Gammaproteobacteria; order Burkholderiales; family Burkholderiaceae_C; genus Polaromonas. The sequence goes on along the minus strand of JBKJIV010000133.1, from coordinate 15,470 downwards.
CGATGGACCGCCTCTATCGCTTCTGCCTGGACCACGGTACCGCGGTGTATTTGCAAAAAGCATTGCGCGTCCAACTGGGGTAGCAGCTCCTTGAGCGGTGTTCGCACCAGATATTCATGCTCAGTGGTGAGTACGCGTATGTATTTATCTGCTGCTTCAAAATAAATCACGTCGCTCACCGGCACCATACGGATGCTGTTGCCGACACTGACTTGCAGGACCTTCAAAGGGCCTGCTGCGGGCGGTGCCGAACGGCTGTCGGTCAGCAAGTGCCGAAGCTGACTCAGGATCGGGTCCAGAGCGCGTTCTTGCGTGTCGGCCGCAAGTGTGTCTGAATCACTCGCAAGCTGAGGCCGGGAGGCAAGGGCAAGCTGAATTTTCTTGACGGTTTTTTTCAAGCGATCGGCCTGCACGGGCTTGAGCAGGTAGTCCACCGCCTGTGCTTCAAAGGCCTGCACCGCGTATTGGTCGTAGGCGGTCACAAACACCAGCATTGGAAAAGGCGCTTCCTGCGGCCATTCATCGACCAGCTCCGCCGCTGCGTCCAACCCGCTCTGGCCGGGCATGCGGATATCGAAGAACAAAACGTCGGGCCGAAGCAGCAAGGCCTGCGCGACCGCCGATTCGCCGTCTCCCACACTGGCCACCACGCGAAGTGCCGGCCAGGCGCGCGCCAGCTCGTCCTGCAGGGCTTTGGCCAAAAGAGGCTCGTCTTCGGCAATCAGGGCGGTGATTGGGCGGTCGTTCATGGGCTGAGGGGAAATCGGGTGGTTGCCCTCGTTCCGTCGGGGTGACCAGCTGTTAATTCAACAGCGGATGAGGCGCCATAGGTGGCCAACAGTCGCTCACGTACCTGAGCCACGCCGAAACCGCGCTGGTTTTCCTGCGCGCTGGAAAGTCCCACGCCGGTATCTGCCACCTCCAGCACCACAAAGGCGCCTTCACAACGTGCGCTGACCGTGATGCGCCCACCCTGGACTTTGGGCTCCAGCCCGTGCTTGATGCTGTTTTCCACCAGCGGCTGCAGCAGCAGTGTTGGTACCGGGCGTTGGGCCAGCTCAGGCGGCAGATCCAGCGTGTAGCTCAGGCGCGAGCCCATCCGGATCGCCATCAGTTCGAGGTAGTCGCGCAGACGGTCAAACTCGGCCTGCAGCGTGTGCGTGGTTGCCAGCGAGGCACCCAGCGTGGCGCGCAGGTAGGCAATCATGTGGTCCAGCATCACCTGTGCACGCATCGGGTCGCTGCCTATCAGTGCCCGCAGGTTGGCCAGCGTATTGAACAGCATGTGCGGCTCAAGCTGGGTCTCCAACAGCTTGAGCCTGGCCTCACTGGCATGCTGGCGCGCCTCGTCCATCTTGCGAGTCAGATAGGCGCTTTTGTTGACGGTGTAGAAGTAATAGCTGCCTGCAATGCCAGCCAGAGCGGTGATGAGGATAGAGCTGCGCTGCTGCGCTGCTTCGTTGGGGTTTGCTCCTGACGGGTACCACCCGAAATAACTGCACAGTTGATCAGCCAGCCAGCTGCCGGCAAGATAACCGGTCAAGATGGCACCCAGCACCAGCGCCAGCGCTGCCCAGCCTTTGGGCCAACCGGTTTCCGCGCTCGACGGGAAGAACTCGCGCCCGAGGTCAATCACTGCCCAGGTGATGGTGGCAATCAGCATCGAATACGCCAGTGGCGGGCCATAGGGCCGCTCTGGCAAGAAAGCGAACTGTACGCTTGCCACGCCCAGTGCAAAGGCCAGCACTTGCAGAAAATGCCGCAGCTTGGCGATCCAGTCGATGCTCATGCGGCCCCCACTCAGGTGAGCCGCGGCAGGCGGATATGTTGTGGCGGCGGCAAGGTCATGGCGATTTGATTTTAGGGGGCAGATGCCCTTGCATGAACGCCGGGGCCAGCAGCGGTGCAAGGCTCGAACTATCAGGCAACGACAAACTGGCCGTGCAGGCCTAGCGGCAGTCCGTACGGCAGCGCGACCCGCGCCAGCGGATCGGCATCCACGGCGGAAGCATCGAAGACCGACAGCGTTGTACGCTCGCTGGGCCAGTGGTAGGCCGTGCCCACCACCCAACCATTGCCCTCAGCGGCGTTGATGGATGACGGCACGTACACATGTTCTTCTGCAATCCAGCCGTCACCGTAGTGGTGCTGTTGCTGCCGCTCCCCATGAAGCGCCAGCACGCTGTCAAAGCCATCCACGCGGGCGTCCATCCTGCGGCTGCGGGCGAGCAGGGTGGTGAACTGCGTGGGCAGGCCGTTGCGCGCAGGGTGGATGCGCGGGAATTCGACGCCGCCCAGGCCTGCGGCCTGCATCTGCGCTTGGCCGGTGGCGGGGTTCAGCGTTATCTCTGTCCATTGCGTGGCGCGCGTCGTCGCATGGGTGCGGCTGCTGTTCACGTCCATCCGCTGCATGGCGCCCAGAATGTCAGGCTGGGCCACAAAACGCACCTGCACCGTGCCGCCTTGCTCCCACGCATTGGCCAGGTGAAAGACGCCGGTGGCCGGCAGCTCAAAGCGCTGTACCTTGAAGTCGGCCTTGTCCACCAGCAGCACAACCAGGGGAGACTTGTCTTCCCAGTGGTAGTGGGACAGCGGGTCGCCCGCACCCGGCATGCCGGAGTATTTCAAAGGCATCAACAGGAAAACGAGGTGCCGCTCGGTGATGGCGAAGTCGTGCACCATGTCTGCCTGCGGTGCGGCCAGCACGTGCTGCCTGCGCAACCGGCCGTCGGGGCTGATCTCGTACACCAGCAAGCGGGCAGTGCCCGGCATGTAGCCAAAGCTCCAGACCGTGCCGTCGGGCGCCACGCGCGGATGTGCTGAAAACGGTGCCCCCTGGGTGTCGGGGGACCACACCTTGAAGCCTTTGGCCTCCAGGCTTTGCGGGTCCACCGCCAGCGCTGATCCGGCCTCCCACAAGGCAAACAACTCCCGGCTGGCGGGCAGCGACAGCAGGTTGATGTTGGCGGGGTTGAGTGTGTCGGGCCCTTTCAGGGGCGGCGAGTTGGGCAGGGTTTGCGCAAAGCCGGAGTAGAGCAAACGCCCGGCGGCTTCTTCGGCTTTGAGTTTGGGTGTGGCCAGCAGGGCGCCGCGATGCGAGATCTTGCCGCCGTCGAAACGAAACGCCTGCAGCATGCCGTCCCCGTCGAACCAGTGGTTCATGGTCACGCCGCCCAGTTCGCGCCGCGCCGGCCCCACGCGGTATAGCGTGCCCTGCAGGGCAGCGGGCCAGCGGCCTTCAATGTGCAATGGCCCGCTGTTCAGCGGCGCTTTGATTGGTCCGTTATGCGGGGTGTAGCTGCTGCGCCAGGCATCGCCCGGTGTTGCGGCGCGGCCCAGGCCTGCAGCGCTGGCGGCTGCTGCGGCCAGCGCGGTCAGTGCTGCCCGGCGATTCAGTGAAGGAGTGGTCATGTGCGAATTGCGTCCTATTTCAGATCGAAGAGTTGTTGCTGTGCGTTGTCGTCCATGCGAAACGCGGCGTCGGTGAAAGGGGGTGGACCAGCCAGGTTGCGGGCATTGCGGCTAAAGCCATACAGCTCGGTGGGCAACCCGAACAGGTTGGAGTCGAGCTTGGTGTTGCTGTTTTCGTCCAGGAAGGCCGTGACAGCGTAGTCGCCCGAGGTCAGGCCGGTGAACTGCAGCGTGGCTTTACCCTGGACCGGCTGGGCCGTGGCGGTGCGCAGCGGCGTGCCGCGCGGAAAGCCCTCTGCCTTGTCGAACACCGCGGCCATCACCGTGCCGTGGCGGTCGGCAGGCACGCTGACTTCGATCGTCAGGTCGCCTGCATATGCAGTGCCGGCAGCAAGGAGCGCCGACAAAGTGGGCAGGAGTTTGTACAGAGTGCGGGTGCGCATGGGAAGCCTTGTCGAAGTTGAAGGGTTAAAAGAGTGGAAGTCGGAAAAGAGGGCTCACCAGGGATCGCGCTGCAGCGACAGTCGTTCGCGCTCCTGTTGCACCAGGCGCTCGTGCAGGCCGGCTCCGTCGGTTACCAGGAACACCACGAAGCCGTGAACCGCCAGGCCGATACCCCAGCCGAAGGCCGGAAATACGGCCCAGTGACGGTCGCTTATGGCTGCCAGGGCTGCGAGAAAGAGGTTGACGAGGATGTAGACCGTGGCGTGGATATACCAGCCGATTTTTGCCCCAGCGCGTTTGCGTGCCAGGCGTTCAAGGTCTTGGTCTTGAAGGTCGTTGCTTGCATTCACGGATATCTCCTTTTCAGGCGTTGAGGACGGTCATGGAAGCGGAAGAGGAAGGGGCTTGCCGCAGCGCCAGCCGCATCAGTCGGACGGCACGACCGGCAAAAATGCCGCTGAAGACACCGTAAAGCGTGCTGATGGCCAGGCTGAAATTGGCGTGGTTTTTCAGTTCCGGGTGCAGCATCAGGTTGACGCCAACGATGTACTTGGTCATGAAAATGCCCATGATCAGCGCCATGGGCACCCAACTGCCCGGGAGCTGGAACTGGCGTGTAGCGTGGTCATATCGTGTACCGGCCGACAGCGGCAACTGCGTCACGATGAGCAATAGCAAGGTGGTGGCGGTCACCCAACTGCCCAGCACGGACACTGTTGCGCCAAAGGCCGATACCGTGCCCCACAGAGAGAAAGCGCCCAGACCCAGAGGCATCAGGACAATGCGTGTCAAGCTGGCGCTGCGGTCGCGGGTCTGGCTGAAGCCGAGCAGCAGAAGGGCAGCCAGCAGGCCCCAGACCCAGACGGGGGTGTTGGTGAGAATTTGAGCGATCACGGAAGGGCCTTGTGTTGGGGTTGAAATGGGATGGACATGGGGCGGGAGCAGGCCTAGCCATTCGACCCAGATCAGCTCGCCCAGGAGTCGGCCGGGCAGCAGGGTGAAGGCGCCGGCCACAACGCAGGCACCGGCGTACAAGCCTTGCATGGTCCTGCGGTGGCCAGTGAAATTTCCTTTGGCCAAAAACCAGAAGGCGAGAAAAAGCATGCCGTAGACCACCGGAATGAGCAGGTGGATGGGCGTGTAGCCTGCAATATTCGGCAGCTGGTAGTCTTGGATAAAAATGGCCGAGGTGGCCGTCAGCAGCATCAGCGTGACCCAGGCGTAGCCAGCGGCGCGGTGCAGTTGTGGCCGGAGCGCGCCGGCCCTGCGGGCCCACAGGGCAACCGGGCCCACGGCAACGGCACCAAGCGCGGCAGTCAGGTGAACGGCGATGAGGGGTGACATGTCCATGTGTGGTTCTTGTGAAGGCAGGAGATGGACTGTGCCCAGATGCCATGGGCGCTGCGAGTGCTTTGCGACGAGATGCCGAAATTGCGGCGCGAGTTGCGCGAGGGGCGGAGTGAATGTCGACCGGGGTCAGACCTTGCCGGGGGCTTCTGGATAGGTCTGATAGGCAACGCAGCCAGTTCCCCACGCTTTTTTGACGGTCCTACACACGCTGTTCATACCAAGCTGGGGAAACGTGCACCCGTAGCCAGACGAACGCTTCAACGCATCACTTAGCAAGGAAGTGCTGAACAAGTCACCAGTTTGATGTCTTTAAACCTGCTGTCTTACTGTGCCGAGCCTCAACGCGGGTATCTCCCTCCATGCGGTCGTTCGCATTGAGCTGTATGTCGGCGTCGCAGGTTTCTGCCGATTTGTGCAGCGCGGCGGCACCTCGGGGAAAACCCGTGGTAACCCTGGGGTCTGAGTGCCATACTTGGCCTCATGAGGTTGAAACGCCTTTCCGTACTGTTGATTCTGTTTTTGCTGGCCGGGTGCCGGGTGTACATGGCCGGTCATATCGACGACTGGTCCGACACTGTTACGGGCGAGGGCGTTGTTGATCCGTTTACCAACACGGGAACGGGATCAGCCCGTTTCGAGAAATCAGGCATCACCTGCACCGGCGATTTTGTGCCGGGGCGCGGCGGCGGCCTGTTGGGGCGGTTTACCTGCAGTGACGGGCGGCGCATGGAAACCCATAGCTACCCGGTGGACACGGTTTCTGGCCGTGGCACCGCGCGTGACGAGTTTGGCTACACCGGCCAGTTCTTATTTAGCACCAACGCCGCGCCAATGGCGGAAAAGGCCGAGGAGTACCGGCGCGAAGTGGCAAAGCGCAACGTCAGCGTCGATGCCTTTGTTGCGAAGATACCGCGTGGGACGAAACCCGTCGGCGTGACCTTGCTTGCGCCGGTGCAGCCACCGATCGTGGCTGTGCCCTCGACTTCATCAGCTATCGCTGCGCCAGCCCAGGCCGTGGCGGCCGCCGCTGGCGTCAAGCGCATCGCCCTGGTGATCGGCAATTCGGCTTACAAGGACGCGCCTCTGAAAAATCCGGTCAACGATGCGCGTCTGATGGCGGCCCGCTTGCGCGAAGTTGGCTTCGAAGTGATGCTGCTGGAAAACGGCGTGCAGCGCGAGATGAATCGGGCACTGACGCGCTTCGGTGAGCGGCTCAGCGCCCAGACCATGGGCCTGTTTTTTTACGCCGGCCACGGCATGCAGGTGCGCGGTCGCAATTTTTTGTTGCCGGTCGACGCTGCCGTCACCACCGAGGCCTCGGTGCGCAACGAGTCCATTGACGTTGATCAGGTGCTCGAGCAGATGAGCGGTTCGGGCAGCCCGCTCAACCTGGTGATCCTCGATGCCTGCCGCAATAACCCCTTCGAGCGCCGTTTTCGAGGCAGTTCTGGAGGCCTGGCGCAGATCGACGCGCCCAAGGGCACGCTGATTGCGTTCTCAACCGCGCCGGGCAAGGTGGCGGCCGACGGCGAAGGCAACAACAGCGCTTACACCGAGGCGCTTGCCAAAGCCATGTCCGAAGGCAACCTGCCGGTGGAGTCGGTGTTCAAACGGGTGCGCAACGAGGTGTCGCGTATCTCCCGGGACCAGCAGATCCCGTGGGAGTCGTCGTCGCTCACGGGCGATTTTTATTTCGTCGCCGCGCCGCGTTAGTCGCGCCTTGGTGTACTTGCAACAGCCAGTTTTGGATGTCGTTTGTGCCTGTGGGCCGCTAAACCTTGGGAGTTGAGCGCCCCACATCAGGGAAAGCACAACGCTTGAGTATGCTTTTCGGTTCGATACTTGGCCCCATACGGTTGAAAGTCTTATCCTTGTAAGGCGTCAACCAAGAAGCAACGATGAAAACAGAACAGAGAAAGTGGACCCATTCCCTCGGGTGGTCGTCACCATCGACGGGAAGCGTCGCGAAGTCTTCGCAGCTGGTGCTGGTGTTCGGCAGTGTGGCTGTGCTGAGGCAACCGGAGTTCACGGCAGCAATCCGCGCGGACTACCCTGCCGCTCACATCTTCGGCTGCTCCACCGCAGGCGAAATTTGCGGCTCCCACGTGTCCGACGATTCACTCGTTGTCACGGCGGTGCAATTCGATAACACGCCTTTGCGCACCGCCCACATGAACCTGGGGCCGTCGGGCGACAGTTTCGAGGCCGGTGAACACATCGCAAGGCAGCTGCCGCCCGTGGTGCGCGACGCGGCCACCGGGGTGGAAGACAAGCTGCTGCACGTTCTGGTGATGACCGATGGCTTGAAGGTCAACGGCAGCGCGTTCGTCGCGGGGCTGATGAAGCACCTGCCTGACGGCGTCAGTGCAACCGGCGGGATGGCCGGTGACGGCGTTCGCTTCGGCGAAACCCTGGTTTACCGGGACGGCGCTGCCGAGACCGGTGCCATCGCCGCGATCGGCCTCTACGGCAGCCGCTTGAAGGTCGGCTACGGCTCTCTGGGCGGTTGGGACACCTTCGGCACCGAATGGCTTATCACGCGGTCGGAAGCAAACGTGTTGTACGAACTGGACGGCATGCCCGCGCTCGCGCTGTACAAGGAGTTTCTCGGAGCCGGCCCGGCCAAGGGTTTGCCCGCGACCGGTCTGCTGTTTCCCTTGAGTATCTACAGCGAAGAGGCCGACACGCCCGTGGTGCGCACCATTCTGCACATCGACGAAGCGGCGCAGAGCATCACCTTCGCCGGGGACGTGCCCGAAGGCGCCTACGCCCGGCTGATGCAAGCCAATTTCAGTCGCCTGGTTGACGGTGCCACTGGCGCGGCCCGTATCTGTCAACAGGCGCTGCCGTCGTCCGCGCCCGAACTGGCCCTCCTCATCAGCTGCGTGGGGCGCCGGTTGGTGCTCAAGGAACGCGTCGACGAGGAGGTCAGGGCGGTGAACAACGTGCTGGGCGGTACCGCCACGCTGGCGGGCTTTTACTCCTACGGTGAGATCTCCCCGTTCACACCCGGCGCCCGGTGCGAACTGCACAACCAGACCATGACCATCACCACGTTTTCGGAGCGGCAGGAGCCCTCCGTTTAGGTCGATGGCCCAGAGAAAGAATTTCTCCAGGCATCGTGTCCACCGATAGCGGATAGGAAGTTCGGTTCTACAGCCCCCCTTTGAGTGCCCTGCCATGGGCGGTTGGCAACGTTGCCGGCTGTCGGGTTCTCGGGGTTTGCAGGCGTGTTTTTTGGCTACTACCCGGCCCGTCGTGCATCCATGCTGTTGCCCGTTCAGGCTTTGCACTACGAGGGGGCGCCTGTTACTGCAGCGATAATCGCGCTACTATTTTCTGGAGCGCGAGTGGACATAACACTGTTGGTCAAAGCGGCCCTGATGGGCATCGTCGAAGGCCTGACCGAATTTTTGCCGATTTCTTCCACCGGTCATTTGATTCTGGCAGGCGCCTTGCTCGGTTTTGACGATGACAAGGCCAAGGTGTTTGACATTGCCATTCAGACCGGCGCCATTTTTGCGGTGATTCTGGTTTACTGGCAAAAAATCCGTGACACGCTGATTGCTCTGCCGAATGAAAAGCAGGCGCAGCAGTTTGCCCTCAATGTCTTTGTTGCTTTTGTGCCGGCTGTGCTGCTAGGTCTGTTGTTTGGCAAAGCCATCAAGGCCAACCTGTTCACACCCACCGTGGTCGCCAGTACCTTCATCATCGGTGGCTTCGTCATTTTGTGGGCGGAACGGCGGCAGAAGCTGAACCCGGAAGTTGCGCGAATTCAGGAGGTGGAGGCCATGACGCTGTGGGACGCCTTGAAGGTGGGCCTGGTGCAATGCCTGGCCATGATCCCGGGCACCAGCCGCAGCGGTGCCACCATCATCGGCGGCATGTTGCTGGGGCTGTCTCGTAAAGCGGCGACAGATTTTTCTTTCTACCTCGCCATTCCCACTCTGATAGGCGCAGGTGTTTACAGCCTGTACAAGGACCGCGCCTTGCTGTCTGTCGCAGACCTGCCCATGTTTGGCGTCGGCCTCCTATTTGCGTTTTTCAGCGCATGGCTGTGCATTCGCTGGTTGCTGCGCTACATCGCCAGCCACAGTTTTGTACCATTTGCGTGGTACCGCATTGTGTTTGGAATCGTTGTGCTGGTGACGGCACACCTGGGCTGGATCACCTGGGCCGCTTGAACCCGCCGCGCCTTTGGACCTCGGAGGGGTCTTGTTCAGCCCATCATGTTGCGCAACAAGGCCTCGATGGCCGCAGCCGTGGCCAGCGGTTTCTCCATTGGAAACAGATGGCTGCCGTCCAGCATCATGATGTGGCCCTTGGTGACTTTCTCTGTCATGGCCATGCCAACCTGCTTCATCTCGGCCGACTGGCGCCCACCTATGAAGGCCACCGGGCATTTGAGCGGATGCCGCCTGAGGATGCCCTCGAGGTTGTCCGGCAGCGTGTTGTAGATGGCGGTCTCCACGTCACGGTCAAAACTCAGCAGGCGCTGGTTGTCGCCTTCGCCCCGAGCGTCGTGGGTGCCGTGTTCGATGTAATCCAGCAGCACCTGCTCGTCCCATTGGGCAAAGGCCTTCTTGCTGCGGAAATGTGCCAGCACCTCGGCCTGGCCCAGCCATTGGTGTTTGCGTTTGCGGCTGACCGCGCCGGGTGAGATGGAGCCCACAAGCTGTGCGCGTTTGGCCACGCTGAGCGCAGCGGCGCGCCAGCCGCCCAGAATGGGCGAGTCGATCAGCAGCACGCCGCGCACCGGCTCGCCGCCCAGTACCGGGTTGCGTGCGGCGCACATCAGGCTCAGGAACCCGCCCAGCGAGTGTCCAACCAGGAACACGGGCTGGCCGGTTTTCTCCACAGCTGCAGCGCTGAAATCCGCCAGCTGCTGCACCAGATGCGGCCAATTGCTGGTGACCGGGTATCGCGGGTCATGGCCGAATTTTTCAATGGCCTGGACCTGAAAGCCGCGCGCTTTCAGACTCTGGAACAACACGCTATAGGTACTGGCGGGAAAGCTGTTTCCGTGGGAAAAAACGATGAGCGGTTTGGCGGAAGTGGGCACGGGCTCAAATCAGCTTTTCTTCAAGGGAACTGATTTTTTTCAGAGGCTGGTTGCGTGTCAATGGCGTCAACAGGGGTACCTGCGTATCGCCGCCAGTCCACATCGGGTCTTCAATGCTGTCGAACACTTCGCGCAGTTTTTTGCCCCAGTTGTTGTGCAACATGCGAAAGTAGGGGTTTTCGTGGTCAATGCAGACCACCTTGTTGCTCTGCAGGGTGTTGACTTCGTAGACCACCATGTCGAGCGGCAGGCCGACAGACAGGTTGGACTTGAGGGTGGAGTCCATGGACACCAGCGCGCATTTGGCTGCTTCGTCCAAGGGTGTGTCTGGTGTGATGACACGGTCCAGCACGGGCTTTCCGTACTTGGACTCGCCCACCTGAAAGTAAGGCGTCTCGGATGTTGCTTCAATGAAGTTGCCAGCCGAGTAGACCTGGAACAGGCGCATGCCTTCCCCCTTGATCTGTCCGCCGAAGATAAGTGATACGTTGAAATCAACACCCGCATGTTTCAGGTCTGCCGCATCACGGTCATGAACGCGCCGAATGGCCGAACCCAGAACCCGGGCCGCTTCAAACATGCTTTTTGCATTCCAGATGGTGATGGCCGGGCCGCCGTCCGGGTCCTTGAGCTGCTCCACCTGCAGGATTTCACGGACCGATTGTGAGATCGACAGGTTGCCGGCCGACAGTAGCACCATGAAACGATCATCCGGCTTTTCGTAGATGATCATTTTGCGAAAGGTGCTGATTTGGTCGAGGCCCGCGTTGGTGCGGGAGTCGGACAGAAACACCAGACCGGCGTTCAATTTAATGGCTACACAATAAGTCATGAGAGGAAGATAGTCGGTGAATCAGCTTGCAGCAAGCTTTTTCAGTTGATACAGGGCATCCAGTGCTTCGCGCGGGCTCAATGCGTCGGGGTCAATGATTCCCAGCGCTTTTTCCACGGCGCTTGGCTCCGGGACGGGTTGTTCGGGTGGCGCGGCAAACAGGTCCACCTGCGCGCGGGTGGCGTCCTGCTGGGTCTCCAATGCGGACAGGGTGTGCCGCGCATGGCTGACTACCGCGGCCGGGACGCCCGCCAGTTTGGCAACGGCTATACCGTAACTTTTACTGGCAGGCCCTGGTTCGATATGGTGCAAAAACACGATGTCGGCGCCAGATTCGACCGCGCTCACATGCACGTTGACTGCCGCATGGTGGCGAGCCGGAAATTCGGTCAACTCAAAATAGTGCGTCGCAAACAGTGTGAAAGCCTGGGTCTTGTTGTGCAGGTGGGTGGCAATGCCACCAGCCAGCGCAAGCCCGTCGAAGGTGGAGGTGCCGCGGCCAATTTCGTCCATCAGCACCAGCGAATGAGGTGTGGCCGCGTGCAGAATTTGCGCCGCCTCCAGCATTTCCAGCATGAAGGTGGACTGCGCGTTGGCCACATCATCGGCTGCGCCTATGCGGGTGAGGATGGCGTCAATAGGCCCCAGCCTGCAACTGCTGGCCGGAACATAGGAGCCGACGCTGGCCAGCAACACGATGATGGCCACTTGACGCATGTAGGTTGATTTGCCGCCCATGTTGGGGCCGGTGATGATCTGCATCCGTTGCTTGCCCGCCAGGCTGGCGTCGTTGGCGATGAAACTGCCGCCGGAAGTTTCTGCCAGTCGTGCCTCGACCACCGGGTGGCGACCCTGCACGATGTCAATGCAGGGTTCTTTGACAAACACGGGCGCGGCCCAGTGGAGCGTGAGGGACCGCTCGGCCAGGGCGCACAGGGCGTCAAGGCTGGCCAGCGCGCGCGCCAAGCGGCTCAGTGCGGGTACAAAGCCTTGCAGCTCGTCGAGCAGTTGTTCGTACAGCCATTTTTCACGCGCCAGGGCGCGCTCTTGCGCTGACAGGGCTTTGTCTTCAAAGGTTTTAAGCTCGGGCGTGATGTAACGCTCGGCGTTTTTCAGGGTCTGGCGCCGGCGGTAGTCGTCAGGTACCTTGTCGAGTTGGCCCTGGGTGACTTCGATGTAAAAACCGTGCACCTTGTTGAATTGAACCCGCAGGTTGGTTATGCCGGTGCGGGCTTTTTCCCTGCCTTCCAGGTCCAGCAAAAAGTCGTCGCAGTTGGTCTGGATGGCGCGCAGCTCGTCCAGGTCGGCGTCGCAGCCGTGGTTGATCACCCCGCCGTCACGAACCAGGGCCGCAGGCTCGTCCAGAATGTAGCGGCCCAGCAGCGCCTCACAAGCGGGCGGGACGCTTATATCCTCGACAATGTGAGCTAAAAGTGCCGGTAGCCCCCGATCTCCAGGCGCAAGTTGCACTGTTTTTTGTAGCGTGAAGCGCAGCGCAACCAGCTCGCGCGGGCGTACCTGGCGAAGCGCAATGCGCGCAGTGATTCGTTCAACGTCGCTGCAACCCTTGAGGCCTGCGCGCAGAGTGTGTTGCAGGCCATCGCGCAGAGTGGTGATGGCGTCCAGGCGTGCCTGGGCTTGACTGCGGTCGCGCCTCGGGCTGAACAGCCAGCTTTTGAGTGCGCGACTGCCCATGCCGGTGGTGCAGGTGTCCAGCAGCGAGAACAATGTGGGGGAGTCCTCACCGCGCAGGGTTTGTGTCAATTCCAGGTTGCGCCGTGTGGTTTGCGGCAGCTCAATCAACTCGCCAGAACGCACCACTTGCAGGCTGTGCACGTGGGTCAGCGCCCGACCCTGCGTATGTTCGGCATAACCGAGCAACGCCGAAGCCGCGGCATGCGCTTCAGCGAGGTTTTCAGCATTCCATGAGGCAAGTGACGCTACCTGTAGCTGTGCCAGCAGCCGGCGCACCCCCAATGCGCTGTCAAACTGCCAGGCAGGGCGCGCGCTGATAGCGCAGCGCTGGGTTTTCAGGCTTTGCTCAAAGGAAGTGGTGACGTCGACGTTGTAGAGCAACTCACTGGGAGCAACCCTTGCAATCCAGCCTTGCAGCTCGTCATTGGCACAGTGGGCCAGATGAATTTCGCCCTGGGTAACACTGAACCAGGCCAGGCCGCAGGTGTTGCGTGCGCCCTGGTGCACGGCCAGCAGAATCGACTCGGTTTTGTCGCTGAGCAGCTCGGTGTCGGTCAGCGTACCCGGGGTCACCACCCTGACCACTTTGCGTTCGACCGGGCCTTTGCTGGTGGCAACATCGCCGACCTGTTCGCAGATCGCCACCGATTCGCCCAGTTTGATGAGTTTGGCCAGGTAGCCTTCCAGCGAATGGAAGGGCACGCCGGCCATCACCACCGGCTCACCGGCTGACTGGCCGCGCCGGGTCAGGGTGATGTCGAGCAGTCGGGCGGCTTTCTCGGCATCGGCATAAAAAAGCTCATAAAAATCACCCATGCGGTACAGCAGCAGCGTGTCGGGATAGTCTGCCTTCAGGCCCAGGTACTGGGCCATCATCGGGGTGTGTTTACCCGGGGCCGGATCGGCAATAACAGGCGTTGAGGTGGGCAGGTTCACTGGAGTTTCAGGCAAAGACGGTAAAAGGCTGAACACGCGGGTGAACACAGGAGTACAGGCAGGGCGTCACGCGAACGGAAAATAATAGCACTTGCCAGGCCCTGGCTGGGCGGCTGTGTAACCGCGGCCCAGCACAACAGCATGCTCTGCCCCAGCAAGTGCCTTTCTCAGCGCATTTTCCCGATCTTGGGTTCGGGGACTTGTCCGTGCTTTCCCGGCAAGAAAGCCAGTGTGAGTTGTGAATACGCGAAACCTGCTCAAGTGTGGGTAGAGCCCTACAAATAACTACCCCTTCTTCGAAGTAGACTCATTGAATTGAAGCCTGAAACGGCAAAGAATGCGCCGCAAGCCGCCCTCGGAAGGGTAAGCCCGCCTGAAACCCTCCAAAGGACGTGTTAATGATCGAACAAACTTCACCGAGAACCGCAGTCACCGCCGCCGTGAGTGAGTGCGATGTATTGGTGATTGGCGGTGGTCCCGGGGGTGCAACGATAGGGGCTTTGCTCGCGCAGCGGGGCCACCAGGTGGTGGTGCTGGAAAAAGAACACCACCCACGTTTTCATATCGGAGAGTCACTTCTGCCGGCCAATTTGCCCTTGCTTGAGAAGCTGGGGGTGGCTGAGGCTGTCAAAGCTATTGGCATGGAGAAGTGGGGCGCCGAATTCGTATCGCCATGGCACGAAAGCAAGAGCCAGACTTTTCAGTTTGCTGATGCGTGGGACAAGTCCATGCCTTATTCCTACCAGGTGAAGCGGGCCGATTTTGATGAAATCCTGATTCGCAACGCAACCAGGTTGGGCGCGGAGGTCTTTGAGGGATGCAGGGTCAAGGATGTGGCTTTTGAGGCAGACCACAGCGGCGCAACTGTTCATGCGCAGCATGATGACGGCCGGGTGCAGAACTGGCGCGCCCGCTTTGTGGTGGATGCATCAGGCCGTGACACCCTTCTGGGCAAACAGTTTGATGTCAAACGCCGCAATCCCAAACACAACAGCTCCGCGCTGTATGCCCATTTCACGGGTGCTTCCCGGCATTCAGGCCAGGACGAAGGCAATATCAGTATTTTCTGGTTTGAGCACGGCTGGTTCTGGTTCATTCCGCTGATCGGTGGTGCTACCAGCGTAGGTGCGGTGGTCTGGCCGCATTACCTCAAAAGCCGGACCAAACCGGTGAAGGAATTTTTCCTTGACACGATTGCCATGTGCCCCGCGCTCAGCGAACGCCTGGCCCAGGCGAGTTTGTCATCCGATGTGGAGGCAACTGGCAATTTTTCGTACGCTTGTGACCGCACACATGGTGCCAATTACCTGCTCATTGGTGATGCCTATACGTTCATCGATCCCGTTTTTTCGTCGGGTGTCATGCTGGCCATGCAGGGTGGGTTTGTCGGGGCAGAAACAGTGGATACCTGCTTGCGCGAACCGGCCAAAGCGAAAGCGGCGCTGGCCCGTTTTGACCAGCAGGTGCGCCTGGGCCCCAAGGAGTTTTCGTGGTTTATCTACCGCGTGACCAACCCGACCATGCGTGATTTGTTCATGGCGCCCAGCAATATCTGGCGTGTGAAGGAAGCACTGCTGTCCATGCTCGCCGGTGATATTTTTGGCAAAACTCCAATTTGGCGGTCGCTGGCGGTGCTCAAGGGCATTTTTTACATTGCCTCGGCCTGGAACTTCAAACGCTCCTGGCAAGCCATGCGTCTGCGCAGCTCCAACATTCGCGTCGTTGACGCAGACACGGCCG
>JBKJIV010000050.1:0-17596 GCA_046598365.1 Polaromonas sp. | reverse complement strand
GTGACGCTGGATTGAGCGTAAGCGCTAACGGCGGCGAGTGCAGCCAGAGCAACTAGGGTTTTTTTCATTGCGAGTTTCTCCAAGGTTAAACATAGGGCTCCAGGATTTGGATCCCCGGGCCAACCTCCATTTAGGAAGTTGTATGTATTGCACCAGAGGCCGGGACCTTTCGCAAAGGAATTAGCGACCTAAATACATTTCCGTTGCACCCTTGCAACAAATGCCCGTTCTGCCGTAGGACAATCGCCACACCCGATGGCCGAAAGGCCTCTCGCGCCCGTGTGTCCTTTCCCATAATTGAGCCGGATAAACTCTCTTTCACCCCCTCCGCTTATCACCAAAGACCGCAAATTCATCATGGATACCTTGCTCAATGCCGCTGACAGCGCCCTGCGCACCCTGTTTGCCCACCCCCGTGCCAGCCGGGCCTGCCCCACTGTCGCTGGCGAAGTCACAACCCTGAGCGCGCCGGAAAAGGCACTCGCAGGGGCATTGATGCGGGTCAACCACGTGGGCGAGGTATGCGCCCAGGCGCTCTACGCCTCGCAGGCGTTGAGCACAAAAAACCCCGTTTTGCGCCAGCATTTCATAGAAGCCAGCCGCGAGGAAGGCGACCATCTGGCTTGGACACGCGAACGGCTTGAAGAACTTGGCGCAAGGCCTTCGCTCCTTAATCCGCTGTGGTATGCGGGTGCATTCGGGCTGGGTTTGCTGGCGGGGCGGCTGGGTGACAGAGCCAGCTTGGGGTTTGTGGTGGAAACCGAGCGCCAGGTGGAGGCCCACCTGGCCACCCACCTGGAGCGCTTGCCCTCTGGCGACCACGCCTCGCGCGCCATCGTGGCTCAGATGAAAGACGATGAAGCCCGGCATGCGCAAGAGGCACAAAGTGCGGGCGGATTTGAGTTGCCCGGACCTATCAAGGCCTTGATGCGGGCGTCGGCCAAAGTCATGACAACGACCGCGCATTATATTTAGTTGCTACAAAATACGTAGCAACTTATTACCGCAATCAAAGGGCCATAAGCCTTTTCTCTGAAACTCAAGCCTCAATCAACTCAAAACCAGTCGTTATGTCGGCGGTTTTGCCTAGCATGATGGTGGCCGAGCAGTACTTGTCGTGACTCATTGCAATGGCGCGCTCCACCGCGCTGGCCGGGATGCCGCGCCCGGTCACAACAAAATGCATGTGGATTTTGGTAAATACCTTGGGGTCGGTCTCAGCCCGCTCGGAGGTGAGCCGCACCGTGCAGCCCCGTACATCGTGACGGCCGCGCTTGAGAATCAGGACCACGTCGTAGGCGGTGCAGCCCCCGGTGCCTGCCAACACGGTTTCCATGGGGCGCGGCGCCAGGTTGGCCCCGCCATTTTCCGGTTTGGCGGCGTCTGGCGCGCCGTCCATCACCAGCGTGTGGCCGCTGCCAGTTGTGGCCAGAAAGCTCATGGCGGAGCCTGAAGTTGCTGCGGTATCGCCTGAAGGCTTTGCGCCGGTCCAGCTCACTGTGCATTCCATGAATCGTCACCCCTTTTTAAAAACCAGCAATTTCTGGACAGAAAGCTCTAAACGTTTATTTTTTGCAACAGATATTGTTGCAGCGCAGCATGAGGCCGCTATACTGAAATCATCGCACGAACAGATGATTTATTTCGTGCACCGTTTGTCTCCTCCATCCCTCTAAGGGTGGATTTACAGGCCCAGTTCGCAAGGACTGGGCCTTTTTTCTTGGGCCTATCATTCGGCACTGCGAGAAAATATGCTGCCCAAAAAAAATTCCACCTCCAAAACATCCGTCAAGCCGACTCCGGCGTCAACCCGGGGCTTGCAACCGGCTGATTACCTGAAAAAGATCCTGACCGCGCGCGTTTACGACGTGGCCGTGGAATCTGCCCTGGAACCAGCCAAAAACCTGAGCAAACGCGTACACAACACCGTGCTGCTCAAGCGCGAAGACCAGCAGGCGGTGTTCAGCTTCAAGCTGCGCGGCGCTTACAACAAGATGGCGCATTTGAGCGCGGCCCAGCTCAAAAAAGGCGTCATTTGCGCCTCAGCCGGCAACCATGCCCAAGGCGTGGCGCTGGGTGCACACAAGCTGGGCGCGCCCGCTCTGATCGTCATGCCGGTGACCACGCCGCAGGTCAAGGTCGATGCGGTCAGGGCCCTGGGGGGCGAGGTCATCCTGCACGGCGACAGCTATTCGGATGCTTATCTGCACGCGGTGACGCTTGAAAAGAAAAAGGGCCTGACTTTTGTGCATCCGTTTGACGACCCGGACGTGATTGCCGGTCAGGGAACGATCGCGATGGAAATCCTGCGGCAGATCCAGACCATAGGCAAAGGCTCGCTTGACGCCGTGTTTGTGGCCATTGGCGGCGGCGGCCTGATCTCCGGCGTGGCCAACTACATCAAGGCGGTGCGGCCCGAGGTCAAGGTGATTGGCGTGCAGATGAACGATTCGAACGCGATGGCGCTGTCGGTCGACGCCGGCAAACGTGTAACGCTGCCAGATGTGGGCCTGTTTGCCGACGGCACGGCTGTCAAGCTGGTGGGGGAAGAAACCTTCCGCATCAGCCGCGAGCTGGTGGACGAATTCATCACCGTGGACACCGACGCCGTGTGCGCCGCCATCAAAGACGTGTTTATCGACACGCGCAGCATCGTTGAACCTTCGGGCGCGATGAGTGTGGCGGCCATCAAGCAATACGTGGCCACCCACAAAACCAAAGGTGAAACCTACGCGGCCATTTTGTGCGGCGCGAACATGAACTTTGACCGCCTGCGCTTCGTTGCCGAGCGAGCCGAAGTGGGCGAAGAGCGCGAGGCGCTGTTCGCAGTGACCATTCCTGAAGAGCGCGGCAGCTTCAGGCGTTTTTGCGAGCTGATAGGTTCGCTGCCCGGTGGCCCGCGCAGCGTGACCGAGTTCAACTACCGCATCAGCGACGCCAGCGAAGCCCATGTCTTTGTCGGCCTGACCACCCACGGTAAAGGCGAAAGCACCAAGATCGCCAACAACTTCAGCAAGCACGGCTTCAAGGCGCTGGACCTGACCCATGACGACCTGGCCAAAGAACACATCCGCCACATGGTGGGCGGCCACACGGCGCTTTCAAGCAACGAGCGGCTGCTGCGTTTTGTGTTTCCCGAGCGGCCGGGGGCGCTCATGAAGTTTTTAGGCGCGATGAAACCGGGCTGGAACATCTCCCTCTTTCACTATCGCAACCAGGGCGCCGACTACGGTCGCATTCTGGTCGGTTTGCAGGTGCCCAAGGCCGACAACAAGGAGTTCAAGGCGTTTCTGGACACGCTGGGCTACCCGCATGTGGAGGAAACTGACAACCCGGTTTACCGCCTGTTTTTGCAGGCTGCCTCTTGACCTTCGCTGGCGCCTCAATGCCTGTCCCGTCCTTTCTGCCACGCATTGAGTCCACTCGCAATGCAGCGCTGCAAGAGCGCCTGCAGCACAAGATCGACAACAAAACCAAACCGCTGGGCGCGCTGGGCCAGCTGGAGGCGCTGGCGCTGCAACTGGGCTTGATTCAGCGCAGCGAGGCCATCACTTTTACATCGCCGCAAATGGTGGTGTTTGCCGCTGACCACGGCATCGCCGCGGAAGGTGTTTCCGCTTTTCCGCAGGCAGTGACGGTGCAGATGGTGGGCAACATGCTGGCCGGCGGCGCGGCCATCAATGTGTTTGCGCGCCAGCACGGCTTTGCCCTGCACGTGGTTGACGCCGGTGTGGCCGCAGAGTTTGACGACCACCCGCAATTGATCAAACAAAAAATAGCGCCGGGTACGCAGAATAGTTGCGAAGGCCCGGCCATGACCCTGGCGCAGGCTGAACGGGCACTGCAAGCCGGCATGACCGTCATGAAAGGACTGCCCGGCAACGTCGTGGCTTTTGGCGAGATGGGCATTGCCAACACCTCCGCCGCTGCCCTGCTGCTGGCGCGGCTGGCAGGCGTGCCTATCGGGGACGTGGTTGGGCGCGGCACAGGGCTGGACGACACCCAGCTGGCGCGCAAGCAGGCAGTGCTTGAGCGCGCTTTGGCGAAACATGCCGAGGTCAGAGGCGTATTGCCCGTGCTCGCCGCCCTCGGCGGTTTTGAAATCGCCATGATGAGCGGCGCCATGCTGCAAGCCGCCAGCGAGCGCCGCGCGGTGCTGGTTGATGGTTTTATTGCCGGCGCTGCAGCTCTGGTTGCTTGCGCGCTGGTACCTGAGGCCCGGGACTATCTGGTTTTTTGCCCCCAATCGGCCGAGCGCGGCCACCACCTGCTGCTGACGCATCTGCAGGCCACACCGCTGTTGGACCTCGGCATGCGCTTGGGAGAAGGTACGGGCGCACTGCTGGCCTGGCCGCTGCTGCAGTCGGCCGCGCTTTTCTTGGCGGAAATGGCGAGTTTTGAGTCGGCTGGGGTCAGCGGGAAAAACTAGATGCAGTTTCTGCGCCATTTCCTGCTGGCCATCCAGTTTTTCACCCGCATCCCCATCACCGGCAAGCTGGCCGAGTGGGTGGGCTACAGCCCCGCCATGCTGCGCGCCAGTGCCGCCCATTTTCCCGGCATAGGCTGGATTGTCGGTGCGGTGGCTGCGGGGACCTACGCCCTGCTGCTGGCCTTGCTGCCTGCCACAGCGTTCACGCCGCTGGTTGCTGCTGCACTGTCGACAGTCGCTTCCGTCTTGATGACCGGCGCTTTTCATGAAGACGGGTTGGCCGATGTTGCCGACGGCCTCGGCGGCAGCGCGGAAAGGGACCGGGCACTGAAGATCATGAAAGACTCGCGGGTCGGCGCTTTCGGTGCCATCGCGCTGGTGATGGCGCTGGGAAGCAAGCTGGCGCTACTGGGCCTGCTCGGCTCGCTGGAAAGCGCATTGCCAATGGAAGAAGATTCCGCAGTTGTCTTCAACGGTTGGCTGGTCGTCACAGCGCTGTTCAGCGCGCATGTGGTCTCGCGCGGACTGCCGCTGCTGCTGATTTACGCCCTGCCGCATGTGGGAGACAACGCCAGTTCCAAATCCAAACCCTTGGCCGATCAAATCACGCCAACCAGCCTTGCTGTCGGTCTTGTGTGGTGTCTTGCGGCGCTTGCACTTTCATCATGGGCACTTCCAGCCATTCATTTGGCAGTGGCTTGCAGTGTCTCCGTGATTGCCCTGCTGTGGATGGGCCGACTTTTCACGCGCCGCCTGAGGGGCTTCACCGGCGACTGCTTGGGCGCGACGCAGCAGGTCTGCGAAATCGCCTTTTATCTCGGTCTGGCGGTCAGTTTTCCATGACCCTGTGGCTGGTGCGTCATGCCCAGGTGCTGCTCGAGCCCGGCATGTGTTACGGCGCACTCGACGTAGCAGCCGACCCTGAAGCCACCCGGCAATGCGCAGAAGCACTCGCGGCAAAGCTTCCACCCAACGCGGTGGTCAGCACCTCACCGCTGCAAAGATGTACGCAGCTTGCGGAGGTATTGATGGAGCTGAGGCCCGATTTAAGCCTTCAAGCCGATGCCCGCCTGCAGGAAATGAATTTTGGAAATTGGGAAGGCAGACCGTGGGCAACCATCGCGCGTGAGGAGTTCGACGACTGGACGGCCAACTTTGGCGAGTATGCGGTTGGCGGCGATGGTGAAAGTACAAACGGCGTGATGGCGCGCGTGGCGCAAGCCTTTGACGAGTTGCCTGCGGGCTACGACGCTGTCTGGATCACCCATGCGGGCATCATCCGCGCTGCACAGTTGGTGGCGAAGGGTATCCGTCAGGTCGCCGACGCGGGGCAATGGCCGGTGGAAGGTACCGCCTGCGGGCAATGGCGCTGCCTGACTCTCAAACACAAGACTGACCTGAGCAGTAGTTCATGCGGCATGGATCCCGGCTCAAGGCCGGGATGACAAATTGGGGAAATGAAAGCCGGCGTTACAGTAAGCCTTTGAAGGGAACGAGCAACCCATGGCAGCAAATCTGGACGGACAACTGGTGGTGGCGATTTCATCGCGCGCACTGTTTGACTTTGAAGAAGAAAACCGGGTGTTTGAAGATGGCTTGGTGCAGACGCCCGAGCCGGGTCGCAAACAGGACGCCGCCTATATGCAACTGCAGCTGGACCGGCTCGACGTGCCGGCCAAACCGGGCGTGGCCTTTTCGCTCGTCAAAAAGCTGCTGGCCTTCAACAATGCACCGGACAGCCTGGACGACGCCTCCCCGACCGCGAAACTGGCGCAGCGTGTCGAAGTGGTCATCCTCTCGCGCAACGACCCGGTGTCGGGCATGCGCGTGTTCCGCTCGGCCCAGCATTACGGCCTGAACATCCAGCGCGGAACCTTCAACCGTGGTGAGGCACCTTGGCGCTATCTCAAGCCCCTGCACGCCAACCTGTTTTTGTCAGCCCACTTGAGCGATGTGCGCGACGCGCTGGCGGCTGGCGTGCCCGCAGCTCAGGTATACCCCCAATCAGCCCACGCCAGCGACAAACACCCGCACGAAGTGCGCATAGCCTTTGACGGTGACGCGGTTATTTTTTCAGACGAAGCCGAGCGCGTGTTCCAGTCGCAAGGCCTGTCGGCCTTTCAGGCGCATGAGCGCGACAAGGCCGCGCAACCGCTGCTGGCTGGCCCTTTCAAGCCGCTGCTGGAGGCGCTGCACCGGCTGCAGCAGGTTGGAACCTCGCATATGCGCATACGCACGGCGCTGGTCACGGCGCGCAGCGCACCAGCGCATGAGCGCGCCATCCGCACGCTGATGGACTGGAACATCGAGGTTGACGAAGCCATGTTTCTGGGCGGCTTGCCCAAGGGTGAATTTTTGCGCGAGTTTGAACCCGATTTTTTCTTTGATGACCAGACCGGCCACGTCAACTCAGCCTCGCAGCACGTGCCCTCGGGCCATGTGGTCAGCGGTGTGTCCAATCAATTGTCCTGATACTTTTACAGAGGCTTGCAGCGATGAACCAATCCCTAACTGGCGCCGGAAAACTCAACAGTTTCCGGGAATTTTGTCGCAAGGCGTGGGCGCTGACGCGCCCCTACTTCCAGTCAGAAGAGAAATGGAAGGCGCGCGGTTTGCTGCTGGCCATTGTTGTGCTCAACCTGGCTGCCGTTTACATGCTGGTGTTGCTCAATGAATGGAACCGCGTGTTTTACGACGCGCTGCAAGAGAAAAACCAACCCGTGTTCTGGGAGCAGCTTGGCCGCTTCACCTACCTGGCGTTTGCCTTCATCATCATCGCGGTCTACCGCTTCTATTTGACGCAACTGCTGGAGATCCGCTGGCGCGCGTGGATGACGGCGCACTACCTGCAACGCTGGCTCAGCGACCACGCGTTTTACAAAATGGAGCTTGCGCGTTATGCCGAATCGGGCGGCAACCCGGCCACACCCGACAACCCTGACCAGCGCATTCAGGAAGACCTGAACCTCTTCACCACCTACACCGTGTCGCTCAGCATGGGCCTGCTTAATGCAGTGGTCACCTTGCTGAGTTTTGTCGGCATTCTGTGGGGGCTGTCGGGCCCTTTTGCCTTTACCGTTGGTGCCAGCAGCTTCAACATTCCCGGCTTCATGGTGTGGATGGCGGTGCTGTATTGCGCGGTCGGCAGCCTGATCACGCATTACATCGGGCGGCCGCAGATCAAACTTAATTTTCTGCAACAGCGTTATGAGGCCGACTTTCGACACCACCTGGTGCGGGTGCGCGAGTACAGCGAATCGATTGCGCTGGACAAAGGTGAAGCGGTTGAGCGCGTGCAGCTCGACTCCCGGTTTTCCACTGTGCTTGGCAACTACCTGACGTTAATCAAAAAACAAAAAAACCTGATCTGGTTTACCAACTTCTTCGGCCAGGCCGCGGTCGTGTTTCCCTTCATCGTGGCGGCACCGCGTTTTTTCAGTGGCGCCATTCAGTTGGGCCAGCTGATGCAGATCTCCTCGGCGTTTGGCCGGGTTCAAGACTCGCTGAGCTGGTTTGTCGACAACTACAGCAGTCTGGCTGCCTGGCGGGCCACCACAGACCGTCTGACCAGTTTTGAAGAGAGTTTTGTGCAGTTGACTGTCGCCGGACGAGAACAGTCAGCTATTAATTCAGCAGCAATTGCAAGCGGCAACACGCTTGACGCGCAAGACCTGACGCTTGCGCTGCCCAACGGATCAGTCTTGCTTTCCAGCCTGTCATTACATGCCGAAGCGGGCGACAGCGTGCTGGTTAAAGGTCCGTCAGGCAGCGGCAAATCGACGCTGTTTCGCGCTTTTGCCGGCATCTGGCCGTTCAGCCGTGGCCGCACCAGCTTGCCGCTTGATGCCATGTTTATCCCGCAGCGGCCCTACTTCCCCAACGGCACGCTGCGCGATGCGCTGGCCTACCCGCAACCGGCCAGCAGCTACACCGACGAAGCCTTGCGCCAGGCCTTGGACGACGCCTTGCTGCCGCAACTCAAACCACGGCTTGATGATGAAGATGCCTGGAGCCAGAAGCTCTCAGGTGGTGAACAGCAGCGACTGGCCATTGCCCGTGTGTTGCTGAAAAAACCAAAATGGCTGTTTGCCGACGAGGCCACCAGCGCACTGGACGAAGCGGCGGAGAAAACGCTGTACGAACGGCTGATCGCCCAGGTGAAACAAGCGGGTGGTGCGATTGTTTCCATCGCCCACCGGCCCGCGGTCGCGACCTATCACAACAAGCGCTGGGAGCTGGAAAAATTACCGGAAGGCTCGTCGGCGCTGTACCAGCTCAAGGCAACTTCTTCATGATTCCCGCCACACCAACCACCCAAATCAAACGCGACTACGGCTTGGGCAGCGCCGCACTGTAAGCAGCAAACCCACGCGCGCGCAGGTCGCAGGCCGGGCACTGGCCGCAGCCATAACCCCAGGCATGACGGTGCTCACGGTCGCCCATATAACAAGTGTGGGTGTGCTCGATGATCAGCTCCACCAGCGGCTGCCCGCCGAGCGAATACGCCAGCGACCAGGTGGCGGCCTTGTCTATCCACATTAAAGGTGTGTCGATCAAAAACCGTTTGTCCATGCCCAGCGACAGCGCCAGTTGCATGGCCTTGATGGTGTCGTCGCGGCAATCGGGGTAGCCTGAAAAATCAATCTCACACACGCCGGTTACCAGCACCTGCAAATCGCGTCGATAGGCCAACGCTGCAGCTAATGTCAAAAACAGCAGGTTGCGGCCCGGTACAAAGGTGTTGGGAAGGCCTGAGCTTTCCATTTTGAAAGCGGTGTCGCGGGTGAGAGAGGTTTCACTGACCTGGCCCAAGACTGCCAAGTCGAGCAAATGATCTTCGCCCATTTTGGAGGCCCACTGGGGAAACTGTGACCTGATCTCGCGCAGCACTTGCAGACGGGCCTGCAACTCGACGCTGTGCCGCTGGCCATAGTCAAAAGCCACGGTTTCCACGCGCTCATATTTCGAGAGCGCTTGCGCCAGACAGGTGGTGGAATCCTGCCCCCCTGAAAAAAGGACGAGTGCGGTGGTGTGCATGCTGCAAAAACAAGTGTGTACGGGCCTTATTGTGCCTCGTGGGGATCACGCGCGAACCCCTCAACAGGGGTCGGCACACACCTGCAGCCAGCAACGCCGCGCGGTTTGCTGGGGGCAACACCCCCTCCCCGGATTAACCGCCCGATAGACTCGTGGCCGGCACGCCGGTGAGGTCGGGCGCTGAAGGTTCGGAAATATCTTGCAGAACGGACGCGACCGCTTTTTCCTTCGTTTTGGCGGCAATATCCCCCAGGGACAAAATGCCAACGAGATGTTTATCCTTATCAACGACGGGCAGGCGCCTGATCTGGGCATCACCCATCTTCTCCAGCACTTCGCTGACAGCCTGGTCTTCAAAGCACCAGAGAACTTCCTCGGTCATGATGACTGACAAGGGTGTGTCCTCACAGGCCAAGCCCTTTGCGACGCCGCGCAGGGTGATGTCGCGGTCTGTCACCATACCGACCAGTTTCTTCCCATTGCAGACGGGAATCACGCCGACATTCAGTTCGTCCATCAGTTGCGCCGCATGACGGAGTGAGTCAGAAGGAGAAAGGACCCGCACGTCGCGGGTCATGATGCTGGAAACGGTTGTCATGGAGGCTCCTGATAATTGAATTTCACCAGCGAAAACTGATGCTCAAACCAGAATAGCCACTTGGCAAAACGCAACTGTCGGACAAGGACCAGCCCGCGCGTAGGAGTTTCAGGTGCTTACGAATCTCCGAGAAATTTGAATGAAAGTCCCGGGCGTTGACCGTCCATCAACTCCGCCAAAGCTTTCCCTGAGCCGGCGCCGTGGGTCCAGCCCAGGGTTCCATGGCCCGCGTTGACCCACAGCTTGTTCACCCTGGTTTTGCCGATAAAGGGAATGTTGGTAGGCGTCGCAGGCCTGAGTCCGGCCCAGTAGTCGGGCTGCCCGCCCTCTGCCACGCTGCGGGTGTCGCACACGCCGGGCAAGACCTGCTCAATACGGTCGGCCAGCATTTGGCACCTGGCTTTGGCAAGCGGCGTTTCCAGCGTCAGGTCGTAGCCGGCTACCTCAATCGTCCCTGCTACCCGCAGACTGTCGCCCAGGCGGGTGATCGCACATTTGACTTCGTCGTCTATCGTGCTGACGTAGGGCGCAAGCTTGGGCTTGAGCAGTTTGAATGTTGCGCTGTAACCCTTGCCTGGATAGATGGGCAAGTCCACACCAACCGTTTGCAGCAAAGGCGCCGTATAAGAGCCGCAGGCAGCCACAAAGGCATCGGCATTGCACGAGCGCTCCAGCCCGGTACTGCGTTGCCTGATTTTGACCGCCGCGAGGGTCTGCCCCAGCTTTTCCAGTCGCACGATGTCGTGACCATACAGAAAACGCACACCCAGCGCCTCGCACTTGGCTGCCAGCTCCCGGGTGAACACGCGTGCATCGCCACTTTCATCACTGGCGGTGTAGGTGGCGCCGACTATCTGGTTTGCAAACGAGCGGTAGGCAGGCTCCAGCTTGAGCAACTCATCGCGACTGATGACCTGGCGCTGCACGCCAAAGCCCTGCATCAGCACGGCCGCATCTGCAGCCAGATCAAACGATTTTTGATCCGTGTAGTAGTGGGCAATACCGCGCTCCAAGCGGTTGTAGTCAATACCGGTTGTATCCACAACGTCTTTGAGGGCCTCATGACTGTAGGCACCCAAGGCCACGAGCTGCTCCACGTTGCGCTTGAAAGCTGCGTCGTTGCACTGGCTCAAAAACTGCAAGCCCCAGCGCCATTGGCGCCAGTCCAGCTTGGGACGAAACAAAAGGGGCGCGTCACGGCGAAACATCCACTTCACAAGCTTTGCAGGCGCCTCCCGACTGGCCCACGGCTCGCAGTAGCTCACCGAGATTTGCCCCGCATTGGCAAAGCTGGTTTCCAGCGCGGCGCCGGGCTGGCGCTCAATCACCGTCACCTCATGCCCACGGTTGGCGAGGTGCCACGCGGTGTTGATTCCAATAATTCCGGCGCCGAGAACGATGATTTCCATGGGTCGCAGTTTGAATCAACTTGCGTTAAATGAACAGCATGGATAAACTCTTTAGCAAATCATTAGAACCACTAATGGAGTCCGTATGACTATTTACGATCCCCTTGCGCTGGAATGCCTGGCCGCCATCATTGAAGAAGGTGGCTTTGAACGTGCGGCGCAACGCCTGAGCGTGACGCAGTCGGCCATCTCGCAACGGCTGCGGGTTCTGGAGGGCCAGGTAGGCGCCATCCTCATCGTGCGCAGCCGACCGCTGCAGGCAACCTCAGCGGGCCGATTGCTGCTCAAGCATGCCAAGCAGCTCCGCCTGATACGTACAGATCTGGAGCGTGACCTCAAGGAACTGGCTCCGGGGGCATCAGGCGGCATTCGTGAGGATGGGCGTATTTCAATTGCCATCAACGCAGACAGCATCGCCAGTTGGGCGCTGGACGCCTTGACCGATTTGGTTACGCAGGGTCTTCCCATTGAAATCATCGCCGACGACCAGGACTTCACACACGACTGGCTGCGAGAGGGCCAGGTGCTGGGCTGTGTGACAACGCTGAAGCAACCCTTGCGCGGCTGCAAGATGACCGGACTTGGCGCCATGAATTACGTGGCGGTTGCAACGCCGGCGTATCTGGAAAACCACCTCTCCGGCGGCCTGGATGCTTCCAATTTTCGCAATATCACCTATATCGCGTTCAATCGCAAAGACGATATGCAGCGGGATTTTGTTGCCAAGGCCTTGGGGCTCAAAAACATTGGCCTCTGCCAGCTGTTTGTGCCCAGCTCAGAGGGGCAGGTTCGGGCCGCTCTGGCGGGCTGGGGTGTGAGTGTGGTGCCTGAACTGCTTGTGCGCGGGCTCATCCAGACCGGAGCATTGGTCAATGTTGCGCCTCGGCATGTTTTGGCTACCCAGCTTTACTGGCACTGCTGGAATCTGGAATCCGACGTGCTCGACGCCATCACGGTGGCGCTGAGCACCTCGGCCAAAAAACTCCTCGTCTGAAGCGCCTCGTTGTCATCCGCTCCCGGGCGGTGCGAAAATCCGGTATTGACCAACCTATTCATCCAATCTGTTCAAGCCATGAAAATCGAAAAAGACACTGCTGTCACGCTGCGCTTCAAAGTCACTGATCTCCAGGGAAAAATAGTGGAGGAAAGCAGCGAGCCTATGGTCTACCTGCACGGCGGCTATGGCAACACGCTGCCCAAAATTGAGGAGGCACTGAACGGGCAGACCAAGGGCTACCAGACCACGCTGGAACTGCAACCCGCGGACGCATTTGGTCTGCGCGACGAAGGCCTGGTGAGAACCATTCCCAAAAGCCAGTTTCCACCGGGTGTGAAGGTGGGCGGGCAACTGGAAGGCCGGGGTGACGACGGGCAGACACACGCTTTCACGGTCACCAAGATCAAGGGCGACACCGTCATGCTGGACGGCAACCATCCGCTGGCCGGCAAGGCGCTGCGCTTTAACCTGACCGTGACAGAGGTGCGCGCCGCCAGCGAAGAAGAAATTGCCCACCGCCACGTGCATGGCGAGCACGGGCACCATCACTGAACTGCCTTTCAGCCGTCCAGAGGACGTGAGCCAAGCCTAGGTGATAACCCGGAATTCGTGAACGACCTCGCCTCTTCAGCGCAGGAAAGCACATACTGATCACCCTGCGCAGCGATGGGGCTGAGTCAGAACGCCAAGGAACAAGGCTAGCGATGAAGGAAAAAGACCAGGCTCTCGAAGACCGTATTGTCGAGTTAAGCCGCCTCAACGAGACCTTGACGCACCAGCTTGAGAGCCAGTCCACACTGCTGAGGCAGCAAGGGGCAAGCTCGGTGTTGCTGAGCGAACTCATCGACAACGTGCCCGCGCTGCTCGCCTATGTCGATGCCGAGCAGTGCTGCCGCTTTCACAACAAAGCCTACCGCGAGACTTTTGGGCTTTCTGCCGATCAACTCAACGGGCGAACGATGCGCGATCTGATGGGCGAGGAATATTACGAATTCCTGCGGCCCAAGGTGGAAGAAGTGCTGTCCGGTTACCCGGTGACATACGAACGCGAACAAAAAGTGGCCCGCGGTGGCCACCGCTATTACATGGTGAATTATTTCCCCCGCTATGGGGATGGCGCAAAGCGAGATGAAGTGATCGGCTTTTATTCGCTGGGCACAGACATCACCGAACTCAAGCGCATCGACACATTAAAAAGTGAGTTCGTATCCACGGTCAGCCATGAATTGCGTACGCCGCTGACCTCCATACGCGGTTCGCTTGGCCTGGTCACCGGCGGAATGGCTGGCGTGTTGCCGGATACCGCGAAGACGCTTATTACCATTGCCAAAAACAACTGTGAGCGCCTGATCCGGCTGATCAACGACATCCTGGACATTGAGAAACTGGAATCCGGCCACATGCGTATGGAACTGCAGCCCCTTGAATTGCGCTCCTTGCTGGATCAAGCGGTGGCGGCCAACCAAGGTTATGCGATTGCCTGCAATGTGAAGTTGGTGCTCAATTGTGATGAAGGTCCCTGGGTGGTCAAGGTCGATCCTGACCGGTTGACCCAGGTGGTCACCAACCTGCTGTCCAACGCTATCAAGTTTTCGCCGCAGGACGGAGCGGTGACCGTCCATGTGAAACGCGCGGAATCGGGTGTGCGGGTGGAGGTGCAAGACAACGGCCCAGGTATTGCGGAAGAATTCCGCAGCCGTATTTTTCAGAAGTTTTCGCAGGCGGACTCGTCCGACGCGCGGCAAAAGGGTGGTACCGGTCTGGGCCTGAATATCTCCCGTGCGATCGTGGAAAAGTTGGGCGGCTCCATTGGCTTTGATACAAAGCTCGGCGCGGGAAGCACCTTCTTCTTCGAGCTGCCCCTGCACGACGACTCCGCAACCGTGGCGGGCTTTCAACTGCGCGCGGCGCCGCCGCCTCCCCGCTCCCGCATTCTCATTTGCGACGGCGACCGCGATGTCGCCAGGCTGATCAGCATGATGCTGGACAAGGCCGGGTTCGATTCCGACATTTCTCATGACGTGGAGCAGGCCTTTGCCCTTCTGGAGCGCGGCAGGTACGACGCCATCACGCTGGATCTGAAGCTGCCGGGGCAAAAGAGGGGCGACTTCATCAATACGCTGCGGGACAACGAAAAAACCCGGGACCTGCCCGTGGTGGTGATATCTGCACTCGCTGGTGAAGGGCAACTTCAGTTCAGCCATAAACCATCGTCCGTGATGGAGTGGCTAACCAAACCCATTGACGAAAACCGACTGGTAGCTTCGATGCAGCGCGCGGTTGCCGAGCTCCGTGGAAGCAAGCCGCGCATCCTGCATGTGGAAGACGACCCGGACATCCAGCACATCACCTCGGCCATTGCCGGTGATCTGGCCACGTTTGAGTTTGCAAACACCTTGGCGCAAGCCAGAGCCTGCCTGCAGACCAAGACCTTCGATCTGGTGCTGCTAGACCTTACGCTGGGGCATGAGTCGGGCTGGGACCTGGTTGAATTGATCGACGCTCTTCAGCCGCGTCCCTCACTGATTGTTTTTTCGGCCAGCGAGGTTCTTCCCCGCTCACGGGTCAGGCCCGACGCCATGCTGGTCAAGGCTTCCACCTCCAACACCGATTTGCTCAACACCATTCAACGGGTGCTTCAGCTGTCAGCGAACCCCAGCCCTTCTGCGCAGTTAAAGCCGTAAACACTTTTGTGAAGTGCGAACAGCGGGCTGGCTGAGCGGAACCCACAGCGGCAGGTGGCTGCCTCTGTGGGGTTTCTGATTGGTTGATGCAGAGCCAGCATCAACTCCGCGCGCAAAGCGCGCGTTGCATCAGCTGCCGAACAGACCTTGAATGATGTCCACGATCAGGTTGTTTTGCTGCTGCACCAAAACGATGTCGCCGCCGATGCGGGAATAGCGATAGCCGTAAGGGGCAGGCGGTAGCTGCACGATCACTTGCTGCGGCACGGAATAGACCGTTACGCCACTGGGCACTGGCTGGCCAACTACCCAATTACGGGCCTGGCCCGGGGGCATGCAGCCATTGTTCTTTTTAGCCAAGCCCGGGGGGCATCTTTTGCCATTGGTGTAGGTTTGCGTGTAGTACTGGCGAACCACGGTGCGTTGCTGGTCATTGAAATAGGTGCCTGCCTGAATCTCTTTGCGTTCGCGCTTTTCGGCCTTGTTGTAGTCTTTTACTTGCTGCTTATTCGCCTTGTTCTCGAACTTTTGGGAATGCTTGCCATTGCCTTTTCCATTGTTGCCGTTGCCGTTGTCGTCATCCTTGCCCTTGGAAAGTGCGGGGCCAGCGACAAGCAGCGATGTAATCGCCAAAGCCACGATACGGTGAGTGTGTGAGAGATATGTCATGGTGCATCCTTTGGAGCCGAAATAGCCCCCAATCGAAGCTTCGCACCGTTGCTTACAAAAAAACGTAGGACAGACCCCCGTTTACGTCTGGGCTTTTGCGCTAGAGATGCGCAAACAAATTATTCCGTGCAATTAAAGTCGTGAACAGGTTAATAAAGTCGTGAACAGTGGCCTAGCATCCATGCGGCTTAGCAGCGTGTTAGATTGAAACCACAGATTTTTAAAGTCGTGAACAAGCTGAGCCACTTTCGGCTGCCTATCAATTGTGGGTTAGCGTTTGGATGCCAACAACGTAAAGGTAGTCGGCGAATTGAAGCTGGAGCCTCAGAAGTGGGATAGCGATGGGGGGGGCTAGAAGACCTTGTAAGTGCGCCTATATGGATCAACACTATTCCCGCTATATTTTTTAGCGCAAAGGTTGTAGGAGTTTTGGCTGGCTATGTTGGTCTTCTCTTCTACATATTCGGTGCAATTCATCGACCTTGACGAAAAAGCTACTTGCCGCACTCGGCTTCGGTTTGGAGCTTGCCCAAGCTTCGGCTGGCGCAGCCAAGACGGATTTTTGTCGTGGTGCCGGTTCATCATCGAGGGTGGCATCCGTTGCTGCCCATTTGAAAATGTGCATCCACTCTAAAGCGGCTTCAAATTTTATATGCTGGTTCCCCACCGCTTTGTCTTCCCGTGCTTAAGTTCAATGCCCTTTGCATTCCCACTCACCTCAAATGTACTTATTGCCCAGTCCCTGTCGTCATGGTCGGTCTCGTACATGTACATCCGATTAAGTACCAAAAGTTGAAGCACTCCCATCACGCACGGGTTCTCTGACTCCTCACTCACAAGTTTTTTTATCTCTAAGCGCGGTAGCCTGGTCGGCTTCTGCAAATCCTGCGCAAGTCGAATCAACCGATATGCACACGAAGGCGACGTGCCCATCACGTCGCTGACATTACTGGATACAGCTCGGGCAGTAACGTGAACTCCAGCTTTTGTGACGAACATTGTTCCGATGGCTTTAAGCAACAATCCAATCGCCAAACGTGTTTGCTGCTCGGCTTGATGGGCTGTCGGGCCGTTGTGACTACTACTCCACTTGATACTGATTGCACGTACCAATTCTTCGGAGTTGTCTTCAAAGAATGTGTAAAACTCGCGAATGGCTCTAAGTGATCCATCGAATATTGCTTTAACAGCGGCGTTCTTTTTCTCGCGGGAATAGTTTGAATACTGATGCGTTAACAGTGCGCCGGCGATTTCAATGGATTTGTTGAGACTCACCATCTCCTGAAAAGCGTCTCTAGGCTTTTGTTCTGCATTTGGGCTATCTACCAATCCATCCTGATCCGAACTCTCCGCATCACGTCTTCTTGCTAACTCACGTCGGTATTCCTCGGGCTTCTGAGCTTTATATTTAATGGTGGGTGCTTTTGCAATTAAAAGTGCCACTTTCTCAACATCCTTTTTGGACATTGAAACGGGCGTATTCCGCGAAAAATGCTCATTCAAAGCAATCACTATGTGGTCAAGGACGACGCTGTTTCCGCTGTGATGAGACAGAAATAACAATGTGTTTGCACATTCGCGCACATACAAATTCTTCATGCAGTAACGCAAGTACTCGCGAACATCCTCGTCGGCAATAGCTAAGTTTGTATAGCGTTGTTACCGCCGACCGAAAATTGACAGTCTGAAGTCGAGAGTGCCGATCGAAAATTGACAGGGGTGTTCCACTGTCCTGCTGAAAATTTCAGCAGGGATGTAAAGGTGATCACCATG